>DASZKZ010000035.1:0-80204 GCA_035552595.1 Candidatus Dormiibacterota bacterium
GTGGAGCCAGGGGGACTCGAACCCCCGACCCCTTGCATGCCATGCAAGTGCTCTCCCAACTGAGCTATGGCCCCGGCAGAGGATGGTAGCAGCGGGCTCAGCGCCGACAGAGACAGCGCCGCCACCCGTGACAGCCGCGAACGAGCACGTTGACAAAGTGGTCAATTTGCCCAGTCGCCCCTGCAACGCGCACAATGAGGATAAGTTCAGTGCCCTGTGACCGGCTCCCATAGCGGGCTGCTGTCGCTGATGTGGAGGAAGAATCGAGATGTTGCAAGTGGACGGTGCCACCCCGGCGACCGAACGCCAGTCGCCCCTGGTCGGTGCTGCCCAGCGGCTCGTCACGCGCATCGAGGCACTCGTCGACGAGGTTGCCAAGCTGCGCGCCGACAACGCGTCGCTGCGCCGCGAGGTCCGCGACGCGGTGGCCCTTCTCGACTCCGCCGGAGTCGACGCCGCCGACGGACATCGTGCCGTGCGCGGCCGGCCCGTGTCGATCTCGAAGCCCCTCGCCGGCCGGCGCCGCCGCCGCCGCGCCCCCAAGGGACGTGCCACCCCGGCCGAGGTCACCAGCGACGTGGTTCGCGCTGTGCTCGTCAAGCTCGGCGAGGCGACAGCCTCGGAGATCGCCACAGAGATCACCTCGGCCGGGGCCCCCGTCGGTGGGCGCGCGGTTCGGTTCCTGGCTGAACGCGCGGGAGCGACCACTCGTGTGGGCGAGGACGGCCAGCGCCGCTACCGGCTCGGGTAGCAGCGCGGTCGGGACCGCACCGCGTCAGCCCGCGGGTTCGGTCGCAGAGGGACGTCGCGCGACGGCCAGCACGCCGCCGCAGATGAGCAGGGCTCCCAGCAGTTGCACCAACGTCGGGCGCTCTGAGAGCACCAGCGCCGCCAGCCCCAGCGCCGCCACCGGCTGCAGGAGAAGCATCAACGACGAGACGGCTCGCGGCAGGCGCGGCAGAGACGACGTGATGAACAGCCATCCCACGGTCTGGCTGGTCACCGCCAGCACCAGCAGCCAGCCCAGCGACCGCCAGCCGGGCGCCAGCGCGAGCGTTCCGAAGATTCCCCCCAGAACCAGTGACCAGAGCGCCGCGCTGGCCGTCGCATCCACCAGAGGGCCGGCGACGTGCGGCGTGCTCGTGGCACCGCGGAGGATGAGCAGGAAGGCGGCGTAGGCAAGCGAGGTGCCAACCCCGAACACGATGCCCTCCACCGGATGCCCGCCGAAGGAGGGGCGCCCCGCCAGGCCCGACACCAGCACCACGCCGGCGAAGATGACCGGAAGGGCCAGGGCGAAACGGCGGGTGGGCCGCTCCGCGAAGAACATCCAGGCGGCAGCGGCCACGAACACCACCTGGAGGTTGCCCAGCACGGTGGCGATCCCCGCCCCCACCTCGTTGATGGCGTGGGTCCACAACACCAGGTCGATGGCGAAGAACAAGCCCGCCGCCGCGGCCGCCAGGCGCGCCCGCGGGGGACGGCGGCCGAGCCGTCGCTGCTCGCGAAGCGCCAGCGGGACCAGGAAAGGGAGTGCGAGGGCGCAGCGGAAGAGGGCCGTGGTGGCGGCGCCGGCGGCGGCCAGCTCCACGAGGACACCGGATGAGGAGATGCACAGCGCTCCGATCGCCGCCAGAAGCACGGGTCGTTCCCCGGTGCGCTGCCGCCATCCGGCGGCGGACCCGAGGCGCTCGACATCGGTGACGGCCATGAGCCCCTACCATGCCGGATCCGCCGTCGCGCGGGCTCTGCCGGCAACGCACACGCTATCGCCCGGAGTCTGCTGAGTACCGTCCGCTCGGTGGGCGCGCGCGTGCTCGACACTGCGTGGGATGCCGGCGCTCCGCACCGCGCTCCGTCACCGACCCCTGGTCGCCGTCACCACCATCGCCGCGGCGGCCACCGCTGTGGGTGCGGCCATGACAGCCCGCGGCAGCGACCAGCCGGTTGCCGCGGCCATACCGGCGGTGGCGGCGCCGGGGCCGGCCGCCACGCTGCTCGTCTTCGTGAGCGGCGCGGTTGCGCATCCCGGCCTGTACGAGCTGGCCGTCGGTGCGCGCATCGCCGACGCCATCGCCGACGCGGGTGGCATCCTCCCCAGCGCCGACCCCGGCAAGCTGCCCAACCTGGCCGGCCTCCTGCACGATGGCCACCAGGTCACCGTCCCCTTCGCCAAGGCAAGCGGCTCCAGGACATCCTCCAAGATCGACGCCAACTCGGCCGGCGTGGCCGAGCTGGAGACCATCCCGGGGGTCACCCCTGATCTCGCTCAGGCGATCGTCACCACGCGAACGCAGTGGGGGCCGTTCGCGAGCCTCGCGGATCTGCGCCAGGCCCTCGGACTTGATACCGCCACCGGCGCAATGATCGGCAAGCACCTCAGCTTTCTCACCACCGCCCCGTGAGCGTGGCGGCGCCCTGGCGAGTGGCGCTCTGCGCGGGGGCATACGCGATGTGCGTCGCGCTCTCACCGCACCGTCCCTGGGTGGGCGTGCTGGTGGCATCCGGAACCACTGCGGCGATCTGCGTGTTTGTCGCTGACCGTCGCGCTCTGACCGCCACCGCAGCCATCGTCGGGTGTCTTCTCGGCACCTGGCGCGGGGTGAGCGCCGCGGTGGTGGACACCGGTCCGGGCAGCGTCAGCGGCCACCTTGGGGCCGGAGCCGTGGTCCTGCGCGGCACTGTCGGCGACGCCGGCGTGCCCGGGCGAGACGACACCATCGTCGTCGACGTGCATCAGCTGGCCACGGCATCGGGCGCGTGGAACGTGAGCGGTGCGGTGGTGGTTGAACCCCGGACGCCGGTGGTGGTGCTGCCCGGCGACACCGTCGATACGCAGACCACCAGCTTGCGCGCCCCACCACAGCGGCCCGGCTCGCTGTCGGCGGCGGCCCTCGAACGCGTCGGGGTCACAGCCATCGCGTCCGCGGCCCAGGTGACACCTATCGCCAGCGGCGGCCCGGCGCCGGCGCGGATCGCCGACCAGTTGCGGCACATCCTGGCCACAACGGTGACGAGGGCGCTTCCCGAACCCGAGGCCACGCTCCTGCTTGGAATCGCCTTCGGCATCCACGGTCGCCTCACCGCCGCGATTCGAACGCCGTTGCAGGACGCCGGGCTGATTCACATCGTTGCGGTCAGCGGACTCAAGGTGGTCATGGTGGCCGCGCTGGTCAGTGGCGTGGCGCGCGCACGGGGCTGGCCGCACCGCCGTCGCATCCTGGCAACGCTGGGCGTGATCGCGTTGTACGTCATCCTCAGCGGGGCCGGTGCCGCGGCGTTGCGAAGCAGCCTGATGGTCGGGTCCGGTCTGCTGCTCACGCGCGACGGACGGCGGCCCCATTCGTTCGCGATGCTCGGCCTCTGCGCCGCACTCCTGCTCACGATCGAGCCCGCCGTGGCCACCGATGTCGGGTTCCAGCTCTCCTTCCTCGGCACGGCCGGCATCCTGCTGCTCGCCTCCCCGATCGCCGCCCGTATCCCCGGACCACGGCTGCTCGTCGAACCATTCGCGGTGACCCTGGCGGCGCAGCTCACCACGGCGCCGGTCACAGCGGGAACCTTCGGCGTCCTGTCGCTGGTGGGCCCGCTGGCCAACGCGCTGGCGCTTCCCCTTCTGCCGCCTGTGATCGTGGTCGGGGGAGCGGGCGCCCTGGCGAGCACCCTCCTGCCGGCCGTGGGCTGGCTGCCGCTCGAGATCGCAGCGGCCACCACCCGCGTCGTCCTGGCCATCGCCCAGGGGGCAGCCTCACTGCCCTTCGCTGCCATCCAGCTGCAGCTGTGGCCGTCGACATGGACGCTGATCGAGGTGAGCGCCATCGCCGCCGGTGCGCTGGCCTGGTCTCTGCGAGGTCGCAGCCGGCCTCCTGGCGCTGGGGCGCTGGCTCTCGCGGCCGCCGCCGCCGTGACCGCCGGCGGGGTGTCGGCCTACGCCGCCGCCGCCACCGCCAGCCCACTGCGGATCATCGTGCTCGACGTGGGCAACGGCGTCGCCGTGCTGATCCGGCCGCCGGGCGGGGGAACGGTCCTGGTCGACGGCGGATCCGATGGTGCCGCGCTGCAGAGCGCTCTCGGCCGCGTCCTCTCTCCGCTGGACCGCCACCTCGACGCGGTTGTGCTGACGGCGACCGATCGGGTCAGCGCGGCCGCCCTCCCCAGCCTCATCGGCCATTACGACGTCGGCAGCCTGGTGATCTCGCAGCCGGCACCGCCCGCGCTGCAGGCCGCGCTGGCGTCGATGGCGGGCACCGGCACACGGGTGATGGCGGTGGGCACGGCCCCGTGGCGGTTGGGCGGGGTCACGGCGCGGTGCCTGCCCTCCGGCCCCGCGGCGTCGGCGCCGTGCGTGCTCCAGGTCAGCGATGGGCGCTCCACGGCGCTGATCACCGGCAACCTGGCAGCGGCGGCGCAGGACGAGCTCGCCGGAATGGAGAGCCGGCAGCTGCGCGCGGACCTTCTTGTCGGCCCCACCACCACCGCGGCGTCAGCGGCGCTCCTCTCCGCCGCGCGGCCCACGCTGCTGGCGGTCCCGGCCAAGCGCACCCCTCCCGGGCTGGGCGGCACCGGGCTGGAGGTCGCCGTGACCGGCCGCGACAGCGATCTCGAGTACGACGCGATGGCCTCGGGTGGTTTTGCCAACCCAGCCGCCTGACAGAATGGCCGCATGGCAGACGACCCCGGCCTCCTCCTTGTGCACGGCGAGGAGCCACACCTCATCGACGCCACCGTGAACATGTGGCGGAGCTCGATCGCGGCGGGGGACCTGGAGGTCATCGACGCCCCCGCCCGGCTGGAGCCGCTCATCGCCAGCCTCGTCGACATGCCACTCTTCGCCGCGGAGCGCCACGTGCTGGTGCGCGACCTGCCCCAGCTGGGCGGCGCGCGGCGCGGTAGCACCGGCGTCGATGAGCTGATCCACGCGCTGGGGATGCGCGCTCCGACGACGCACGTCTGCTTCGCCATCCGCGCCACGGTGGCGCCGGCCAACCCTGTGATGGCGGCGATCCTGGCCGGCGGCGGGAGGGTGGTGCACCACGACAAGCTGCGGCCGGCCGACCGCCGCCGGTGGCTGGACACCGAGCTGACCGCGCGCCGGTTGCGGCTCCCTCACGGCGGAGCCGAGCTGCTCGTGCGCTGCACCGGCGGCGAGCTCGCCGCCATCGGCGGCGAGCTGGACAAGATCGCCGCGCATGGGGGGCAGCCCACCCTCGAAGCCCTGGAGCAGCTCGTCGCCGGGACCGAGCAGCTCGAGCTCTACAAGGTTCTCGATCTCCTCGCCGGCCCCCAGCCCGCCAAAGGGTCCGCTCTGCTCGTCGATCTCATCGCCGACGGCCGGTCCACCCAGCATCTGCTCTCCATCCTCGCCGGGCAGATCCGGGACCTGCTCATGGCCCACGCGCTTCTGCTTCGCGGTCAGCGCGCGGCCGCCGCCATCGCCTCGGGGATGCGCCTCCCGCCATGGCGCGCCGAGCGAGTCCTGCGCACCGCGCAGGCGATCCCGGCCACCCTGGCGATGACCTGGATGGGCCAGCTTCAGCGCATCGACGCCGGGCTCAAGGCCGGCGACGTCGATGACGCGGCAGCGCTGCAGCACTGGGGACTGGCGGCGGCGCAGTCGCTGACCGGGCGCCGCCGTCCGAACCGGATCGCCTGACGAAGCTTTAGCTCTTCGCCTTCGCAGCAGTGGCGCCGGCTGACGGCTTGGCGGAGGCGCCGGCTTTGGGAGCCGAGGCTCGAGGCGCGGGCTTCGCCGCGGCCTTGGCCGGAGCCTTGACCGCCGGCTTCCTGGCCGCCGACGCCGCGCGGCCGCGGCCCTTGGCGCCTCCGGCGGCAGCCGCGCGCAGCTCGGTGGCGTGCTCGCCTCCTTCTGAGGCGGCCCTGATCAGCCGAGAGGCCATGGCGGTGAGACGCGACTTGCGGCGGTTGACATTGTTGCGGTGGAGGATGCCCTTCTCGCCGGCCCGATCCAGAGCCCGCACCGCGGCCTTGAGCTGGGCCTCGACATCGACCGTATCGCCGGGCTCGAGGCCGAGCAGCGACTGGCGCGCCTTGCCCACGTAGGTGCGTACCGACGAGCGCACTCCGCGATTCCGGATGTGTTTGCGCTCATTGGCACGGATACGCTTGCGGGCGGAGCGGGAGTTGGCCACGTGTCTTCCTGTCGGATGAGATGGAGTGGCACCGGCGAGTGCCGTGCGCAGGACGGCCGGCGCAGCCCGCGGAGTATATCAGCCACCCAATGCTTCTCATTCCCGCTCACGCCAAGGTCAACCTCTGCCTGGCGGTGCGTGGCCGCCGCCACGACGGCTTCCATGACATCGACTCTGTGGCCGTGCTCATCGACTGGCACGACCTGGTCGGCATCAGGCTGGATGCGGCCGCCACCACCGCCGTCCGGCTGCGGGTGAGCGGAGGCGACGGCTCCACCCCGCGCGGCGACGACAACCTGATGGCCCGCGCCGCGCGCGCGGTCGCGGCCGTCGCCGGTCCTCTGGCTGCCGATCTCTGGCTCGAGAAGCGCGTCCCCAGCGAGGCAGGCCTGGGCGGCGGTTCCGCGGATGCCGCCGGGGTGCTGCGCGGGTGCGCCGCTCTGATCGGCGCCGGAGCCCTCGGGCCGGGCAGGACCGGGACGCTCGATCTCCCCGCCCTGCTCGACCTGGCCGCCGCACTCGGGTCGGACATCCCCATGCTGGTCGCCGGAGGTCCACAGCGCATGCGCGCTCGCGGTGAGGTGCTGACCGCCCTGAGCGCACCGTCGCTCCACCTGGCGGTGGCTGTGGTGGCGGCCAGCAGCACCGCGGCCACGTACGCGGCGGTGGACGGCCTCGACTTCGAGGACGCCACGCGCATCGACGCGGTGGCGGCTGCCCTCGAGGCGGGGGAGAGGCCGGCAGATGATCACCTGGGCAGTGGGCTGGAGGCGGCCGCCTCTCGCGCCAACCCGGCCCTCGGCGCCAGGCTGATGGCGTTGCGCGCGGCAGCCCCCGAGGGGCGGTGGCACCTCACCGGCAGTGGCGGCGCGGCGTTCGCGCTCACCGACAGCGCGGATGGTGCGGGGGCACTGACCGTGGCTGCTCGTGAAGCAGGTCTTCCCGCTCGCGCCTGTCGAACCGTCGGCGGCTGACGCCGGCGCGTCAGCGGCTCTCCACGGCGAGCAGCGACGCAAAGGCGATCAGCGCGGTGCCGGTGATGGCATCGAGGGTGCGGCGCACCCGGCCCCGCTGGATCCATCGCCGCAGGCGGTGCACCACCGCCACGAGTGCCATCAGCCAGATCACGCCCAGGACCGCGTGCGTGTAGGCGAGCAGCAGCGCGTCGATCGTCGGGGTGCCGGCGTGGCCCAGGAACTGGGGGAGCACGGACAGGTAGAAGGCGAGCACCTTGGGGTTGGTGATGTTGGACAGAAACCCCTGCCGCCACGCCGCTCCCCGCTGTGGCCGGGCCGCGGCGGCGTGCTCCTGGGCCTCGGGCCATCGATCAGCTCGTCGCGCCGCCAGCAGAGCCTGCACGCCCAGGTAGCAGAGGTAGGCCACGCCGGCCCACCGGATCGCCAGGAAGAGCGCCTGCGAGCGGGCGATGATCACCCCCACACCGAAGGCGGCGAGGGTGCCCTGAACAAGACAGCTGGTGGCGACCCCGAGGCTGGTGGCCAGTCCCGCTCCGCGACCCCGGGCCAGCGAATTCTTGACGACCACCGCGAAATCGGGCCCGGGCGCGATCACGACCAGGGCTGCAAAGAGGACGAAGGTCCCGTATGTGGCCCAGCTCACGACAACGCATGGTAGAGACGGCGGACCGCCCTCGCGGTCCCGGCTGTCGCCGCCGGCCGTACAATCCGGCGTCGTGGCTGCGCAGACGCCGACGACGGGGACCGCTGCTGCCGCCGCTGCCGTGTCGCGGCCGCCGACGCCCGAGGAATGCTCCCATCCCGCACCGGTCGTTGGCGTCATGGCACACGAGTTCTCCACGTACCAGGGCGCAGTCGGCCCCGAGGGCACGCGGCGGACCTCGACGTATTACGGACCTGTGGTCGGAGGGCTGCCGATCGCAGCGTGGCACTGCCAGACGTGTGGCCTGCTGCGGCTCGCGTTCATCGACGGGCGCAAGGAGGAGCGTCGCCTCTTCCCCGGCCCCCAGCCCGGGCTCCTTGCCGAGGCGACCCCATTCGACCCGCAGCAGGTGGCGTTCGGCCTCCAGCCCCGGGTCTCGGGCATCACAGTCCCGCCGTCCATGTATCTGGAGCTGACGGCGCCGTACCGGCCCGTCCCAGCCCCTCCGCTCTGGGAACGAGTCGAGCTTCCCGCGTGGGGCGCGCTCACCTGGCTGACCGTGGCCGGCCTGGGGGTGGTGATGCTCGGCCTCCTGCTCACCGGCATCCTCGCGGTGTACACCTACTCCACGCCGGGCGCGGTCGGTCCCGTGGCTGCCGTGACCGGGTTCACGTTCCTTGCCGTTCTGCTCCTGCAGCTGGCCGGCGCCGCGCAGCGCCACTGGTTCCCCTTTCCGCCGATCAGCCCCTCGATCGCCGACACCCAACGCGGCGCGCCGACGATGGACGGACCCACCGTGGCCGTGGTCACCCTGCTGGCGTTCAGCATGGTGGGGCTGTTCATCGCGGCCCTCCTGGCCGTCTACACGTATTCGACGAGTGCCGCAGAGCTGCCGGTGGTCATCATCACGGCGATCTCCGCGATCCTCGCCGCGGTCATCGGCCTGGCGGCCTCCATCACACGCCACATGCGCGGCCGCTGACCTCGCCGTGGGTCTGGCCCCTCCGCCCGACCAGGACGTCGTGGTCTTCGGGGCGACAGGCGATCTGAGCGCGCGGAAGCTGCTGCCCGCTCTCTTCAACCTTGCCAGCGAGGGGCTGCTGCCCCGGCGTGGCGACATCGTCGGGGTAGCCCCGGTGGAGATGGACCAGGCGGGGTTCGTCGCCTTCGCGCGCGACGCGGTGGGCCAGTTCTCGCGGACCAAGCCCACCCCCAGGGCCCTGGCCGCCTTCCTCAAACGGCTGCGCTTCGTTCGCCTCGACCCCAACGCCGGCCTGCGCGATCTGCGCGCGGCGCTGAGACATGAGCGACGGCTGGTCTACCTGGCGGTGCCGCCCGCAGCGTTCGGGTCGTTGATCACCGAGCTCGGCGAGACGGGGCTCGCCGAGGGCACCTCGCTGATCATCGAGAAGCCCTTCGGGCACGACGTCGACTCCGCGCGCCAGCTCAACGAGACCATTCACGCGGTCCTCCCCGAGCAGCGCGTCTTCCGCATCGACCACTACCTCGGCAAGGAGACGGTCCAGAACCTTCTGGTGTTCCGCTTCGGGAACTCCGTGTTCGAGCGCATCTGGAATCGCGACGCGGTCGCGCGTGTCGAGATCACGGTCGCCGAGTCACTGGGGGTCGAGAAGCGGGGCGCGTTCTACGAACAGACCGGTGCCATCCGGGACATCGTGCAGAACCATCTGTTCCAGGTGCTCGCGATCACGGCCATGGAGCCGCCGGTGTCCTTCGACGCCGACTCCATCCGCAACGAGAAGGTCAAGGTGCTGCGCGCCCTCCGACCGCTCAACCCGGCTGAGGTGGTGCGCGGCCAGTATCGGGCGGGCAGCATCGATGGCGAGCGCGTGCCCGGCTATCACAGCGAGCCCGGCGTCGACCGCCATTCCACCACCGAGACGTTCGCCGCCATGCGCCTGTGCATCGACAGCTGGCGGTGGTCCGGTGTCCCCTTCCTGGTGCGCACCGGCAAGCGCATGGCCAGGCGCGACACGCACATCGTGATCACCTTTCACGAGGTCCCGCTGCACCTCTTCGCCGGCACCGATGTCGGCGCCGTCGACAGCAACCGGCTGATCGTGCACATCCAGCCCAATGAGGGCATCGCGATCTCATTCGTGGCCAAGGTGCCCGGACCCGAGGTGCGCATCCAGCCGGTCAACATGAGCTTCAACTACGGGACCTCGTTCAAGACCTCGCCCCCGGAGGCATACGAGCGGCTGCTCCATGACGCCCTCGAGGGCGATCACACCCTGTTCATCCGCGAGGACGAGGTGGAGCGCGGCTGGGAGGTTGTGCAGCCCGTGCTCGACGCCCCGCCGCCGCTGGTGACCTACCGCGCCGGGTCGTGGGGACCCCGAGCGGCCGACCCGCTGGCGGCGCCGCTGCACTGGCACAACGCGGGCGCGGGCGATGCGGTATGACCAAGCTGGTGGGCGTCGATCTCGGCGGCACCAACATCCGCGCCGCCGTGGCCACCGGCGCCTATACCCACACCGTGCCGGCGCTGGCCGCGACACCTGGCAGGGATGGTCCCGGGGCGGTCGTCGAGGCCATCGCTCGGTGTGTCGACGCGGCGGCGGGCGGCGAGGCCGTCGATGCGGTCGCCGTCGGCATCCCGGGGCCACTCGATCCCCGGCGAGGCATCGTCTACGCAGCCCCGCAGCTCGAGGGCTGGGCCGGCTTCGACGCGCGTGGCGCGCTGCGCGAGCGCCTTCAATGCGAGGTCGCCATTCACAACGACGCGGACCTCGCCGGCTATGCGGAATGGGTGGCCGGCGCGGGCCGGAACACCAACGATTTCGTCTTCATCACCGCCAGCACCGGCGTCGGGGGAGCGCTCATCCTCGAGAGGGAGCTCTTTGTGGGAAAGGCGGGCACGGCGGGCGAGATCGGACACCTGCCGCTCGGCCCCGAGTATCCGCCCTGCGCCCAGGGTCACCAGGGCTGCCTCGAGGGGACGGCCAGTGGCATCGCCATCGCACACGCCGCGCGCCGGGCCGTCGGATCCGGCGAGAGGACATCGTTGTCGGAGCTGGCGACGGCGACCATCGACGGCAGAGCGGTGCTTGCGGCTGCCAGGGCGGGTGATGAGGTGGCGCTGCGGATCTTCACCGCCGCGGCGCGTCACCTGGGTCGCGCCGTCGGGGGGCTGATCAACCTGTTCTCGCCCGAAGCGGTGGCCATCGGCGGGGGATTGATCAACGCCGGTGAGCTGCTCTTCGCGCCGCTCCGTGCCGCGGTGGGCGAGATCGCCTTCGCTGTTCCGGCGGGACAGTGCCGCATCGTCGAGGCCGAGCTGGGGACGGACGCCGGGCTGGTCGGTGCCGTGGCCTGGGTGGTGAGAAGCTTCGGACCCACCGAAGCCGAGTCCAAGCGGTAGCCGCAACCTCCTACGGTCCCGACTCTCCAGCGCGGACCGGAAGACGCAGCCGGTTGCCCGCAGGCGCGAGCGGACAGAGCCAGCGTGGATCGTGCGCGCAGGACGGGGCATACGCGAAGTTGAAATCGAGCACGATCCCTTCCCGCACAGCGCCCAGGTCCGCCCCTTTGGCGGTGTCGAGCGCGTAGCGGCCGCCGCCGTACGTCTCCGCGCCGGAGGTGGAGTCGGTGAAGGGCACGAACAGCCCGCCGGCGTAGCCGTCGAGCCAGAACGCACCGAGGTGGTGAGCGGCACCGTGCATGGTGAAGCGCAGGCTGCCGATGTGGGTCATCCCCGGGACCTCGCCGTCACCATCCAGGTGCCGGGGCTCGGTCGGTGTCAACTCGGCATGCACCCGGGCCGAGGCGTCGTACCGGAAGCAGGCGAAGACGTATCCCCCACGCCGGTCGGGCGGCACGGGCGACTGCGGATGCTCGCTGTAGAGGTGCTGCTTGCCCTGCCGCCAGACATCCCAGGCGTGAGGTCCTGCGCCCAGGCCCCGAACCTCGGCGTAGAGCTCACTGACCCGGCGACGCCAGTCCGCGAGCTGGAGGACGGTGGTCGCGTCCAAGGGTCGGCGGCGCCCTCAGTCGACGAGCTGCGGAAAGAGACCGTCGAGGTCGCGCGAGAACGTCGGGAAGGCGTGGAGGGTGTCTTCCAGAACGGCCAGGGAAACCTCGGCTCTGATTGCCAGGGTCAGCTCGGCGATCATCTCGCCGGCACGAGGACCGACCACCAGCGCACCCACGAGCACCTTGCGCTGCATGTCGGCGATCAGCTTGATGACGCCTCCAGGTGGGCCGTTGATGAAGCCCCGCGTGCCGTTCCCGGAGTCGGCGCTGACCACGCGGACGTCACCCACCTGCGTGCGCGCGCTGGCCTCGCTGAGGCCCACCGAGGCGATCTCTGGATCGGTGAAGGTCACCCGCGGGAGGGCACGGTGGTCGGCGACAGCGCTCTCTCCCTTCAGCTGCCTGCCGATGATCTTGCCGTGGTACCAGGAGAGGTGGGTGAAGGCGCCGATGCCGGTGATGTCGCCGCCCGCCCAGATCCCCGGCGCGGCCATCAGGGTGCGATTGTCCACCTGGATCCATCCCTTGTCGGTGGTGCTCACCCCGACCGCGGCCAGGTCGAGCCCGGCGACCTTGGGGCGGCGGCCGACGGCGATCAAGAGGCGTTCAGCCGTGTGTGTCTCCCCCGACTCGAGACGCAGGCTGATGCCTCCGTCGGCATCGTCGGCGGCGACCGCCCGCGCCGAGAGGCTGACGGCGAGGCCGTCCTCCGCGAAGGCCTTGGCCAGCTCCGCTCCCGCCTCCGGCTCCTCTCCGGGCAGCAGCCTGTCGAGCGCCTCGACGACCCGGACCTCGGTGCCGAAGCGCGCATACGCCTGGGCCAGCTCGGCGCCGATGGGGCCGCTACCGAGCACCACCATGGAACGGGGCAGCTCGCGGCTGAGGGTGGCCTCGCGGTTGGTCCAGTAAGCGACGCGATCGAGCCCCTCGATGCGGGGCACGGCCGCCGATGTCCCGGTGCCGATGACGATCCCCCGGCGGGCGGTGAGCTGACGGTCGCCGACCATCACCGTCGCCGGACCGGTGAGCCGGCCATCCCCTCGGATCACCACCGCGCCCTCGTCGAGGAGCGCCTGGGTGGCCTTGGTGTCGTCGAGGTAGCGCGCCATGTAGTTGGCGCGCTCGGAGATCTTGTCGAAGTCGACGTCCCACTCCACGCGCGAGGCGGCGAGACTCCTGGCCCGGCCCGCCTCCGTCAGCACCTCGGCCGAGCGCAGCAGGGTCTTGCTGGGGATGCATCCCCAGTACGGGCACTCGCCGCCCACCAGCTCGCGCTCGATGATGGCCAGGCTGATGCCGGTGTCCTTCAGCTCGGACGCCACCCCTTCGGAGACGGTGCCGGCTCCGATGCAGATGACGTCGAACTCGTCCTCCCGCCCGCCCGCCACAGCTACAGGGCCAGCGGCCGGGTCGGGGCCATCACGGCAGCGGGGTTGCTCTTCCAGTCGACGCCGGGAACGTCCACGTAGAGCTCGAGCTCGTTGCCGTCGGGGTCGAGGACGTAGAGGCTGTGGCTGACGGTGTGATCGCTGAGGCCGATGATGCGGACGCCGGCCTCGGTGCAGCGGGCCACCGCCTCGCGAAGCTGGTCGTCGGTGTCGCCGATCTTGATGCCGAGGTGATAGAGCCCCACGCGCCGGCCCTGGGGCACCTCCTGCGCCTCCGGTCCGACCTCGATGAGGAGCAGCTCATGATGGGTGCGGCCGCTCGAGAACGCGGCTGCGGGGAAGCGCGGGTCGGGCGTCGATATCTGCGTCCAACCCAGGATGTCGCGGTAGAACGCGGACGAGCGTTCGATGTCGTGGACGTAGAGGACGGCATGGCCGAGTTCCTTCACCTGCATCCGAGGAGCGTACCCCGCCGCGCCGCCTTCCAGTCGGCATGGGCCGGCGCGGGGGACGCGACTGACAGCCGGCCACGAGGGGCGGCGACCGACCGCATCCGGGAAGGGCGGGATGTTTGGTGCACGACCGGCTCAGTCACACTGATGCCAGCGGGACCCACCCATCGGCGGTCACCGCGTCACTGAGGATCCCGCCATGCCCGCGGTCACCGTCGACGACATCACCTCTCTGCCTCGCGTTGCCACACCCGCCCCGGACGCCGTGCAACGCCCGGTGGTCTCGATCACCACGGCGCCTCAGGGCCTGGAGGGCGAGGGTTTCCCCGTCCATCGTGCCTTCGCCGGCGTCGATCAGAGCCTTCTCGATCCCTTCGTACACATGGACCAGATGGGCGCGGTGGAATACGCCCCGGGGGAGCCCAAGGGAACCCCGTGGCACCCGCACCGGGGCTTCGAAACCGTCACCTACATGATGGACGGGACCTTCGCGCACCAGGATTCGAACGGCGGCGGCGGGCTGATCACCAACGGCGACACCCAGTGGATGACCGCGGGGGCGGGCATCCTCCACATCGAGACCCCACCCTCTGAGCTGGTCGCATCGGGCGGTCTCTTCCACGGCATCCAGCTCTGGGTCAACCTTCCGGCGGCTCAGAAGTGGACGGATCCGCGCTACCAGGACATTCGCGCCGGTCAGGTCAGCCTGCTCGCATCTCCGGATGGCGGCGCGCTCATCCGCGTCATCGCCGGCCAGGTCGGCGGTGGGTGCGGACCGGGTGTGACCCACACGCCCATGGCCATGGCCCACGTGACCATCAGCCCTGGCGCGCGCCTGGTGCTGCCGTGGGCGCGCGACCACAACGCGCTGGTCTACGTACTCTCGGGCCAGGGCACGGTGGGGTCCGACTCCCGGCCCATCGGCAGCGGCCAGCTGGCCACCTTCGGCGAGGGGGACGCGCTCACCATCACCGCCGCCACCGGCCAGGAGAGTCGCACCCCGGCGCTCGACGTGCTCGTGCTCGGCGGCCGCCCCATCCGCGAAGAGGTCGCCTGGTACGGGCCGTTCGTGATGAACACCCAGGACGAGCTGCGTCAGGCCTTCGAGGATTTCCGCGCCGGCCGCATGGGCGCCGTCCCGGCGGTGCGCTGATCGAGCGGATCAGAGCACGTGCGCCAAGAAGGACTTGGTGCGCTCGTGCTGGGGGTTGGCAAGAAGGTCGCGAGGAGTTCCGGCTTCGACAATGACCCCGGCGTCCATGAAGAGCAGCGTGTCGCCCGCCTCGCGCGCAAAGGACATCTCGTGGGTGACCACGACCATGGTCATACCCTCCTCGGCGAGGCCACGCATGACATCGAGGACTTCGCCGACCAGCTCGGGGTCCAACGCCGACGTGGGCTCGTCGAAGAGCATCAGCTTGGGCTGCATCGCCAGGGCACGGGCGATGGCGACGCGCTGCTGTTGCCCGCCTGAGAGCTGGTTGGGATAGACGTCCAGCTTGTCCGCCAACCCCACCCGGTCGAGCAGCTTGCGACCTCGCTCCATGGCCACAGCCGCGCTCTCGCCCTTGACGCGCAGCGGCGCCTCGATGACGTTGGCCAGGGCGGTCATGTGCGGGAAGAGGTTGAAGCGCTGGAAGACCATGCCGATCTCACTTCTCTTGCGGCACACCTCCCGATCGTGGAGCTCATAGAGCTTGTCACCGCGCTGCTGGTAGCCCACCAGCTCGCCGTCGACATAGAGCCGCCCCGCATCGATCTTCTCCAGGTGGTTGATGCAGCGCAGGAAGGTGCTCTTGCCGGAACCTGATGGTCCGATCAGGCACATCACCTCTCGCGGCGCAACATCGACGGTGATGCCGCGCAACACCTCGAGGCGGCCGAAGCTCTTGTGCACCGCCTCGGCCCGGACCATCGGAGTTGCCATGACGCCGACCCCTAGCCGTGCGGCCGGTTGATACGAGTCGTGTCCGTGGACGCTTCCGGTAGCGGCTCCGGTGGTGGCGCGTGGAACTGGAAGAGCATCCGCCGAAAACGCTGCAGAGGGGTGAGCGGCAGCTGTCTCGACGAGCCCCGCGCGAAGTAACGCTCGAGGTAGTACTGGCCGAACGTCAGCACTGACGTGCAAACGATGTACCAGACGCTGGCCACGATGAGCAGCTCGATGATGCGGAAGTTGTACGCGGCAATCAAGGTCTGCTTCTCGAAGAGCTCCTGCACGGTGGTAATGGAGGCGAGCGACGAGGTCTTCAGCATGGAGATTGTCTCGTTGCCGGTGGGCGGGATGATCACGCGCATGGCTTGGGGGAGGATGACCCGGCGCATCACCAGGAGCCGGCGCATGCCCAATGCCTGGGCCGCCTCGGTCTGACCGTGCTCGACCGAGATGATGCCTGCACGAACGATCTCAGCCATGTATGCGGCCTCGTTGAGCCCGAGGCCGAGGATGGCTGCCAGGAACGGACTGATGATGGTGAGCGTGTCCCCGTGCCAGATCAGAGGTGTGAAGGGGATTCCGAACGACAGGGTCGGGAGGATGAGCTGGAGGTGATACCAGAAGACCAGCTGCACCAGCACCGGCGTCCCGCGGAAGAACCAGATGTAGAACCAGCTGACGGTCGACACCACCGGATTGGCCGAGAGCCGCATCACCGCGAGCAGAGCGCCCAGCGCCACCCCGACGGCCATGGCGATGGCGGTCAGCTCGAGGGTGACGACGAGACCGCTCAGGATGCTCGGTTGCGTCAGCCAGTAGACGACGACATCCCAGTGCAGGGCGGGAGCGGCAGCCAGCTGATTGATGAATCCCGCTACCAGGGCCAGCAGGATGACGGCAGTCACCCACCGCCAGGGATGACGCACGCCGATGGCCTTGATCGCCTCGGGACGAACAGCCAGGTTCGCGGGCCCGGAGGGCGTCAGGCCCGGAGTGAGCTCCCCCGGCGGGTCCACGTTGGTGGTGTCAGCTGGTGCGGATGCTCGTGGCCACCCGCGTCAGTACGACGGCACGCACGTGGGACCGACGGAGCTGTTGTTGTTCAGGGCGACAGCGCTGCTGGTGATGGCGCCGCTGGCCACGTTCCAGTTCTTGAGGACCTGCGCGTAGTACCCCTTGTCGATGAGGTACTTGATGGCATCGGTCAGTGGCTTGATCATGCCGCTGCCCTTGGCGATGGCGATTCCGTAGGGCGCCACGCTGCACGGCTGGCCGGTGAGCTGAAGCTGCCCCTGGAGCACCTTGGTCTGATACTGGGCCACCGGCTGGTCGAGCCAACCGACCTGGGCGCGGCCTCCGGTGAGCGCCGAATTGGCATCGGTCTGCTTGCCGAAGCTGGCCACGGTGATGTCCGACTTACCCGCCTTGGCGCAGTTGTCCGGGTCGCCTGCGATCGCGGTGCCATCCGGCTTCTTGCCCATGAAGCCCCACGCGTCGCTCTCCTCGGTGGTGCCGGTCTCGACCGCGACGGTCTTGCCACACAGATCGGATGCCTGGGTGACGCTGGTGCCGCCCGTCTTGATCAACCACGCCTCTCCAGCCTGGTAGTAGGTGACGAAGTCGACTGTCTTCTCCCTTTCAGCCGTGGGGCTGAAGCTGGAGACGCCGAGGTCATACCTGGTGCCGAGGTCGGGGATGATGGTGGCGAAATCGGCGTTGCTAATGACGAAGGGAATGCCGAGAACCGTGCTGAGCGCCTTGGCGAAGTCGATGTCCCATCCTTTGATCTGCCCCGAGGCTGGATCGATGAACTCATTGGGGGCGTAGGTGGCGTCAGTGGCCACCTGGATGGCTCCCTTCGACTTGATCGCCGAGGGGACCTCGCTGGCGATGTTGGGCTGGACGGAGATGCCCGACGAGCCGCCCGCCGAGCTCGAGGAGGAGCCTGGCGTCCCGGAGGACCCGCAGGCGGCCACGATCAGCGTGGCGATCACCGCCAAGCCCGCCGCGGTGAGCCGGCGAGAACGGGTGATGGTCTGGCGCATGTCAGGACCCCCTACGTCGATGCGTGATTGGGAATGGCGGCCGATGGGGATTTCAGGGCCGGCGTGGCGCCCCAGAATCCAGCGGAAGCTGCCGCCGGGGCGCATTGTGGACTCGCCCGCCGGGCACTGTCCACTGTGCGCGGACGGCCGAGACGGAGGTTCCGGCGGCGCCCCCTCATAAGATTGGACGGTGGAGCGGTACGACGTCGTCGTATGCGGACTCGGAGCGATGGGCAGCGCGACGGCATACCAGCTGGCCAAGCGTGGAACGCGCGTGCTCGGCATCGACCGGTTCGCGCCCCCGCACGCTCTGGGATCGACGCATGGGGACACGCGCATCACACGGCTGGCCATCGGAGAGGGACTGGAGTACGTGCCGCTGGCCATGCGCTCCCACCAACTGTGGCGGGAGGTCGAACAGGAGACCGGCGCAGAGCTGCTGACCACCAACGGCGTCCTGATCATGGCCTCGCCGGGACTGCACGCGCATCACCATGGGAAGACGCACTTTCTTGAGACAACCATCGAGGCGGCCGAGGCGTTCTCGATCGATCACGAGGTGCTGAACGCCGCGGAGATCAGCAGGCGATTCCCCCAGTTCGGGCTGCGCGGAGGTGAGACGGGATACTTCGAGCCCGGCGGAGGGTTCGTGCGCCCCGAGCGCGCGGTCGCTGCGCAGCTGGAGCTGGCCAAGCGGCATGGCGCCGCGATCCACTCGGGCGAGACGCTCGTGGACTTTGCTGATGACGGCGACGGCGTCAGCGTCACCACCTCCGGAGGCGCGTATTCAGCCGGTACCCTGGTCTTGGCGGCGGGCGCCTGGGTGGGCGAGATCCTCGGCGAGGCCTACGCCGCCCAGTTCGCGGTCACCAGGCAGCTCATGCACTGGTACGCGGTGGCCGGGGCGGTGGGCGAGTACCTGCCGGAGCGATTTCCGGCATTCATCTGGGATGACCCCGCCGGTGGCTTCTATGGTTTCCCGGCGGTCGACGGAGGCGCCGGTGGTGTCAAGGTGGCGGCCGAGGCCGACATCCGGTGTGCGACAGTTGCCGACGTGCGCCGAGATGTGAGCGCCGCCGAACGCTTCCATCTCTACGACAGCGTCATCAAGGATCGCCTGCCCGGGTTGGCCCGTGACTGCGTCAAGGTGGTGACCTGCGTGTACACCACCACGCCCGACGGGGACTTCGTGGTCGACCGCCATCCGGGGCATGGTTCGGTGATCATCTGTTCCGCCTGCTCCGGCCACGGATTCAAGCATTCCGCCGCCATCGGCGAGGCGGTCGCGGCGGAGCTTGTCGGCGAGCGTCCGCTCGTCGACCTGAGCGCATTCTCGTTTGAGAGGCTGCTGCGGACCCGGTAAACGAACAGGCTGGGGAGGAAGGATTCGAACCTTCGAATGCCGGATCCAAAGTCCGGTGCCTTACCACTTGGCGACTCCCCAGCGCGCGCACCGATGGTAACCCGGGGCAGAAACGGGGCATGTCGAGCCGGTGATGCGAGACTTCCACCGTGACGCAGGCGCTGTCGACGGGTCCTGAGCTGGCCGGCTACCGCCGGCCGTCCCCGCGCTTGTGGATGGCGCGGCAGGTATCGCTCGGGCTGGTCGCCGTGCCGCTCAGCCTGGCCGCGCTCGTCCCCGCCTGGGTGTTCGGTTCGGCTGCCGCCGGCGTGCCCGCGATCGTCGGCGTGGCCGTCATCGTGTCGGTCGCCTGGCTGGTGTTGCGCGGTCGCTTTCGCTCCTGGGGCTACCTGGAGCGCGCCGACGACCTGGTGGTGCGGCGCGGCCTGATCTTCCGGCAGGTGACAGTGGTTCCGTACGGGCGCATGCAGTTCATCGATGTCAGCGCCGGTCCGATCGACCGCCTGTTCGGCCTGGCCACCGTGCAGCTGCACACCGCCGCGGCGGCGAGCGACGCACGCATCCCCGGTCTCGAGCAAGCCGAGGCGGACCGCCTGCGCGACCGTCTGGCGTCCCTTGGCGAGGCCCAGGCCACCGGCCTGTGATGGAGTCGCTGCCGGCCGCACCTCCGCCAGCGCGGGGTGAGACCGACTGGACCAGGCTGCACCCGCTCTCCCCGGTGGTGCGCGTCGGGAGCGCCGTGGCAGTGCTTGTCCTGTTCAGCACTCAGTTCGACACCGGGAGACGCCGAGGCTTTCCATGGGAGAGTGTGGTGCTCCTCGTCCTGGGCGTGGTCGCCGGGATCGTCTCCTGGCTGGTGACGCGCTGGCGGGTTCATGACGGCGACCTGCAGATCACCACGGGCCTGATCCGGCGGCAGTCGATCCGCGTGCCCCTCTCGCGCATCCAGGCGATCGACGTGATCGCACCGGTGGTCGCGCGCGTCCTGGGACTGGCCGAGGTTCGCGTGGTTGTGGCCGGGCGCGGGACTGGACGCACACGCCTGGCCTACCTGGGATCAGGCGAGGTGCAGCGTGTGCGCGCCATGCTCCTGGCGCTAGCGCATGGCCTGGCCTCAGAGACACCCGAGCCGCCCGCGCAGTCACTCCTGCGCATCGACAACGGGCGCGTGATCTTCGCCACCCTTCTCACCGCGCCGGTCAACCTGCTCATCGCCATCGCTGTCCTCGCCGGCATCACCAGCCTTCTGGTACCTCACGGTGCCGCCACGGCGACGATCGCCGTGCCGGCGCTGGTGGGCGTGGTGCCGGAGGTTTTTCGCCGGTTCAACGCCGTGTACGACTTCGAGTTGTCTGAAGCCGCCGATGGCCTGAGGCTGAGCCGCGGCCTGCTCCAGACCCGGACCGAGACCATCCCGTTCGGGCGGATCCAGGCGGTGCGATGGGTGGAACCGCTGCTGTGGCGTCAGTTCGGCTGGGTCCGGCTCGAGGTCGACGTGGCCCGGCAGCGGGGCAGCCAGCAGCGCGAAGAGGGGAGCTCGCAGCTCTCCCGCACCCTTCTGCCTGTGGGAGAGCGCGACCACGCCGCCTGGCTGCTCCAGCGGGTGCTTCCCGGCGCTGTGCCCATCCCGCCGCCGGGCTCGAGACCACCATTGCGCGCCGCGGTGCGTACGCCGCTCTCGTATCACCTCCTCGCCTTCTGGGACGATCGCGGCCGCCATGCACTGGCGCGCACCGGTCGCGTCCGCCCGCAGGTGGTTGTGGTGCCGATGGAGAAGGTCCAGAGTGTCCGGCTGCGCCAGGGCCCCCTGCAGCGGTGGTTGCGCCTGGCCACCGTGCATATCGACACTGCCGGTCGGGGATGGCAGGCTGAGGCGATCTGTCGCGACGAGTTGGAGGCGGACTCGCTCCTCTGGCGGCTCACTGATCTGGCCCGCGAGGCGCGGGGAAGGCAGCGGTAACGACGGTCGTTGCGAGGGGTTGTGCCACTGGTTTGTGTGGTTATACAATCCTGTGGTGGCAACTTCAGCAGCGGCGGTGATGCCGGCGACCTCCGCGGTGGCCATGGACGGCCGCGGCGCTGATGGCGGCGGGCGGGGGCCGCGGCTGCTGGCTCTGGCGGTTGAGGCGTTCGACGCCGCCGACCTCGGAGCAGTCGACGGAGACGTCCTCTCCGAGGAGCTGATCGCGATGCGGCAGGGCATCGATCGGCTCGAGGCGCAGTTCAGCCGCCGGCTGGTGCGGTTCGATCTGGTGCGAGGGTACGAGACCTCGGGAGCGGCCGACCTGATCTCCTGGTTGCGACGGGCCTGCCGCATGGGCACCAGCGCCGCCGCCCGTCGGCTGCACCTGGCGCGCCAGCTCACCGAGCTGCCCGAGACGGAGGCCGCCTGGCGTAGCGGCGCCATCAGCACCGGCCATGCGGCGGTCATTGGTCGGACGGTGGATGAGATGGGGGACGACGGCGCGCGCGTCGCGGAGCCAACCTTGCTCGAGGCCGCAGACCAGATGAATCCCGGCCACGTGTGGCTGCTCGGCCAGCGATTGAGGCACTCCTTGGACCGCGAGCGCGCTCTTGCCGATACCAACGCCATGTACGCCCGCCGCCGCCTGCATCTCACCAGGGGGCTGGACGGCGCGCTCACCATCGACGGGCTCGTCGACCCCGAGGCCGGAGCAATTCTGCGCACCGCGATCGACGCTCTCACTCGCCCGCTACCCGGCGACGAGCGGATCGCCCCGCAGAGACGCGCCGACGCCCTGGTGGAGCTGGCCCGGCGGCAACTGGATGGCGGCGCCCTCCAAGCGTCGGGTGGTCAGCGTCCTCATCTCAGCGTCGTGGTGCCGGCGGCGGCGCTGCGTCATGAGGTGGGGGCCTCACCTGCCGAGCTCGAGTGGGCCGGCCCGATCGCCGACGACACGGCGCGGCGTTTGGGGTGTGATGCGGTGTGCTCGACGGTGGAGGTCGACGAAGAGGGCATGCCCATGACCGTGGGGAGAGCGACGCGAACGGTGCCCCCCAGCATCCGGCGGGCCCTGGTGGTGCGGGACCGCGGCTGCCGCTTCCCTGGCTGCGATCGGCCGCCCGCCTGGACCGACGGGCACCACCTCGTGCATTGGGCTGACGGGGGCGAGACCGCGCTGGAGAATCTGGTGCTTCTCTGTCGTCCCCACCACCGCCTCGTCCACGAGCAAGGGTGGACGCTGCGTCGCGACGACGATGGGGAGCTCGTGGCGGCGCCTCCATAGGTTGGTGAGGGCGCCGGTCCGGCAGCCGGTCGGGCAGGGGTGGGCGCTGGCTTGGCGGGTGGCCCGTATACTCGGCCCACATGGCCGACGGTCCGCGGGCAGTGATCCTCGCCGCCGGAGCGGGCACGAGGATGCGCAGCGCCACCCCCAAGGTGCTCCACCCGCTGGCAGGCCGCGCCCTCATCGATCACGTCATCGATGCCGCGGTCGCGGTCACGGGACGGCCTCCCGTTGTGGTGGTGGGGCCGGGTCGTGCCGACGTGGTTGAAGCTATCGGAGATCGGGCCGAGTGCGTCGAGCAGGCTGAACCCCGCGGCACGGGAGACGCCCTCAGGTCCGTGCCCGAGCGCCTCCGTGAGGGTGGGGAGGTGCTCGTCCTCTCCGGTGACGTGCCCCTGGTGCGTGCCCAGACCCTGGGGCGCCTGATCGACCACCACCGGGGCTGCCGAGCAGCCGCCACCCTCCTGACCGCGATGCCCGCCAATCCCCGCGGCCTCGGTCGGGTCTACCGTGATCCCGAGACGGGGCGGGTGGTGCGAACCATCGAAGAGCGCGACCTCCCGTCCGGCGTCCATGCACCCCCGGAAGTCGGTGCTGGGGTCTATGTGTTCGATGGAGCTCAGCTGTGGCCAGCGCTGGCGCGCATAAGGAATGACAACGCTCAGGGCGAGTACTACCTACCCGACGTCCTTCCGCTGCTCAGCGGCCACGTCGAAGCCATGCTTCTTGACGATCCGGACGAGGCGCTTGGGATCAATGACCGATCGCAGCTGGCAGCCGCCGAATCGGTCCTCCGCCTCCGCGTGCTCGAGCTCCTCATGGACGCCGGGGTGACCATCGAGGATCCCTCGACCACGTACATCGATGCGACTGTTCGGGTAGGACGCGACTCGGTGATCCGTCCCATGTCCTTGCTGCGCGGCGAGACGATCCTGGGAGACGGTTGCGAGATCGGACCGCTCGCGCACCTTCGCGACGTTGTGGCCGGTGACCGAGTGACTGTCGGCGCATCCCATCTGGAGGCGTGCGAGCTCGGAGACGGGGTGGCGATCGGTTCCTTCAACCGGGTGCGACCGGGCAGCGTCCTGGCTGCCGGCGTATCGTTGGGCACTCACGCCGAGATCAAAAACAGCCGTCTGGGCGCCGGCAGCCGCGTCAACCACTTCTCGTGCGTGCTCGACAGCGACGTGGGCGCCAGAGTCAATGTGGGAGCCGGTACGGTGACCTGCAACTTCGACGGCGAGACCAAGCAGCGCACCGTCATCGAGGATGATGTCTTCGTGGGCACGAACAGCACGCTGGTGGCGCCCCTGGTCATCCGCCGGGGTGCCTACATCGCTGCAGGTTCCTTGGTCAACGAGGACGTCCCCGAGGACGCTCTGGCGGTGGGGCGGGCCCGGCAACGCAACATTCCGGGCTGGGCGGCGCGCCGCCGCCGCCAGGAGGGGTTGCCGGAGTGACCGAGCCGTATCAATTCGGCGACCTCATGCTGCTCAGCGGTACCGGTAACCCGGAGTTGAGCGAGAAGATCGCTCGCGAGATCGATCTACCTCTCGCCAGCATGGAGATCACACGCTTCGCGGATGGCGAATTCGACGTCAAGATCGCGGAATCCGTTCGTGGTCGCGATCTCTTCCTCATCCAGCCGACGTGCGCACCCGTCAGCGACAACCTCATCCAACTCTTTGTCATCCTCGACGCGCTCCGCCGAGCGTCGGCGTCGAGGATCACCGCCGTCATCCCGTACTACGGCTACCAGCGCAAAGAGAAGAAGACGCAGCCTCGCGACCCCATCAGCGCCAAGCTCATGGCCAACATCATCGAGCTCGCCGGCGCCAACAGGGTGATCGCCGTGGATCTCCACGCCGAGGCGATCCAGGGGTTCTTCGATATTCCTGTCGACGCTCTGACCGCCACCAAGATACTCGCGCGGCGAGTTCGGGAGCGTCACGGCCACAACGTCGTGGTGGTTTCGCCCGACACCGGCGGCGCGCTCCGGGCGCGGCGTTTAGGACGCATCCTGGACGCTCCGATCGCGATCGTGGACAAGCGCCGGCCGCGAGACGATACCGTCGAGGTCATCAATGTCATCGGTGATGTCGACGGTCTGCACTGCATCATCGTCGACGACCTGATCAGCACCGGCTCGACGCTGGCCAACGCCGCCATTGCGCTTCGGGCCAAAGGTGCAACTGGTGTCGACGTGGTGGCCACCCATGGTGTGCTCACCGATGGTGCTCTCACACTCCTCCACGAGGCGCCCATCGACGAGATCTGCATCACCGACACGATCCCGCTACCGGGTGGCGCGCGTAGCTTCGATGATCATCCCAGGCTGCGTGTGCTCAGCGTTGCACCCCTGATCGCGGAGGCGATTGTCCGCGTCCACGAAGGCCGTAGCGTCAGCGAGCTGTTCCGGTGACCGCACCATCAGAGTCGCGCTGAGGGCATGGGCAACAGATTGCGGTGAGCATCCTGATCGTTCTCCTGATCGCCTCTCTGGTTCTGGCCGCCTTCGCGGCGGCGTCGGAAACAGCCCTGACATCGGTGAGCCGTCTGCGTATGCGGTCCCTCGCCGAGGAGGGCAATAGCCGCGCAGAGCTTGTCGTCAAGCTCCACAACCAACCCAATGCCTATCTGTCGACGATCCTGAGCATCAACACGGTGGCGGTGATCGTCGCCTCCACCGCGGCGACCCTGCTGATCGCGCAGACCTATCGCTCGTTTCCTGAGGCGGCTGGAACAGCCCTTCTCTCAGCTGTTGTTCTCATCTTCTGCGAGATCGCCCCCAAATCGCTGGCCCTGCGCTTCAACGAGCGCCTGGCCCTCAGCTTGGCGCGCCCGGTGTCCATGCTCACCACTGTTCTGCGGCCTCTGGTGGGCGGACTGACGCTGATCAGCAACTCGCTTCTCAGCATTGCCACTCGGGGCCGGTCCGTGGTTGGCCCGTTCGTCACCGAGGAGGAGCTCAAGTACATGGTGCAGCTCGGCCAGCAGCAAGGCGTTGTTGAATACGGCGAACAGGAGATGATCCACGGGATTCTGGAGATGACCGACAAGACGGTGCGTGAGGTCATGGTCCCGCGCATCGACGTCATCGCCATGGAGGCCCGGGGCAGCATCGCCGAGCTGATCGACCTCGTCGTCCAGCATGGTCATTCACGCATCCCCGTGTATGAGGAGAACATAGACAACATCATCGGCGTGGTCTATGCCAAGGACTTGCTCCGCGAGAGCGTCCGCAACGGCGACAGGCGCGCGATTCGGACGCTCATGCGTGAGCCGTATTTCACGCCGGAGGTGAAGCACGTCGGCGAGCTGCTTCACGAGATGCAGGAGCGAAAGGTCCACATGGCTGTGGTGGTCGAGGAGCACGGGGGCACCGGCGGCATCGTCACGTTCGAGGACCTGATCGAGGAGATCGTCGGGCCGATCCGCGACGAGTACGACGTCGGTGAGCAGGAGGAGGTTCAGTTCCTGAACGACAATGAGGTCCTTCTCAACGCTCGTTTCCCCGTGGACGACATCAAGGATCTTCTCCACCTCGATGTCGGCGAGACGGAGAGCGATTCGGTTGGCGGCCTGGTGTACGAACGGCTCGGCGAGATTCCCGCCGTGGGTGCGACCCTGCAGCTCGGTGCCGCCACGCTGATCGTGGAACAAGTCCGTCGCCAGAGCATTCAGCTGGTCCGCATCTGCTCGCCTGAGCCGTTTATCCGCGACCGCGATGGCAGGTCATCCGACGAGGACGACGCTGACGCCGGCTGACGGCGCGCCGTCCGACCTCACTGAGTCATGCCCACGTACCTGACCGAAGGAGTGATCCTCCGGCGCATCGACTACGGGGAGGCTGATCGCATCCTCACCGTCCTCACGCGCGAGCGTGGCAAGATCGGTGTCATCGCGCGCGGCGTCCGCAAGCCGGGCAGCCGGCTGGCGGCGCAGACCGACCTCTTTGCTCGGAGCCGCATGCAGCTCGCCCACGGCCGCGGCGACCTCGACGTGCTCACCCAGGCGGAGACCATGGGCTCGGTGGTTCCCCTGGCCGACGCGCGTCGTGCCGCCTGTGCGTCGGTCTGCGCCGAGCTGGCCGACCGCGTCCTCGAGAGCAGTCACCCCGACGCCGAGACCTTTGAGCTCGTCGTGAACGCTCTCCGCGACTGCACCGACATCACGCGCGATCCGCGCGCGGCGCTGGTGTGGCTCACGCGCCGAATGATCGACCGGCTTGGGTACGCACCCCGGCTCCGCGACTGCGCGGCGTGCGCCACCCAGCTACCCGAGAGCGGGGCACGGTTCAGCGCGATTGCCGGCGGGCTGCTCTGCGACCGATGCGCCCCGACCGACCCCGGCGCAGCGGAATGCTCGGTGCGGGTGATCAAGGTCTTGCGCGTCGCCGCCGCCGGAGACGCGGATCTCTATCGGCGCCTGCGGCTCGATGAGCCGACGCTGGCAACCCTGGAGGCCGTCGCCGAACGCGAGCTGGCGCAGCACCTCGACCGCCAATTGCGCTCGCTGGCTGTCCTTCGCGCCATCGAGAGGCGCCAACCCGCCTGATCAGGCGCGTCCCGGTACACTCGCGGCCGATGTCGCAACCTGACCCCGTCTCACCCAACATCCTCGACAGGCTCGTGTCCCTGGGCAAGCAGCGCGGATTCTTCTTCGGCTCGAGCGAGATCTACGGCGGCATCAACGCCCTTTACGACTACGGTCCACTGGGTGCCAGGCTGCGACGCAACGTCCGCAATCTCTGGTGGGCCGCGATGATCGAGTCCCGCGACGACATCGAACCCATCGAGACCTCGATCATCATGAACCCACAGGTCTGGGTGGCCAGCGGCCACGTCGCCACCTTCACCGACCCGCTCGTCGACTGCACCGGCCCCTGTCGCAAGCGGTGGCGCGAGGATCATCTCGCCGACGAGCGACGTGCTCGCGGCAAGGCGGACGACGCGCCCGGCTGTCCAGAATGCGGTGGTGCCCTGACCCCGGCCCGACAGTTCAATCTCATGTTTCGCACCCATCTCGGTCCGGTGGCTGATGACGCCGCGCAGGTGTACCTGCGTCCCGAGACGGCCCAGGGCATGTTCGTCGATTTCACAACCGTGGTCCAGGCGATGCGACGCCGTCTCCCGTTCGGTATTGCCCAGCAGGGCAAGTCCTTTCGGAACGAGATCTCGCCGAGCAACTCGATCTTTCGGACCCGCGAGTTCGAACAGATGGAGATGGAGTTCTTCTGCAAGCCGGGTACCGACCTCGACTGGTACACGTACTGGTGTGAGGAGCGGATGCGCTGGTGGGTTGAGGACTGCGGTGTTCGCACCTCGAGGTTGCGGCTCCGCGCGCATGGCCACGACGAGCTGTCGCATTACAGCACTGCCACCAGTGACATCGAATACCTTTTCCCGTGGGGCTGGGGCGAGCTCGAGGGCGTGGCCGATCGGACGGACTTCGACCTGCGCCGCCACAGCGAGCACAGCGGCAAGGACCTCAGCTACTTCGACGCTGAGACCAATGAACGCTACCTCCCGTACGTGATCGAGCCCGCCGCTGGGCTGGACCGCGCCTGCCTGACGATGCTCCTCGACGCCTGGGACGAGGAGGAGGTCCGCGGCGAGACGCGTGTGGTGCTCCGCCTCCACCCCGACGTGGCGCCGTGGCAGCTGGCGGTGCTGCCGCTGAGCAAGAAGCCACTGCTCACCGAGCCCGCCCGCGTGCTCGCCAAACGGCTTCGCGCCCGCTTCCGCACCGAATACGACGAGACGCAGTCCATCGGGAGGCGCTACCGGCGCCAGGATGAGATCGGCACACCGTTGGCGATCACCGTGGACTTCCAGTCGCTCGACGACAACGCCGTGACCATCCGCGAGCGCGACAGCATGACCCAGGTCCGAGTCCCGATGGACGACCTCGAGTCGGCGTGCGAGGAACAGCTCGCGGCGTGCCGGGCGGCAGCGCTGCGTCGCGCCCAGGGGGATGCCTCGGAGCGCACACCGGACGGCAAAGGCTGAGCGCTACTGGGGCCCTGTCGCGGCCCTGCGGCGCCTCCGCCGCCTGGCGCGGGGCCTCTCGAGCAGCTCCCCGCGGCGGATCAGGGTCAGCACCGCGGCGCCGACTCCGGCCATGAGGATGTCGTTGAACCCTCGGAACAGAAGACCGGCTGCGGCACCCGCGGCAACCGGAACGCCGTTGGTGATCATGAGGACGGTGAGGAGGCCCTCGAACGGCCCCACTCCGCCGGGGATGAGGCTGATGCCGGAGATCACGAAGCTCAGTGCCAGCACGAAGGTCGCGGCGATGAAGCCCACCTGATTCTGCCCGACCGCATGCAGGGAGAGGTAGAACAGAAGGTACGAGAGGAACACGGCGATGGCGTTGAAGACGAGCACCGGGATGACCACGTGCGGGTGCAGGAGCTCGATGAATGCGGGACGGATGGCCCGCATCTGGGAATCGAAGCGGCGCAGCAATCTGATCTTCTCCACCAGCCGGATCGCCCGCTTGTAGGCCCGTTCCCAGATGAGCACGCTCAGGACCAGCAGGTGCACCAGCACCATGACGATGACCAGCAGCGCGATGTCCGGGTGGGATGCGACCCTAGGCAGGACCCCGAGTCCCATCAGGGTCATGAAGAGCAGCTCTCCAAACGCGATGGTGGCGGTCAGCTCGCCGCCGCTGCGCCGCGTCCGGGTCACCTCTTTGATCAGTGCGATGCGGGCGAGATCGCCGGTGGGCATGAAGACCATGGTCTGCCCAGCGAACTCCACCGCGATCGACTGACGGATGTTCACATCGACGCCGACGGCGCGCAGGGTCACCCACCAGCCCAGCGAGCGCGCCAGATAGGTGCCGATGGTCACTGGGAGCATGAGAAGCAGGAGACCGAGATCTGTCCTGCCAAAGACGCCGGCGAGCGTCGCCGGATCGACCGCGACCACCAGCCCGATCAGGCACAGAACGGCCACGACCTCCAGCGCGTGGTGGCGCAGAGTCCGGGCCACGGGGGCCACGGTGCCGTGTCGCTGTGACGCGCGCCAGGCGGCCTTCCCCCAGCGCGCCACGCCCTCAACAGCGCGGTTGATCACGCGGCTGCCAGAGCTCAAAGGTGATAGTCATGCTGTCACAATAAGCGAAGTGTCCGGGCGCCCAGGCCGTCGCGACGGTCAGTCGTCCTCCGCGCGCTGGCTCGCCGACCCGCTGTGCCGCAGGCGCAGCGGTGGCCCTCCCGGGGCAGCCTGGATCGTCCAGAAGTCGGCGGCGAGGCCGGCGTCAAGCATGTACGCGTACGGCATGAAGCCATACCCCGCCGACCCCCAGCCCGCGCCCCAGGAGTTGCGGATGATGAACACCCCGCGGCCGTCGTCGTAGCCGACGCCCACCACGGCGTGGCCGCCGATGGGGGTCTCCGAAGGCTGGGGCATGGGGATGTCGCCGGTGGTTGCGACGCCCGCACCTTCAAACGAGCTGAAAACGGTGAAGCCGAACACAAAGGTGAAACCCGATGCGATGCACGTCTTCAACGGCACCAGCGATTGGTTGAGCCGCTGGTACGCGCCCACCCGGTCGCGAACAGCATCCTGGTACGCCCGCGCCGGCGGTTTGTCGGTGAACTTGCTGATGTCGTACGGCCAGTCACTCTCGGGGCAGACGCCTTGCGCCGCGATGACCTTGATGCCGTCGCGAATCTGCGCACCGCTGTCGCTGTCGACGGTGCCCTCGAGGGCGCGCTCGTTGTAGTAGATGAACAGTCGCGACGGCGTCCAGGTGGGTGCGATCCCGGAGCGGATCTCATCGAACTGCACAGCCCCGGCGATGGCATTGGCGGTGCAGGAGCCGAGCTCGCCCTGGTCGTACACCGGCGGGCACTGTGGACGGAGGTCGACGGAGGTGGGCAGCTGCGCGGAGGCCAGCGCCGGAGCCTGCCAGTAGCGGTCGCGGTGGTCGGGAAGGTCGCGGATCCAGCCAAAACGGGCAATCCTCACGAGCTGGGATTCTGCACCGTCAGCCGCCGTCTTGGGGCGCGCGCCCAGGTGCTACTCTCGCGGACACCCGCACCTATTCCAGGTAGTCATGAGGTCCTCCATGCCCAAGGGCACCCGCACGGGCCACGCCACCCACACCGGCGCGACCTCCGCCAAGCGCTCCGCCACATCCCCGGCCAGCTCGCGCGCGATCGCACCCCGCCGCGGCTCGTCCAACGGTACGTCGCCCCGGCGCCGCGCTCCCAAGTGGGTGTATGTCTTCGAGGACGGCGACGCCACCATGCGTGATCTGCTCGGCGGCAAGGGAGCCGGTGTTGCTGAGATGACGCGCGCCGGTCTGCCCGTGCCACCGGGGTTCACCATCACCACCGAGGCGTGCAACGCCTTCTACGACAACGGGCGGAAGTTTCCCGAGGGCATGTGGGACCAGGTGCTGCGCGCACTCAAGGAAACAGAGCGAAAGACGGGGAAGAGGTTCGGCGACGCGCGCAATCCCCTCCTCGTCAGCGTCCGCAGCGGGGCCAAGTTCTCCATGCCGGGGATGATGGATACCGTGCTCAACCTGGGGCTCAACGCGGAGACCCTGCAGGGCCTGGCCCGGCTCACCGATGACGAGCGCTTCGCCAAGGACGCCTACCGCCGGTTCATGCAGCTGTTCGGCAAGATCGTGCTGGGCATCGACGGCGACCTCTTCGAGCATGAGCTCCAAGCTGTCAAGACCAAAACCAGGGCGCGCAGCGACGCCGACCTCAAGCCGAAGGCTCTCGATGAGGTCATCGAACGCTACCGCGTCCTGATACGCAAGCAAGCCGGCACGGAGTTTCCCGAAGCACCCATGGATCAGCTGCGCGCCGCCATCGGAGCGGTGTTCTCTTCGTGGAACAACAAGCGCGCCACCGACTATCGCAACTTCAACAGGATCCCTCATTCCCTGGGGACCGCCGTCAATGTGCAGTCGATGGTGTTCGGCAACATGGGCGACGATTCCGGGACCGGCGTGGCCTTCACCCGCGACCCGTCCACCGGCGAGCGCGTCCTCTACGGCGAGTACCTGACCAACGCGCAGGGTGAGGATGTGGTGGCGGGCACGCGAACCCCCCAACCGATCACCGCCATGGCCAGGGATCTGCCCAAGGCATACGCGCAGTTCGTTCGCATTGCCAAGCGGCTCGAGAAGCATTACCGCGACGTCCAGGACATGGAGTTCACGATCGAGCGCGGCCAGCTCTACATGCTGCAGACGCGCAACGCCAAGCGCACCGCGGAAGCTGCGGTGAACATCGCTGTCGCCATGGTGTCGGAGCGCCTGATCAGCAGGAAGGAGGCGGTCCTGCGCGTCGAGCCGACCCAGGTCGACCAGCTTCTCCATACCCGCCTCGATCCCAAGGCTGATGTGGAGGTTCTGGCCACCGGACTGGCCGCGTCGCCGGGAGCGGCGTACGGCAAGGCGGTGTTCGATGCCGACCGCGCTGAGGCGCTTGCCGCCAAGGGCGAGAAGGTGATCCTGGTGCGCATCGAGACCAACCCTGACGACGTGCACGGGATGATCGCCGCCCAGGGCGTGCTGACCGCTCGCGGGGGTCGCACCTCCCATGCCGCGGTGGTGGCGCGGGGGATGGGCAAGCCGTGCGTGGCCGGCGCCGAGTCGGTGCGGGTCGATCTCACCAAGAGGCAGTTCACGGCCGGCGGCACCACCGTCAGGGAGGGGGACTATTTCACCATCGACGGCAGCACCGGGCGGGTGATCGCTGGACAGGTGGCCACCATCGACCCGGAGATCTCGGGTCAGTTGAAGCAGCTGCTGCTCTGGGCGGACAGCTTTCGGCGCATGGAGGTGTGGGCCAACGGCGACTACCCCCATGACGCCGTTCTCGCCCGCGAGTTCGGCGCGCAGGGCATCGGGCTGTGCCGGACAGAGCACATGTTCATGGAGCAGTCGCGCCTCCCCATCGTCCAGAAGATGATCCTGGCCGAGACCGAGAAGGAGCGCCGTGCTGAGCTCGCCAGGCTGCTTCCCTTCCAGCGCGACGACTTCTACGGGATCCTCAAGGCCATGAGGGGATTGCCGGTTGTGATCCGGCTCATCGACCCGCCGCTGCATGAGTTCCTGCCCTCGCTCGAGGACCTCCTGGTCGAGGTGACCACGGCTCAGGCCAAGGGTGAGCCGGAGAAGAAGTGGGCCCACAGCGCCAGGCTGCTCGACGCCGTACGCCGTCTTCATGAGCAGAACCCCATGCTGGGATTGCGCGGGTGCCGGCTCGGCCTGCTCTTCCCGGAGATCATCGAGATGCAGGTGCGCGCCATCATGGAGGCGGCGGTGAAGCTGCGCCGCGAGCGCGTCGACGTCCACCCCGAGATCATGATCCCGTTGGTGGGAACTCTCGAGGAGCTGCGCCGCACCCGCGGGTACCTGGAGGACACCGTGCGCACGGTGTTGCGCACCTCCAAGGCCAAGGTCGATTACAAGTTCGGCACCATGATCGAGCTGCCTCGCGCGGCCCTCACCGCCGGTGAGATCGCCGAGGACGCCGAATTCTTCTCTTTCGGCACCAACGACCTGACACAGACCACGTTCGGGTACTCGCGAGACGACGCGGAGGGCAAGTTCCTCCTCAAATACGTGGAGGAGAAGATTCTTCCCGCCAACCCCTTCGAGACCATCGATCGCAACGGGGTGGGGCGCTTGATGGACATCGCAGTCCGGGAGGGACGCGCCACGCGACCGGGCATGGTCATCGGCATCTGCGGTGAGCATGGGGGCGACCCGGAGTCGATCGCCCTCTGCGAGGAGCTGGGCTTGGACTACGTGTCCTGCTCTCCGTACCGGGTGCCCGTGGCGCGTTTGGCCGCAGCCCATGCCCGCCTCGCGACGGTGGAGCGCGACCGCTGAGCGACCTCGGGGGACCTGGCCTGCTCATCCCCGCGGAGGTCGAGACGGAGCGCCTTCTGCTTCGACCCTGGCGTGAGTCCGACCTCGACGCCTACGCGGCCATGGTCGCCGACCCCGAGGTGATGCGGTTCCTCGCCGAAGGGGCGCCCGTGGACCGGCTCGGCGCCTGGCGGCATCTGGCGACGTACATCGGTCACTGGACGCTGCGCGGGTTCAGCCACTGGGCCATCGAACTGCGCGCCACGGGAGAGTTCATCGGCCGCGCGGGACCCTGGCGCCCCGATGGCTGGCCGGCGCTGGAGATCGGCTGGGCGATCGCACCCGGCCACCAAGGGCGTGGCTACGCGACCGAAGCGGGTCGTGCGGCGCAGCGCATCGCCTGGGAATGCCTCCGTCCCGACCGGCTGATCTCCCTGGTCAAGCCGGGGAACGGACCCTCGGCGGCGGTGGCGCGAAAGCTCGGTGGCGTGCTCGAGGAGACGATCGATTTCCTCGGTGGCGTGACCGACGTGTACACCTATCCGAGACCCGGCTGACCTCTCCAACAGCATCTATCAGGCGGGGCCGGGGTTCAACTTCACGACAACTGTGGCAATAACGATCGAGCCTGGCCGCCGAGTGGTGTGCCCGCCATCGGATACCATGCAACCTCAGCAATCAGGGGAGTTAGAGGCATGCCTGCACCACGCGACCGGAAGCGATCCGGCGAGCACAAGCCGGCGCGGGTGGCCAAGAAGGGACCCGGCCGCCCGGTTCGTGCCGCCGCACATGGCTTCCCCGCGGTGACCGACGCCGACTTCACCCTGGAGTCGCCTCGTGCATTCCGGGTGCCGGCCGAATACCGCCCCGAGTCCACGGCGGGGTTGCGCAGGGAGCTCATCGACCTCCGCGCCGAGGTCCACCGCCTGGCAGCCGAGATCGACAAGCTCTGGGCGCGCGAGCGCGGTCGCGCCGCCACGCCAGGACGTACCGCACGCAGCATCGCCGGCAAGCCCGTCCGTACCGGGACCCGGGCGTCGCGTCCGGCGGGTGGAAGCGCGCCTGCCGGTGCCGGTCGGGCCGGCCCCAAGGGCGGAGGCGCGGCGGGGAGGACGGCTGCCGGCCGCGGTACGGGAGGGCCCAAGCGATCCCCCGGCGCCAAGCGTGGCCCGGGGTGGGCCAAGCCCAAGAGCCGGCCACGGCGGTCGGGGACCACTCCCCGGCGGAAGGGCCGCTGACGAAGACAGCTATCCTCCCTGACGTGGCAGAGCACGTCCGCGTTCGCAAGGTCTCTACCCGGGAGGGCAGGCCCGAGATGCTCGACGACGGTCACGTCGTGGAAGGCGACGAACTGCAGTCGCCGACCCCTGGAATGCCCTACAGCGTGCGGCGCAGCGTGGTCGAGCACGAGGACGCCCCCGACGTCTTCATGACCTCTCCCATCCGGGCGGTGATCACCGACAACGCGGGCACCATCACGCTGCTGACCGACAACTCGCGCTACGCCGTCGAGGTGATCGGCCGCTGATGACCCCGACTCCGGCGGCCGGGATCACCTACCCTTGGAGCTTGCCGCCGAATCGCCACGTGGTGCCGTCCCATTGAGCGAACACGTCAGAGACGACGAACCCTACCTCCTCGTGGAGGAGGTGGCTGAACGCCTCGGCCTTCCTCTCTCGGTCCTCCTGCACCGGGTCGAGGCTGGCGACATCCCCGCCCAGCGCATCGAGAGCGAGGAGGGGGTCCACTATGCGCTGCGGCTCGGCGATCTCGGCATCGAGCTGGACGACCAGGGCCTCCGCTCGTCGGCCATCGGCGACGACGGCGGGGACAGCTTCGAGGGGAGCACGGGCGAGGAGGCCCTGGACGAGGAGAGCACCCTCTCCTCCGTCTTCTCCCGGGACGACACCACCCCCAGCGTCGCCCACGCCATCGTGTCCGCCTTCAACAGCGGGCCGGAGCCGCTGCCGCGCCAGCGGCTTGGCAGCCTCAACGTCACGGGCCGGCGCGTCGACGATGAGGACGTGGCCGTCGGCGTCGAAGCGGCCTCTGACCGCCAGTGGTCAGATCCCGACGCCCTCGAACCCGTCCGCGAGACCGAGCTGCCACGGCCGGCGTGGTCGGGGCGACCGCGGGAGCCGCAGGAGGCACCCAGCTGGCTGACCCCGCGCTCAGCCGCGGCCGAGGTGGTTGCGAATGACCCCGTCGATGACCCCATCGATGGGTCGCAGGGCGCTGCGGAGGTCGCAGACGCCGGCGCCCTGGACGTGGCCGAGACAGCTGGCGTGAGCTCGATCGACGACGACCCCGTCCCGCCGCCGGCTCACCCCAGCCTGCACGCTGAGAGAGACGGGGTCCACCTCGACGAGGAGGGCACGGTCGCCCAGCTGGCGATGCCCCCGCCGCCCTCGCCGTCCGCGCAGGTGGGCATCCTGGGCGCCGCGTCGCCGGGTCCTCACGGCGATCTGGCGTCGATGTCCCTGGACGCACGCGAGCTGGTCGCGGGCCTCCTCGACCGGTGGGAGCGCACGCTCGAGCAGCGCATCTACACCGAGCAGCGGCAGCGCTTTCAAACCGAGCTGGTCGCCAGGCAGAACATGGTCAAGCAGCTGCAGATGGAGCTGCACTCGGCGCGTGCCGAGCACGCCGCGGCGCAGGCGGAGAAGGACCGCGTCCTGGCCGAGAAGGAGCGCGAGCTCGCCGACCGGGAGCGTGACCTCGCCGAGAGCCGCAGGCTCGCCCAGGAGGCGGAGCGGGTGGCCGTCCCCGCCGCGTCCCACCGTCGCCGCTGGTTCTGGAATCGCGACGACTGACAGCTCGCCGAGTGGATCCGTGGCCGCAGCCGCGCCTCCTGCGGGCGCGCGCTACTCGAGCCCGGCCGGCCGCTGGATCATCGCGGCCACGGTGCTCGGGTCCGGTGTGGCCTTCCTGGACTCGACGGTCGTCAACGTCGCCCTGCCCACCATCGCGCGCGACCTCCACACCGGTCTCACCGACCTGCAGTGGATCTCGGATGCCTATCTGCTCACCCTGGGCGCGCTGATCATCCTGGGCGGCTCGCTCGGCGACCGCTTCGGACGGCGCTGGATCTTCGTGCTCGGACTGACTGCTTTCACAGCGGCCTCGGTGATCTGCGGGCTCGCGCCCAACACCCTGGTGTTGATCGTGGCTCGCGCCCTTCAGGGTATTGGCGGAGCGCTCCTCGTCCCCGGCAGCCTGGCCATCATCTCGGCCAGCTTCGCCGCTCAGGACCGCGCCCGCGCCGTCGGGCTCTGGTCCGGATTGAGCGGGGTGAGCGTCGCCGTCGGTCCTTTCTTCGGCGGATGGCTGGTCGACTCGGTGTCGTGGCGGGCCATCTTCTTCATCAATGTTCCGCTGTCGGCGGCCGCGGTGGCCATCGCCGTGCGGCATGTCCCCGAGACCCGCGACGACACCGCCACGGGCCGCCCCGACTTTGTCGGCGCCGCCGTCATCTCGCTGGGACTTGCCGGCGTCGTCTACGCGCTCATCGAGGGACCGAGCAACGGGTGGTCTGCGGCCGCGCTCTCAGCCGGCATCGTCGGTGCCTTGCTGCTGCTGGCCTTTCCCTTCACCGAGCTGCGGGTGCGCTCCCCCATGGTGCCGCTGAGGATCTTTGCCTCCCGGCAGTTCAGCGGCGCCAACCTGACCACGTTCGCGGTGTACGCGGCTCTGTCGGTGACCGCTTTCCTGCTGATCCTCCACCTCCAGCAGGACCTCCACTACTCCGCGCTGGGTGCGGGCACGGCGTTCCTGCCCGCCAGCGTCCTGCTCATCCTCTTCTCCTCCCGGGCCGGGGCGTTGGCCCAGCGCATCGGTCCGCGGGTGCCGATGACGGTCGGTCCGCTGCTGGCCGCCGTGGGTCTGATCATGCTGTCCGGCATCCAGCCTGGGGACAGCTACCTGGCGGCGGTGCTCCCGGGCGTGCTGGTGTTCGGCGCCGGTCTGACCGTGATCGTCGCCCCCCTCACCGCAGCCGTGATGGCGGCGGTGGAACCGCACCACCTCGGGGTGGGGTCGGCGATCAACAATGCCACCGCCCGCATCGGCGGGATGCTCGCCGTGGCCGTGGTGCCCGCGCTGGCCGGACTGACCGGAGCGTCAACGCACCTGGCCGGCGTGTCGCTGACCAACGGTTTCACAGCCTCCATGCGTATCAGCGCGGCGATGCTCGTTGCCGGCGGGCTGATCGCGGCGATCTCCATCCGGCGCATCGCTCCCGTCACACCGGCGACGGCCGCCACGGCATAACGGCGGGGGGCGCCCCGGCCGGCCCGTGCGAGAGGCGGCCTACCATCCCGTCATGGCACGTGACGCGGTCGCCGAGATCAAGGCTCGCCTCGACATCGTCGACGTGGTGGGCGGCTACGTCACCCTCCAGCGCGCGGGACGGGGCCATCGCGCCCTCTGCCCCTTCCACTCCGAGAAGACCCCCTCCTTCAACGTCAGCCAGGATCGTCAGGCCTGGTACTGCTTCGGGTGCCAGGAGGGCGGCGACATGTTCACCTTCGTCGAGAAGGTCGAGCACACCGACTTCCGTGCCGCCCTCGAGCTCCTCGCCGAGAAGGCCGGCGTCGAGCTCGAGGCCGCGGCACAGAGCGGGGAGCGGCGGGGGGCCTCGCGGCGGCGCAAGCGCATCCTCGAGCTCAACGCCCGGGCGGCCGCTTTCTTCGAGCACGTCCTCTGGTCGAGCCCGGCCGGGGGCGACGGGCGCGGGCTCCTGGAGGCGCGAGCGGTCACGGAGACGCGAGCCCGGACCTTCGGCGTGGGCTTCGCGCCGGCCGGGGGCGGTGGGGAGGATGCACTCTCGCGCTATCTCACCGACCGCGCCACGGCGACCGCGGACGAGATCGTCGACGCCGGGCTGGCCCATCACGCCCGCGGCGGCCGGCTCCGCGATCGCTTCCGCCATCGCCTCGTCTTCCCCATCCGCGATGAGCGCGGCGAGGTCATCGCCTTCGGGGCGCGGGCGCTGGGTGACGACGTCCCCAAGTACCTCAACTCCCCCGAGACCTCGGTCTATCACAAGGGGAGCGCGCTCTTCGGCCTCGATCTCGCGCGCGTCGCCATGCACGACCGGAGGATCGCTGTGATCGTCGAGGGGTACTTCGACGTCATGGCCGCGCACCTCGCAGGGGTTGCCAACACGGTGGCCAGCAGCGGTACGGCACTGACCCGCGAACAGGCCAAGGTGATCTCGCGCCACGCCGACAGCGTGGTGCTCTGCTTCGACGCCGACGAGGCGGGGCGAGCAGCCACCTCGCGGGCCGTGGACGTGGTCGCCGGCGAGGGTCTGCCGGCCCGCATCTGCCTTCTGCCGGAGGGATGCAAGGACCCCGACGAGCTGGTCCGCGCCGACCCCGGCGCGTTCGCGGCGGTGGTGGAGGGGGCGCCGCCCGAATGGCAGGTGCTGCTCGACCGCGCTCTGGGCGGCGACGAGGGCGGCAGCATCGACGCCCGGCGAGCGGCCGCGGAGCGCGCCGTCGCGCTGCTGACGCGCATCCCGGAGGCCACGGCCCGCGAGCTCTACGTGCAGCAGGCGGCGCGCCGCCTCAACCTCACCGCGGCGACACTCGCCTCGGACGTGGTCACGCGCAGGGGCCGCCCGGCCACGGGGCGGCCCCTGCGCGTGACCACGGCGCCGCCGGTGAGCGCCTCACCGGCCGCGGTGCCCGGGCCGCCGCTGCCACCGGCGGCCGCGTGGGATGGCTATCTGGCCACTCTCTGCGTGCACCGTCCCGAGATCGCCAGGCGGATCACCGGAGAGTTCGAGCTCGACATCGCCGCCATCCAGCACCCCCTGGCGCGGCGGATGGTCCAGATCGCCCTGGAGACCCCCGCCGGAGAATCGTTCCCACTCACCGCACTGGCTCCCCACGAGCGCGACTTCGCCGCCGGCCTGCTGGTGCGGACGGTGCCGGAGCTGCTCAGCGAGAGCCGCGTCGGCGACCTCGACACCGCCCTCGCGGACTGTGTCCGGCTGGTCGCCGAGGCGCAGCGGGTCACCGAGATCTCCGAGGTGGTCCGGCGCATGGCCGCCGCCAAAGAGCGCGGCGACGACACCGAGGTGGGTGTTCTGGCTGCGCGGTTGCGCCAGCTCGCCACCGCCTCTCCGCGACTGCGCCGCAGTGCGGGGACCGGCTGAGCGGAACGGCTCTGACCGCCGGGTCGTAGCGGATCCACCGATGTTTGCGTTGAATGAAGGTGAGGAACCCTGAGCTAGCTGTGGATGAACTGTTGGGACCGGAGGAGGGGACGTGACGATTGCTGCGGCCCCCGACCAGCTCATCTCCGTGGCTGAATCGCTGATCGTGCGCGGCAAGGAGCAGGGCTTTCTCACCCCTGACGACATCCTCGCCTCCTTTCCGGAGATCGAGGCTGAACCGGATCACCTGGAGCGGATCTTCGGCGCGTTCACTGACGTGGGAATCGCGGTCAGCGACGGTGATCGTGATTTCGACACCGTCGAAGAGATCGACGACGACACCATCGCCAAGGCTGAGGCGGCCGATTCGGTGTCCTTCGACGACCCGGTGCGCATGTACCTCCGCGAGATCGGCCGCGTCGAGCTCCTCAAAGCCGAGCAGGAGGTGCACTACGCCAAGCTCATCGAGCAGGGCGACCTCGCCGCCAAAGACGCGCTCACCGAGGCCAACCTGCGCCTGGTGGTGTCCATCGCCAAGAAGTACATCGGCCGCGGCATGTCCTTTCTCGACCTCATCCAGGAGGGCAACCTCGGGCTCATCCGCGCCGTTGAGAAGTTCGACTATCACCGCGGTTTCAAGTTCTCCACCTACGCGACCTGGTGGATCCGGCAGGCGATCACGCGCGCCATCGCCGACCAGGGGCGCACCATCCGCGTTCCTGTCCACATGGTCGAGGCCATCAACAAGCTGATCCGGGTATCGCGCCGCCTCCTCCAGGAGCTGGGCCGGGATCCCACCGACGACGAGATCGCCGAGGAGCTGGGCCTCGATCCCGAGCGCGTCCGCGAGATCCGCAAGATCTCGCGGGATCCCGTGTCGCTGGAGACACCGGTCGGCGATGAGGAGGACGCGCACCTCGGCGATTTCGTCGAGGACAAGGACGCGGAGACCCCACCGGACGCGGCGTCGACGGCGATCCTGCACAGCGAGATGGAGGGCATCCTCGACACGCTCACCCCCCGTGAGCGCCGGGTTCTGCAGCTGCGATTTGGATTGACCGACGGTCACCAGCGCACTCTCGAAGAGGTGGGCAAGCGCTTCGGCGTCACCAGGGAGCGCATCCGCCAGATCGAGGCCAAGGCCCTGCGCAAGCTGCGCCATCCCTCGCGCAGCCAGAAGCTCCGCGAGTTCCTCGAATAGGTCAGGTCGCGGTTCGCTCGAACGTCCGCTCCGTATACTGCGGGCGTAGCTGACGATCGATCCCACTCGAAAATACCCCACGTTATTCCGGGTTAGCTCAGCGGTAGAGCAGGCGGCTGTTAACCGCAAGGTCACTGGTTCGAATCCAGTACCCGGAGCCATCACCACTTTCAGAGGGGACGACACCATCATGGCCGACAACACAGCACACGTTCCAGCAAGGCCAGACCTCCAACCGACCGAGGACCAGGCGGCCGCGCCCACCACCGATACAACCATCCCGCCCGAGGCGACCCCCCAGCGCGTCGCGGATGGCGAGGAGCTCACCGGGCACACCGACATCGAGCCCTCCGCCGTCGATGTGATCGGCCGCGCCGATGCCCCGGTGGCACGCCTCGGTGAGGACCAGCCGGCACCCGCTCTGGTGGGCGCCGTATCCGGCGGGCGAGGCGACGAGACCCGGTTCTCAGAGACCACGGCCTCTCCCTTCACCCCTCGAGGGACCACCATTCCCAAGGCCGGCGGCGACTACCCCGTCTGGTCCTTCCGTGATGCCCCCGGCCGCCCGGAGCCGGCCGCGCCCCCCCCGGCCGACCGGCACCAGGCCGAGCTGCCTTTTCCAACCTCCACCGAGCTGGCCGCGCCCGCGCCACGGTCGCAGCCCACGTTCGGGCCGGTGGGACGGTCTCGGCCGGCGCCGCTGGTGCCGCTTCTTGCGGTTCTGAGCCTCGGCCTCTACGCGGTGGTCTGGCACCACCGGGTCAATCGTGAGCTCGAGGAGTTCGACCCCAAGCTGCACGCCCGCCCGCTCCGCAGCACGTTCGCGGTGGCGATCCCCTGGCTGGTGGGCTTGCTGGCGACCCTCGCCGGGGCGGCCTTTCTGGTCGCCGGCCGTCTCTCGGTGCACATCCCCCTGGCGTCCCAGGTCAGCACCGCCAAGGCGCTCTACCTGCTCGCCGGTCTCGCGGTGGTCCCCTACCTGACGCTGCTGGTGCCGTTCAGCGTGGTGGCGGTGGTGATGAGCCTCGAGCGGCTGCGCTGCGTCGAGGAGCACGTTGGCACGACCACCGACTGCCAGGTGCGCCCGGTGGGCAGCTCACTTCTCCTCGCCATCCCGGTGGTCGGCGGGCTGGCGCTCCTGGTGCGTGAGCAGCGCAGGCTCAACACCATCTGGGGCGCCATGGCAGCGGTGGAGCGGTTCTCGCGCTGAGCACTGCCGATCCGCCGCCGCCACCACCGCCCCCGCCGTCGCAGCAGACGGATGACGGGCTGCCGCGCCCTGCGTCCCCACGGCGGGGGATGCGCAGGCGCCGCAGCGCGATCAGCACCCCGGCGTTCGTCGATCGCATGGACGTGGCGGATGACGCCGCGGGGCGGGTGGCCATCTTCGCGGCGGACGAGGCCTCCGAGGGCTTCGAGCCGGCGCCGCGCGCGCCGGTCACGGCCGGGACAGCAGGTGGTCCCGGCCAGCGCCTCGGTGACCTCCTGGACAGCTCCTTCGGTCCGGCGCTCATCGCCGTCGGTCTGGTGGTCGTTCTCGTCGTGGGCCTACTGCTGAGCCGCCACTGAGCTTCGTCGCCGACCCTCGTGGTACCACACATCTGTGTGATACACTGACGAGTATGAGAGGGCGTCTGTGGGCGGCATCGGACCGATCGCTCTGCGGGCGCACGGACGCCGAGCTGATCGCCCAGGTCCTGGGTGGATCCACACCCTCGCCAGGCACCCTGGAATGTGCCACAAGGGTGGCGGCGGTGCCCATGTGGGAGCGTCGCATGCTGGGATCGGCCGGCCTGGTGAGCGAGCACGGCGTCGCTCCGGAGCGTGCCCGCCGCCTGGCGGCACTCTGGGAGCTGGCGGAGCGGTGGCTGGCGGACGATCGCCCCACCATCACGTCTCCTCGCGAGGCTGTCCTGCTCCTCGGCGGGTTGCGCTCTGCTGCGCAGGAACAGGTGTGGGTGGTCCTGCTCGATGCGCGCCACCGTCCCATCGCACTCGAGGCTGTGGCGGTGGGGAGCGTCAACAGCTCGCGGCTGACCCCGCGTGACGTGCTCGCGCCCGCCCTGCGCGCGGGGTCATCGGCCCTCGTCGTGGCCCACAACCACCCGTCCGGCGACGCCTCGCCCTCGCGGGCGGACCGCGTCGTCACCGAGGCGCTGCGCGCGGCGGCGCAGCTGGTGGGCCTCCCGCTCCTCGATCACATCATCGTCACCGCTCACGGCCACCACTCTTTCCGCGAGGTGGAGGGGTGGGACATCGCGGCCGCGGCATGACCGTCCCGCCGACCATCGAGACGGGCTAGGAGAAGGCGTCCTCACCGGTGATGGCCTTGCCGAGGATGAGGGTGTGGACCTCCTCGGTCCCCTCGTAGGTGAGCACCGATTCGAGGTTGTTCATGTGCCGGACCACCGGATACTCGAGGGTGATGCCGTTGGCGCCGAGGATGCTGCGCGCCTCACGGGCCACCTCGATGGCGGCGCGAACATTGGCGCGCTTGGCCAGCGAGACCTGCACCGGGTGGAGCCGGCCGGCGTCCTTGAGAGCGCCGAGGCGGTGGGCGATCAGCCGGCCCTGCACCAGCGAGGTCGCCATGGTGGCCAGCTTGGCCTGGGTGAGCTGGAATCGCGCGATCGGCCGGTCGAACATGCGCCGGGCCTTGCTGTATTCCAGGGCGGCTTCGAAGCAGGCGCGTGCCGCGCCCATGGCGCCCCAGGCGATCCCGTACCGCGCCTCGTTGAGGCACGACAGCGGTCCTCCCATCCCGGTCACTCCCGGCAGCACCGCCGACTCCGGCAACGCCACCGAATCGAGGTGGAGCTCGCTGGTCACCGAGGCACGCAGTGAGAGCTTGCGGTGAATGTCCGAGGCGGTGAACCCCGCGGTGCCGCGCTCCACCAGGAAACCCCGGACACCCTCTTCGGTGGTCGCCCAGACCACGGCGACGTCGGCGATCGAGCCATTGGTGATCCACATCTTGGCGCCGTTCACCACCCAGCCGTCGCTGCTGCGACGCGCGGTCGTGCGCATGTTCGCGGGGTCGCTGCCGGCGTCCGCCTCGGTGAGGCCGAAGCACCCGATCAGAGTGCCTGCTGCCATCTCCGGCAGAAACTTCCGCTTCTGCTCCTCGCTCCCGTACGCGTGGATCGGGAACATGGCCAGGGATCCCTGCACCGAGACGAATGAGCGCAGGCCGCTGTCGCCCGCCTCGAGCTCTTCGCAGGCCACGCCGTACGCCGTCGCGCTGGCGCCGGCGCACCCGTAGCCGGTCAGATGCATCCCCAGGAGGCCGAGAGAGGCGAGCTCGCCGACCAGTGCCCGCGGAAAGGTGCCGGCCTCGAAGTGGTCGCCGATCACCGGCAGGACCCGCTCGCGCACCAGCGCTCGCACCGTGTCGCGGATGAGGCGCTCGTCCTCGCCGAGCAGCTCATCGACGCAGTACAGGTCGCTGGGAGGCGGGGGCGCGACCCGCGGCCGGGGTGCCTGGGTGGTCGTCACCCGGCGATTGAAGCATGCCGCAGCACGGAGCCGCGGCTCGCAGCCGGTGGCGTCACGGCGTCAAACCAAGGCAGGTTGCGCTGAGGCGGCGCGAGCGGCGAGCACCTGATCGCGGAGCACCGAGTCGGTCGCGAATCCCGCATTGACGGCGGTTGCCCGGCCGGAGCGGTCGAGGACGACGGTGGTGGGGAGGGTCATGACCCGGTACGAGCGCGCCACGCCGGGGTCGAGCGCGACGTCGATCTCCCGGATGGCGACGTCGTCGATGAGGCCACGCAGGCGCCGGAGCGCGGGACGCTGGGCGACGTGGCAGACGGTGCAATTCTCGCCGGTGAAGTAGAGGATGTCGGGGCTCGCGCCGCGGTTGGCTGGATCCGCGCCGTGGGGCAGCAGGGCGCCGATGAGGCGGCGCTGCCGGGAGCGCTGCAGCGCCAGCACCGCGGCTGCGAGCGCCAGGACCAGCAGGGCCGCGACTGGGGCGAACAGTGGCGCGGGCACGATCAGCCGACGGCGGGACGGCGGCCGCTCAGCGGGAACAGCCCGACGCGCACCAGCTGGGCGTACACGATGCACCCGACGCAGACGTCGAAGGCGAAGTTGAGGAAGGCGAGGGCGATCACCACCCAGCCGAGCGTCCAGGCAGCGGTGAGGTGGCCGAGCACCGCGGCGATGCTGGCGGCGACCAGGAAGATCCCTCCCACCAGCTGCGCGAACCGGTGCGGCGCGGGGTCCTCGATCCGAACTCGCTGACGGACCCACCCGCGAGGCCTGAGCACTCTCGCGTAGATCGCACGAGGCAGGCTGGTGGCCGGCGACAGCGCGCCGCCTAGCAGCATCAGGGCAAACAGCGGCAGCGCGATGGCGGCGGCGGGGCGTGCCAGGGCGATCAGCCAGGCGATCGCCAGGCCGGTGATGAGCAGCACCTGCCCCACCTTGAGAGGACTGCGATCGAAGGGGACGTTGGCCATCGGAGTGGAAAGCATACCCAAATGGTCGGGATTCCGCGCCGGCCCCGCCGGTGGCCGGAGCGGCTACGCTCGTCGCCGCGCAACGGCGCACCCCGTCGACCAGAGGATGCCCAGTGCCGGCCAAGAAGGATGACCTCGATGCCCGCTTCCGCGAGGCGTTCGCCCGCGAGGCGGAGAGCGTCGTGCGCTGCCTCTTCTATGCGCGCCGCGCCGACGTCGAGGGCCGCGCCGACATCGCCGCGGTGCTCCGCTCGATCGCCGATGGCGAGATCAGCCAGGCCTTCGGCCACCTCGAATTCCTCGAGGAGGCGGGGGACCCGCTGGCGGGTGGGGGAGACGCGGCCGGGGACCTGGCGGCGGTGATCGAGGGCGAGGGCCGGGCGGTGGAACGCTACACCGAGCTGGCCGCCGGCGCTCGTGCCGCGGGGCGCACCGACGCCGCCGAATGGTTCGACACGTTGGTGGACGCGGAGTCCGTCCACCTCGGCGTGCTCCGTCGCGCTGCCGCGCTGGACAGCTGACGGTGGAGCGGTTCGCCGGCGGCGAGGTGGTCACCGGGTCCGCATACGAGGCCGAGCGGGCCGCCGTCAGAGCTCGGCTGGCCTCCACGGCCGGGCTCCGCCGCATCGGTCTCGGGGACGGCGTGGTGCTCGTCTTCCACACTCGCGAGACCGTCCGGGCGGCCCTGCAGGAGCTTCTCCGCGCCGAGCGTGTGACGGATGCGGACCGCATCTCGGCGGAGTCCACCGGGTTCGCGGAGCTGCTCGGTGGCGATCATGACCTGGTCGCCACGCTCCATCTCGACGTCTCCGACCCGGTCGCCCTCGCCGACCGCGTCGCGGAGCTGGCGGGGATCGAGGAGATGGTGTGGCTCGACGTCGGCGGCGATCGCGTGCCGGCCACGGCGGACCCCGACGACGCCGCCTCGGGCGCCCACCACCTCCGGTTCCGGCTCGGCCCCGAGCAGCGGTCCCGTCTGCTCGCGGAGAGCTTCGCCACAGTGACCGTCGATCACCCCAAGTTGCGAGCCAGCGTGAGGTTGACCGAGGAGCAGATCCGCGCCATCGCCGCCGACCTACGGCGGTGAGGCCGGTGGGCGGTGGTGGGGCGCCGGCCCGGCCGCCGGCCCGAGCGCCGCTCACTCTCGCGCTGCTCGGGCTCCTGCTGGCCGGCTGTGGCGACACCACCTCGCAGCCCTCGTGGGTACCGTCACATCCCGGTACCGCGCTGCTCAGCTTCCAGACCACGGCTCCGGGCGTTTGTGCCATCACCGTCCAGTACCCCAACGACGCCCCCGCCGCCATCGGCTACCTGGGAGGCACCTATGTGCAGGTGGCCCGGCGGGCGCACCCGGCGGTGCCGACCGGCCGCGAGCTCGGACAGTCGGGTGAGTGGCGAGTGCTCCTCCTCACTGGCGGAGATCTCCTCCTGGTCACCCCCGGCGCCGCCTTCGACTACCGCCTCGAGGCCAACTGCTGACCGATCGGGGGTCGGATTGATTCGGATCATGTAGGGAACGAGTATCCGATCGAGAATCCCGTCGCGAAGCGACAGCGGCGCGCGAGGCGCGCCGAGGGGTGGGGGTGAGCGTGGTCGGATTGATTCCGACCAGGCGAGGGGCGGGGATCTGCCCCGCCCCTGTAAGACTCTCAACCCATGAGCGAGCGCGCCGACGTCCTGCCCTTCTCAGCGCTCGTCGGCCAGGACGCCATGAAGCAGGCCCTCCTCCTCAATGCCGTCAACCCGGCCATCGGCGGCCTGCTCATCAGGGGCGAGAAGGGCACCGCCAAATCCACCGCGGTTCGCGGGCTGGCCGCCCTCCTCCCCGACGTCGCCGTTGTCTCCGGATGCCGCTTCCAGTGCGAACCGGGCGCGCCGGCGACCTGGTGCGAGGAGTGTCGCGAGCGCGCCGCCGCCGGTGAGGCCATGCACAGCGAGACGCGGCCCATGCGCGTGGTGGAGCTGCCGGTGAACGCCAGCGAGGACCGGGTGGTGGGGAGCATCGACGTGGAGGCGGCCATCAAGCGCGGCGAACGTCGCTTCGAACCCGGGCTTCTGGCGGCTGCCAACCGCAACCTGCTCTACGTCGACGAGGTCAACCTTCTCGACGATCACCTCGTCGACGTGCTCCTCGACGCGGCGGCCATGGGGGTCAACACCGTGGAGCGTGAGGGGATCTCGCTCTCACATCCGGCGCGGCTGATGCTGGTGGGAACGATGAATCCCGAGGAGGGGGACCTCCGTCCCCAGCTGCTCGACCGCTTCGGGCTCTGCGTCGAGGTCGGCGGCCTGCAGGCGCTCGACGACCGGGTCACAGTCATGGAGCGAGCCATGCGCAGGGCTGCGGTGCTCTCCAGCGACGAAGAGCGCGACCAGCAGCGGCTCCGTGAGGTGATCGCCCGTGCCACCGAGATCCTCAGCCTGGTGCACATCTCCAGAGCCATGCGCCAGTTCATCGCCCTCATCTGCGTGGATGCGGGCGCCGTCGGCCATCGCGCCGACCTGGTGATCAGCCGCACCGCGCAGACCATCTGCGCCTGGCGCGAGGCGGAGAGGCTGGTGGACGCCGGGCCGACGGATGCCGTGCGGGAGATGGAAGAGCTGGCGGTCAGCGCCGCCGACGTGGTCGCGGCCGCCGACCTCGCGCTGGCCCACCGCCGTCACGAACATCCCGCGTCCGACGGCAGCAGCGCCGCACCGGCGGCGGAGGCCGCGCGTGAGCGCATGGAGGAGATGCGTCGCGATGCGGAGGCATCCGCAGCTCAGTCGGATTCGACGGAGGAGACCGCGAACGCCGAGGCGCCCCAAGATTCGACGGCAACCTCCGATCAGGGGGAGGGCGCCTCCCACGGAGACCAGGCTCGCGCCACTGAGTCGACCGCCACCGGCGCGCCCCAGCACTTCGCCGGGGAGCTCTTCCCGGTGCGCAAGATCAGCCTGCCCCGCGACCGGCGCAGCCGCAAGGCGAGTGGCAAGCGCACCCAGTCGAAGAGCCCAGACCGGCGGGGCCGGTACGTGCGTGCGGAGCAGAGCGAGCACACCTCGGACGTGGCCTTCGACGCCACCGTTCGCGCGGCGGCACCGCATCAGCTTCGCCGCCGTGAGGATGCGGCGGCCGCCGGAGTGATGGATGCTCCCGCTCTTCACCTCGAGCGCCAGGACCTGCGCCAGAAGGTGCGCCGGCGCCGCACCGGCACGCTCATCGTCTTCGTCGTCGACGCCAGCGCGTCGATGGACGCCGAGCAGCGCATGCAGGCCACCAAGGGTGCGGTGCTCTCCCTGCTTCGCGATGCGTACGTTCGTCGCGACAAGGTGTCGTTGGTGGTCTTCTCGGGACGCAGCGCACGCGTGGTCCTGCAACCGACGTCGAGCGTCGACCTCGCCGAGGAGCGCCTTCAGCGGCTCGCCGTCGGTGGCACCACGCCGTTGACCCACGGACTGGTGGCGGGGCTCAAGGTGGTCCGGACCGAGCGCCTCCGCGACGCCTCCGTGTACCCGCTGATGGTTCTCATCAGCGATGGGCGGGGCAATATCTCGCTCTTTGGTGAGGAGCCGTTGCTCGAGGCTCAGCGCCTGGCCGCGCAGATCGGGATGGAGCACGTGCGCATGCTGGTCATCGACTCGGCGCGCGATCACATCACCGCGACCCCGCTTCCCCGGGTCGGTGCCGCCACCACCCCGCCGCGTTCGCAGCTGTTCAGTGGCGGCTACGGGTTCAACGCCTGCCTCGACCTCGCCGAGCGCGCCGGCGGGGAGTATCTGGGCCTCTACGACCTCAGCCAGGGAGCGATTCTCGCCGGGGTGGAGCGCAGCCTGCGCGCCCGATGACGGACCGCGGCCGGGCGATGCCGCCAAACAGAGACAATCGCAGAATGCTCGTGGGTCGCTCCGTCTTTCCGTTCACCGCCATCGTCGGCCAGGAGCCGATGCGCCAGGCGCTGGTGCTCAATGCCATCAACCCGGCCATCGGGGGGGTGCTGATCCGGGGTGAGAAGGGAACCGCCAAATCGACGGCGGTACGCGCGCTGGCCCGTCTGCTTCCCGAGCAGGAGGTTGTCGTGGGCTGCCTCTTCGGCTGTGCGCCCGAGCCCGGCGAGCAGCAGTGCGCCGACTGCAGCACCCGCAGCGCCGGCGGAGAGGAGCTGCCCAGCGAGCCGCGCCAGATGCGCGTCGTCGAGCTGCCCATCAACGCCAGCGAGGACCGCGTTGTGGGGAGCATCGACATCGAGGCCGCCATCAAGACGGGCGAGAAGCGCTTCGAGCCCGGCGTCCTCGCCGAGGCCAATCGCAACATCCTCTACGTCGACGAGGTCAACCTGCTCGACGACCACATCGTCGACGTGTTGCTCGACGCCGCGGCCATGGGGCTGAACACTGTCGAGCGTGAGGGTGTCTCGGTGTCGCATCCCGCCCGGTTCATCCTGGTCGGCACCATGAACCCGGAGGAGGGCGACCTCCGTCCCCAGCTGCTCGACCGCTTCGGTCTCTGTGTCGACGTGGCCGGGATCCGTGACGTGGCCCAGCGGGTCGAGATCGTCGAGCGTCGCGAGGAGTTCGAAGAGGACCCCGAGGCCTTCGCGATCCGCTTCGAGGCGCAGGAGAACGCCGAGGCCGACAGGATCTCCCGGGCCATCCGCACCCTTCCGGACGTGGAGATCGATCGCGACATCCTGGTCGGCATCGCCGCGCTCGGCATCGAGCTCGAGGTCGACGGCCACCGCGCCGACATCGTGACCCGCAAGAGCGCCCAGGCGCTGGCGGCGTACGAGAACCGTGACCGGGCCACCTTCGAGGACGTCGAGCGGGTGGCTCCGGCAGTGCTCGCCCACCGGGTCAAGCCGGCGGTGGCTGGGACCAAGCGCGGGGTGGACCTCGGCGAGGTGCTGCGCCGCGCCGGCGGGCGGGGCCCGGCCGCCTAGGGGTCTGCGGGGCCGGGCGCCCTCAGACCGCGGTCTCGTCCTCATCGATCACCGAGATGACGGGGCGTCGAGCGAACACGGTCTGGCGCATCAGCCGCTGCAGCAGGTTGGGCATCCGGTAGCTGGTCACGGGAACCGTCACGGGGTTGCGCTCGATGTTGCGACGCGAGATGTGGATGCCGTGCCTGGGCAGGATCTGGCGGAGATACCCCCAGGTGTCATAGAGACCGTTGCTCACCGATTCGTAGCCGTGCTGCAGGACCATGAGACGGGCGCTGTAGGACATCAGCTCATGGAAGAACATCTTCTCGTCGTCCGGCCGCGGCTCGATGAGCAGGATGTCGACGTCGGGATGGTTGTGGCGCACCAGCTTGATGTGATCCAGCAGCCCGTCATGGAGCATGCCCCGGAACACCTGGTTGTAGATTCCGCGCATGCCCATGTCGGAGAGGTGGTCGCCCACCAGCTGGCGCAGGCCCTCCGGGGGATCGAGGTTGCGGACATCCACCGGGACGATCGGGTTGATGGCGACGATCAGGGTCGCGCCGCGATCGACGGCGACATCGATCGCCGAGATTCCCTTGATTCCGCCGTCGACGTAGTCGACATCGTCAATACGCACCGGCCGGAACAGCATGGGGATGGCCGTGCTCGCCGCCGCGGCCATGGAGATGGGCACGTGGGCGTGCTTGTTGAATGCGGAGAAGACCACCCGCTGGCCGGAGTCGAGCGCGCAGGCCACGATGTGGAGCTCGCGGTCGAGGTCGCGGAAATCGTTGCTGAATCCCTCCCGGGTGAGCAGGCGCTCGAGGAAGCGCACCAGCTCCACGTTGCTGAACACGCCCGACGGCAGAAGGGGGCTGAGCATGCCGAGGACGTCGACGGGATTGAGCTTGCCGGGGTGCCGGGCCAGCTCCCAGACGATCTCCTGGGTGAGTCGCGGCAGCTTCGTCAGCCGGGCAGCGGCTTCGGCGACGTTGGGGCGGTAGAGCCCCCACCGCGACGGCGGCCGGAGCAGCTGGTTGCTGCCCTCCACCCCCAGTGCCATCTCCGTGGGGGTGATGCCGCTGGCCAGCAGCGCCCCCACCATCGACCCCGCGCTGGTGCCCACATAGACGTCGAAATCGTTGACGCTGCTGCCCACCAGGAGGTCGTCGAGCGCGCGCAGCGCGCCGATCTCGTAGGTCAGCCCGGTGATGCCTCCGCCGCAGAGCACGAGCGCCCGCTTCCCTCCGGAGGGATCGGGGGCGACGCGGCGCACGGGCCCGGCGCGCCTGCGAGTGGCCATCTCCGGATCATATGGGAGCGGACGCGGCTAGCATGGCCGCTCGTGTCCTCACCCCAGCTCGAGCTGATCCGCAACTTCTGCATCATCGCCCACATCGATCACGGCAAGTCGACGCTCGCCGATCGACTCCTCGAGCGAACCGGCACTGTCGCTCCTCGCGATATGCAGGAGCAGCTGCTCGACACGCTCGACCTGGAGCGCGAACGGGGCATCACCATCAAGGCCCAGGCGGTACGCCTCGATTACGACGCGGCCGATGGCCGCACCTATCAGCTCAACCTCATCGACACGCCGGGTCACGTGGATTTCGCCTATGAGGTGTCGCGCTCCCTGGCGGCGTGCGAAGGCGCGGTGCTGGTGGTGGACGCCTCCCAGGGGATCGAGGCGCAGACCCTGGCCAACGTCTACTCGGCGCTCGAGGCCGATCTCGAGATCATCCCGGTGATCAACAAGATCGACCTCCCAGCGGCGGACCCGGAGCTGGTGCGCAAGGAGATCGAGGACGTCATCGGGCTGCCCGGAGACGGTGCGCTGCTCGCCAGCGCGCGCCAGGGGCTCGGCATCGAGGAGATCCTGGAAGCCGTGGTGGCGCGGGTGCCCCCACCGGCGGGCGACGTGGGCGCCCCGCTGCAGGCGCTGATCTTCGACAGCAAGTACGACGCGTACCGCGGCGTGATCGTGTACGTGCGCGTCATGCACGGGGTCATCCGGCAGGGTCAGCGAATCCGCATGATGGCCACCGGCAAGGACTTCGTGGTCGACGAGGTGGGCGTGTTCCGTCCCCAGATGTCGTCGACAGGGTCGCTCAGCCCGGGCGAGGTCGGCTACGTGGTCGCCTCGGTCAAGGACGTGCGTGACAGCAAGGTCGGTGACACGATCACCGACACCTCCCGCCCGGCGCCCACGTCCCTCCCCGGCTATCGCACGGTCACGCCCATGGTGTTCGCGGGCATCTTCCCTCTCGACTCGGACAAGGTGCAGGATCTCAAGGAGGCGCTGTCCCGGCTCAACCTCAACGACGCCTCGTTGGTGTACGAGCCGGAGTCGTCGGTGGCGCTGGGGTTCGGCTTCCGGTGCGGGTTTCTCGGCCTCCTCCACATGGAGATCGTCCAGGAGCGCTTGGAGCGCGAGTTCGACCTCGAGCTGCTCACCACCGCGCCCACCGTGGAGTACCGGGTGCGGCTGCGCAGTGGCGAGATGGTGGCGGTCGACAACCCGGCGATGCTCCCCGACCCCGCCCAGGTCGACGCCATCGAGGAACCGCGGACGCGCGCCACCATCTTCGTACCCAAGGACTACGTCGGTCCTCTCATGGAGCTGTGCCAGGACCGCCGCGGCGAGCTTCTCGACATGCAGTACCAGCCCGGTGATCGCGTGGCGCTCATCTACGACCTCCCTCTCGGCGAGATCATTCACGACTTCTATGACCAGCTCAAGTCGCGGAGCCGTGGCTATGCCTCGCTCGACTACGTGATCACCGGCTTCCGCGCCGAGAAGCTGGTCAAGCTCGACATCCTGGTCGGCGGCCAGCGCGTCGACGCCCTCTCCATGATCGTCCACCGTGACAAGGCGGCGCTGCAGGGACGCAAGCTTGCTGAACGGCTCCGCAAGCTCATCCCCAGGCAGCTGTTCGAGGTCCCCATCCAGGCGGCGATCGGGGGCAAGGTGATCGCCCGCGAGACGGTGTCGGCGATGCGCAAGGATGTCCTGGCCAAGTGCTACGGCGGCGACATCACGCGCAAGCGCAAGCTGCTCGAGAAGCAGAAGGAGGGCAAGAAGCGGATGAAACGGGTGGGCAACGTCGAGATCCCCCAGGAGGCGTTCATGGCCGTCCTCAAGCTGGACGACTAGGCGTGGCCTCCAAGAGACGCCGCCGCCCGCCGGCCGCCAGGCGCGCCCCCGCCGAGGTGGCCCCGGGGGCCCCGGTGGCGCCCGCCGCCACCCCCACACCCAGATCGCGGTCGTGGAGCGCCGTCGACGCGGCCGGCGAACAGCGCTGGAGCGGGGTGGGCCTGCTCGTCCTGCTCGGTCTGGCCTTCGTGGTGCAGATCCCCGTCGGCGCCGTCATCCACGTCACCCAGAACAGCAACCCGCTGATCATCGACATGTTCTTCTTCCAGCCGCAATACCTGGTGGTCGCCTGTGTGGTGGTGATGCCGGTGGCCCGCAGGCTGGCACGTCAGCCGCGCAACCTCCGTCTGCTCGAGTCACTGTCGCTGGGCATCATGTACGCGCTCCTCTCCCTCATCCTGGGAACCGCGTTCGTGCACCCGGCCAGCGCGTCGGTGTCCACGGCACAGTTCATCAAGCAGCTGAAGCTGACCGACGGCCTGCTCATCGCCGCCGGCGACGTGCTCGCCCTCTTCGGCACCGCGGCTCTCTATCCCGGTTTCAGCAGAATGCTCAGCGCCCCGGGGCGCCGGGCCCGGGCACGGATGCTGGCACGCACCGCCGCCGGTCGCCGGCCGGCGCCGCCAGGCCGCAGCCCCCGGAGCGGGGGCAGACCAGGCCGGTGATGACCAGGTCCGCTGAGAGCGCCGACCTCCACCGCTCCGCCGCCTCCGCGGCCGCGACCGTGACTGCGCTGTACCTTCATGTCCCCTACTGCGAGCGCAAGTGCGAGTACTGCGACTTCGTATCCGTGGCCGGCGCTCGCGGCCAGCACGAGTATGTCGGCGCGCTGATCGGCGAGCTCCGGGCGCTCGGTGCCGCGCTGGGCGGCTGTGCTCTCGACACCGTGTTCTGCGGCGGTGGCACTCCCGGGCTGCTCGATCTTGGCCTCATGGCGTCGCTCATGGAGGAGGTGCGCGCCAGCTTCGTGATCGCACCCGGCGCCGAGCTGACCCTGGAGGTCAATCCCTCCAGCTCATCGGAGACCCGGGCCCGAGCGTGGCGAGCTGCCGGCTTCACCAGGGTCAGCGTCGGGGTGCAGAGCACGCACGCTGACATCCTCGGCTTCCTGGGCCGGGTCCACGACGCCGACCGGGCCATCGCCGCGCTCGCCGAGGTTCGCGCCGCCGGCTTCTCCAACGTCAGCGCCGACCTCATCTACGCGGTCCCCGGGCTCGACGACGCCCGCTGGCGGGAGTCCCTGGGGCGGGTCGTGGACGCCGCTCCCGACCATGTGTCGTGCTACGAGCTCACCGTGGAGACTGGGACCCCCTTGCATCGGGCCGTGGCCGAGGGCCGGGTTCGTGCCGTCGACTTCGAGGCCGCTCTGCGCCAGCACGGCATGGCCATCGACATCCTGGCCCGCGCCGGCTATACGCAGTACGAGGTCAGCAACTTCTCGCGCCCGGGCCGGCAGTGCCGCCACAACCTGGTGTACTGGCGCAACGGCTACTACGCGGCCGCCGGGGTCGGCGCCCACGGACACCTCCCGGCGGCGCTCGCCCCCGCCTTCGGGCTGGATCCGCCGGCGGGCGTGACCGCGTTCCGCTACGAGCACGGTCGCGACATCGCCGGATATCTCGGGGACCGAGCCGCCGCGCCCCTGACGGTGCGCAGCCACGAGTGGGTCGACCCGGGGATGCGCAGCGAGGAGGCGATCATGCTGGGTCTGCGCCTGCGCGAAGGCGTGCGCCTGGAGGGCCAGGAGGCGCTGCAGGAGGCCCGCGAGCTGGCCGCCGCCGGCCTCCTGGAGCTCGACGGCGGGCGTGCCAGGGCGACCGCCCGCGGCGAGGAGGTGCTCAACCAGCTGGCCCTCCGGCTCGCCGTGCCCGGGGGCTGACCGTCGCTTCTGCAGGCGCCGGTGTGGTCACTGTGTAACGCCGCCGCCGACCCCGGCGGATGGGGCAGACGGGGCGGTCACGATGTGCTCTCGGGACTGGAAGTCCGAGGTGGAATTCTTCAGGATTGCGTCCCATGAGCCGGCCGCCCATCCATCAGCCTCCGCCCAGCCCGGTCGTCAGCGAGCTGGTGCGCGCCGGCCTCACTCTGTCGACCGCGATGGCCATGGAGGGGTGGAAGGCCCGCGAGGTGCTCGAGCTCCTCCACAGCTCGGGACGCGGCGGCCCTCAGCGCGAGCCCGCGATGCCGGGCCGTGGTAGCATTTAGCACTCGATAGTACAGAGTGCTAAGCGCCGCGCGAGTTGAGGCGGCGAAGGAGACCGCGTTGGAGACCCCCGTCCCCACCCCCCTCGACTCGCGAAAGCAGCAGATCCTCAAGGCGGTCGTGGCCGACTACACGCGCACCGGGGTCCCGGTCGGCTCCCACGCGGTGGCCATCCACCTGGCCTCGTGGTCGTCGGCGACGATTCGCAACGAGCTGGCCAACCTGGTCGAAGTGGGCTACCTCCTCCAGCCCCACACCTCAGCGGGGCGGGTTCCGTCCGACCTCGGGTACCGCTACTACGTCGACTTCCTCATGGAGGAGGAGCCTGTCCCGGTGGCGGTGCGGCGCCAGATGGACCCCTTCTTCGCCCTGCTCACCGGCGGCCTCGAGGAGACCCTGGAGGTGGCGGCGAGGGCGCTGGCGCTGGCCACCGACGCGGTCAGCATGGTGACCGGGCCGCGGGCTCTGGGGGCCACCCTCAAGCACCTCGACATCATCTCGCTGGAGCCGCGCCACGCTCTGCTGCTGGTCGTGCTCGAGGGCAACCTGATCCGCCAGCAGCCCATCGCCCTGAGCCGCGACGCCGACCAGCTGGAGCTGAGCGGCCTGGCCCACCATCTCAACGCGCTCTGCCATGGAGGCGACGCGCGCCAGGTGGCGGCGCTCTCGGCCGTCCCGGCCGACGGCTCCCTGTGGATCGAGGCGGTCCCCGCCATCGCCGCCCTCATGGAGTCCATCGATGCCGGCCAGGACACCCTGGTGGTCCACGACGGGGTGCGCAACCTCCTCCATCAGCCCGAGTTCGGCGACGTGGAGCGCTTCCAGGAGGTGCTCGACCTGCTCGAGGAGGAACGGGTCCTCGGTGAGATGCTCGCCGCCATCGAGACCAGCCACGGCACCCAGATCATGATCGGCCGCGAGACCGGCCTCGAACAGCTCCGGCAGTGCAGCCTGGTCATGACCACGTACCGCGTGGGCACGCAGCGATGGGGGACGCTCGGCGTGCTCGGCCCCACGCGCATGCAGTACTCGCAGGTGGCGCCCCGGGTGCGCTACGTGGCCACCCGGGTGGGTGACTCGCTGAGCAGGACGCTGCGATGACGACCAAGCGCGATCCCAAGTCCGGGCCGCGGAGTCACGCCGAGAAAGCCCCGCAGTCCGTGCCCGCGGGCGAGGAGACCGACCAGGACGTGGCCGAGGACGCACCCGACGCCGAGGTCGGCGCCAACGGTGCCGCCGAGGACGAGCGCTACCTGCGCCTGGCGGCCGATTTCGAGAACTTCCGGCGGCGCAAGAACCAGGAGCTGGCGGATCGCTCCCGCTACGCCAGCGAGGACGCCGCCCGCGCCCTCCTCCCGGTGCTCGACAACCTCCGTCGTGCGGTGGCGCACGCCGCCGAGGACGGCACCACGGAACTCGTGAGCGGCCTGGAGCTGGTGGTGCGCGAGTTCGAGGCGGCGCTCGGCAAGCTCGGGGTGGAGCCCGTCGACGCGGTGGGACAACCGTTCGACCCGTCCCTCCACGAGGCCATCGCCGGAGAGGAGAGGGGCGATGTCGATGTGGACACGGTGATCGACGAGGTGCAGCGCGGCTATCGCCTCCACGACAGGCTGCTGCGCCCGTCGCTGGTGCGCGTCGCCCATCCCTCGGGCGCGACGGAGTCGGACGCCTAGTGGCCACCGCCAAGCGCGACTACTACGAGGTGCTCGGAGTCGAGCGCAGCGCCACCGCGGCGCAGCTGAAGACCGCGTACCGCAAGCTGGCCATGGAGTTCCACCCCGACCGCAACCAGGGGGACAAGCAGGCGGAGGAGCGATTCAAGGAGGTCGGCGAGGCCTACTCGGTGCTCAGCGACGCGCAGAAGCGGCAGCGCTACGACGCCTACGGCCACGCCGCCAACGGGATGCCCGACCTCGGTGGATTCTCCTTCGACTCCGCGTTCGATCTCTTCGACATGTTCTTCGGCGGCGGTGGCGGTCGTGGCCGTCGCAGTGGCCCCCAGGCGGGCGCCGACCTGCGCATGAGCGTCGACATCAGCTTCGAAGAGTCGGTGTTCGGGGCCACACGCACGGTCGAGGTTCCTCGCAAGGGCATCTGCGCTGATTGCCGCGGCAGCGGTGCCGCCGCGGGCACGCAGGCGGTGCCGTGCGCCGACTGCGGCGGGACCGGACAGGTGCGCCGCAGCGTGCAGAGCATCTTCGGTCAGATGGTCAACGTCAGCGCCTGCCCGCGCTGCCGTGGCGAGGGGCGCATCATCGAGCAGCCCTGTCCGACCTGTCGCGGGCAGGGGCGCGTCGACGAGCGGCAGAGGCTCGACATCACCATCCCCCCGGGGGTCGACGAGGACGTCACCCTGCGCTACGGCGGCCAGGGCGAGGCCGGGCCCCGGGGTGGCGCGCGCGGCGACCTGTATGTCGGCTTCCGAATCGCTCCGCACCCCCACCTCATCCGGCGCGGGCAGGACCTTCTCTACGAGCTCGCGGTCAGCGTGCCTCAGGCGGTGCTCGGTGACCGCATCACGGTGCCGACGGTCACCGGAGAGCACCAGGTGGACGTTCCCCCCGGAACTCAGCACGGCAAGGTGCTGAAGATCGCGGGGATGGGCGTGCCCCACGTCCGCAGCGGGCGCCGCGGCGACCAGCTCTGCGTCGTCCACGTCGCCGTGCCCACCCACCTCACCGGTGACGAGCGCGACCTGTATGAGCGGCTGGGCCGGCGCGACGGCCAACCGGCCGAGGTCAGGAAGGGCTTCTTCGACGCCCTCAAGGACGCGTTCCGGGGTTGAGCCCGGAGCGCCGCACCCTGGCGGCGTCGCCCCAGAGCTAGCCGGGGGGCCAGGTCATGGGGCGGCCGCCGAGCAGGTGGAGGTGGAGGTGGGCCACGGTCTGGCCGCCGCCGCGGCCGATGTTGGTGACAATCCGGAAGCCGTCGGCGTCGATGCCCTCGCTCCGGGCCAGCTGCAGGGCGACCTGGAGCAGCCGGGCCCAGAGGGCGTCGTCGGCGGGAGACAGGTCGGCGGCCGAGGCGATGTGCCGTCGCGGGATCACCAGGATGTGGGTGGGGGCCTGGGGGTTGATGTCGCGGAACGCCACCACCGTCTCGTCATCGTGCACGTGCGTGGCGGGGATCTCGCCGGCCGCGATGGCGCAGAAGAGGCAGTCGGTCATGGCGAGACGAGGGTAGCGCGCAGCGCGTCGCCCTCCACGGCATCGAGAGACACGGTGGCGACGCCGCCGGGGCGCGTGGCCGAGGTCGCCGCGGCGACCACGGAGAGATATGAGCTGGTGAGACCGTGGGCCACCCCGCCCTCGACGCGGTCCCAGATCACCTGCTCGCGGCGACCCAGCGCGCGCAGGCGCCGGCGTCGCCCGCTGCCCGTGGCCGCGCGCCGCACCTCGCCGCTGCGGCGGCGCGCGGTGGGATCGTCGACGCCGGCCGGCAGGGTGGCGGCCGGTGTGTCCGCGCGCGGCGAGTAACGGAACACGTGGGCGGTGAGCATGGCCGTCTCCTCGATCACCGCCAGGGTGGCGGCGTGGTCCGCCTCCGTCTCCCCCGGGAATCCCACCATGACGTCGCTGGTGAACTCCGTGTCGGCGTCGAGGTCGCGCAGGGCGGCGCACACGCGCAGGTACTGGGCCCGGCGGTAGCCGCGGTGCATGGCCCGCAGGATGACGTCGCTGCCGCTCTGCAGCGGCATGTGCCAGTGCGAGCAGAGCTGTGGATGACTGTTGAGCTCGATCAGCTCATCGGTGATGTCGTTGGTGTTGACGCTGCTGAGCCGGACGCGCGCAGCGCCTCCCACCACGTCGAGGACGGCGTGGAGCAGACCGGCCAGGCTGGTCCCCTGGCCGCGCCCGTACGAGCCCAGGTCGACACCGGTGAGCACCACCTCGGCATGGCCGGCGTCGAGCGCGGCCAGCACGCGATCGAGGATGCCGGCCGTCGCCACCGACCGCGACGCCCCCCGCGCCCGCCATACCGAGCAGTACGTGCAGCGGTGGCCGCAGCCGTCCTGCACCTTGATGAAGGCGCGGCTCCGCCGCGGCGCCACCTGTGGGACCCGAGCCTCGACTCCACGCTCGGCGGCGACGCGAAGCACGTGATCGGCGATGCCGTCCTTGGCACTGTTGCTGAAGACGGCGTCGACCCCCTCGACAGGGAGGTGTCCGCCGTCGGGGCCGGGGCGCAGGTAGACCCCCGGATTGCCGTCGACGCTGCAGCCGGTGAGGATGAGGTGGGCACCGGGGTCGGCGCGGCGCAGTCGGCGCAGCCGCTGCCGGGTGGTGGCGTCGGCGGCGGCTGTCACCGTGCAGGAGTTGAGCACCCGAACGTCGGCCGGCTGGTCGTCGGGCACCACCTCACAGCCGGCGGCGGCGAGCCGTCCGGCCAGGGCGGCCATCTCGGCGTAGTTCACCTTGCAGCCCAGCGCGGTGACCGCGACACGGACCGGCCGGGCTCCGTTCATGGCCGAGGCGCCGCCGCCAGCGGCTCGGACAGGTCACCGGATCGGGCCAGGAGCAGCGCGCAGGCCACGGCTCCTGCGTAGCGCGTCCGGAGGATTCGCGCGCCGAGATGGACGGTGTCAGCCCCGGCTCGGCGCAGCGTGTCGAGGTCACGCTCGCCGAAGCCACCCTCGGGCCCGATGCACAGCCCCAATGGGCGGCGGAGGTCGACGTCGGCATCGACGATCGAACGCTCCCCGTCGAAGGTGCACGCCAGGAGCTGCGCGTCCGGTGCCAGAGCGGCGAGCGCGTCGGCAAGGGCGACAGGTGCGTGCACGCGGGGAATCGTGCCGCGACCAGCCAGCTGGGCAGACTCGGTGGCCACGGCCTGCCAGCGGTGCACCCGGTGGGGGAGCCGGTCGCCGGACGGGCGGCTGACCACGCGCTCGGTGATCACGGGGCGAACCTCGGCGGCGCCGGCCTCGACCAGGACGTCGACGCAGTCCTCCATGCGTTCCCGCGGCAGCGCCTGGAGGACGGTTACGCGCAGCCGGGGCTCGCCGGTGGCGCTGCGGCTCCAGGCGATGTCCCCGGCGACACGATCCGCCCCCACGATGCGCAGCACCACACCGTGCTCATGGCCGTGGGGATCCACCACCACGATGGAATCGCCGGCGCGCATGCGCAGCGAGCGTGCCAGGTGCTTGGCCAGCGAGCCCTCGAGCACCACTCCTGCGGGCGATGCGGCCTCGGCGTCGATGAAGAACCGGTCGGGCATCGGGGTATTCTCCGCGACGGCTCAGCCCGCCAGGAGATCAAGCCGCACGCGACGCTGGGGATTGTCGGCGTTGAGGTCGACGAGCACGATCCGCTGCCAGGTGCCCAGCACCAGGCGGCCGGCGGAGACCGGAAGCACCATGGCGGGGCTGAGCAGCGCCGGCAGGAGGTGGTCGGCGCCGTGACCGGGGCTGCCGTGCTGGTGGGAGTAGCGGGCGTCGCGGGGGAGCAGCCGCTTCAGCTCTGCCACCAGGTCGCCCTCGGAGCCACTGCCCGTCTCCATGAGGGCGAGGCCGGCCGTGGCATGCAGGGCGAGCAGGCTGAGCAGCCCATCGCCGCCCGTCTCGACGAATGCGGCGACGTCGTCGGTGATATCGACCACCTGCGCGCGGCTGGTGTCGACGGAGAGCTCTGTGGATCGCAGCGGTGGTCCTCCGCGCCGGCCGGGACGGTCGGCGACCAGCAGATTGTGCCGGTGAGCGCTGCCGACCGGCGCGTAGCATCCGCGCGCATGACCGATACCGTCGTGGCCGCCCCGGACGGAACCGAGCTGGCCGTGACCGTCGCCGGCGATGGTCCGTGGCTCCTGCTCATCCCCGGCCTGGGCGCGACCCGCGTGGTGTTCGAACCGCTGATGGCGCTGCTCACGCCGCACTTCCGGGTGGCGGTCTACGACCAGCGGGGGATCGGCGCGTCGCAGCTCACGCCCGGCCCCTACACCACAGAGCAGCTCGGCGACGACGCCGCCGCCGTGCTCGACGGGCTCGCCATCGCGCAGGCGGGCGTTCTCGGGGCGTCGTTCGGCGGCCTGGTCGCGCAGCAGCTGGCCGTCCGCCATCCAGAGCGCGTTGCTGCCCTGCTGCTCGCCGCCACCGGTCCCGGCTCCGCCGCTGGGGCGCGTGCCCCAGACCCTGCCGCCAGCGCTGCGCTGCTCGGCAAGGGTGCCCGGACCCCCGAGGAGGCCTACCGCCTGGCGTGCACGGTGCTCTACTCGCTGCGCTTCCAAGCGGAGCATCCCGAGTTCATCGAGGCGCAGGTGCGCGACCGCGCCCGCCACCCGGTCGCGGCGCGAGCTTTCCAGGCCCAGCTGGCCGCGTCCCGCGCCCATGACGTGTGGGAGAAGCTGCCGTCGATCGCCGCCCCAACCCTGGTTCTCCACGGCAGCGAGGACCTGGTCATGCCGCTCGCCAACGCCGAGCTGCTCTGGGAGCGGATCCCGGGAGCGCGCCACGACGTCTTCGAGGGCGCCGGCCACCTCTTCTTCCACGAACAGCCGCGGCGCACCGCGGACGCCGTGCGCAGGTTTGCCGCCGTCAGCCGCTGATCGGCAGGAGGACGTCGGCGGTGCTCACCCGTCGTCAGGCGAGGCGGCGGGGGAGCCGAGCTCGCCGAGGTCTCCGTTCTGCTGGATGCCGGCATCCGCGAGGGGTGCGTCGTCCCCGCCGGTGGCGCGGCGCCGGTTGGCCTCCTGCACAGCGGCGATCTGGGCGGGAGCGGTGGCGGTGGCGGTGGTCTCGCGGATCACCGTCACCTTGATGATCCCCGGGTACTGCATCTCGTTCTCGATCTCCCGGGCGATCTCCACGCTCAGCTCCGGCACCTGCGCGTCCTTGACCTGCTTGGCGCGCACGAAGATGCGCACCTCGCGTCCCGCCTGGAGGGGGAAGGCGCGCTCCACGCCGGCGTGGCGGGTGGCGATGGCCTGCAGCTGCTCGAGCCGCGCCAGGTAGGTGGTGAGGGTGTCCCGTCGCGCCCCCGGACGCGAGGCGCTGATGGCGTCGGCACAGATGGTGAGCATGGCCAGGTCGGTGCTGGGCTCCTCGTCGAAGTGGTGCGCCTTGACGGCGTGGATGATCCCCGGGTCGGCGCCGAGAACGCGGAGCAGCTCGCCGCCGATGATGGCGTGCGAGCCCTCCACGTCGTGGTCGACCGCCTTGCCGACGTCGTGGAGCATGCCCGCCTGGCGCGCCATCGCCTGGGTCATGCCCAGCTCGGCCGCGAGCACCCCGCAGATGTGACCGGTCTCCTCGCAGTGCAAGAGCGCGTTCTGCCCGTAGGAGAAGCGGTAGTGGAGGGTGCCGATGAGCTCGGCCAGCTCGGGCCGGCCCTCCATCTGCATCTCCCAGAGCGCGCGCTCGCCGAGCTGGCGCACGTTGGTGAGCAGGGAGCCGCGGGTGCGCACCAGGAGGGGGGGAACGTCGGCGGCCTGCAGCTTGCGGTCGACGACCTCGAGCGCGGCCTGGCGCGCCAGCTCACGACCGATCGGGTCCATGCCGCGCAGGGTTGCCTGGGCGCGATCCTCGTCCACGCCGAGGTCCATCCCGGTGTCCTCGGCGATCACGGAGAGCGCACTGAGCAGCCGCTCGCGCCCGGGCTCGTCGAGGTCCTCGAGAGAGAGCGGTGCCGACCGGGTGATCCCGTCGGCATGGCCGCTCAGCTGCCGCTCCATGGCCCCGGCGATGAGGGTCCGCGCCGCGGGCTCGGCGTCGCCGACCCGTTCCGCGACGGCGGCCTCCACCCTGGCCGGGTGCTCCGCCGCCAGCTCGTTGTCGACGCGCTCGAGGACCAGCCGGGCGGCGCTGGCCGCGTCGACCCCGGCGACCCGTTCCATCGTGCCCGCCATCTCGGCGCGGGCAGAGGCCACCGCCAGGATCCGCTCCTCGATCTCCTCGCGCCGCTTCTTGTGGAGGTGGCGGCGGTCGTCGAAGACCGCCCGGCGATCCCGGTACGTCCGCTCGCGCTCCTCGAGGAGGGCCTCGTTGGCGTCGACCGCCTGGCCGCGCACCAGCACCTCCTCGCGGACCGCCTCCCGGGCCGCCAGCGCCTGGTTGCGCGCCTCGGCGACGATGCGATCGGCCTCGGTCCGGGCTCGCGCGGCCGCCGCCGGGTCGGGGGCGGGCGCGGGCGCGCCGCCACCGCGGCGGGAAGGGCGCGGGGCGGCCAGCGCGACCAGTCCCACGGCGGCGGCCAGAACGATGGCGACGACCAGCACGACGATCACCTCCCGAGTGTACGGGGCACGCGGGTCTCGGCCTCCGGGATGTGCGTTCAGCCGCCCGGAGGTGGATCGAAGGGATCGGCCACCTCGTTGACCAGCTCGCGGGAGAAGAGGTGCGCTGCCGGCGGCAGCGTGCGCCGCCGGTCCCAGACCAGCGCCATGGTCCGGGCGATCGGGGGGTCCCGCAGCGGGATCACCGTCACCCGGGCCGAGGGGGAGGGCAGCGGCATGGGCATCAGGGTGATCCCCAGCCCCGCCTCGACCAGGCCCTGGACGATGCTGAAGTCGTCCCCCTCATAGGCCACGGTGGTGGTCAGCCCCTGCGAGGCGAACGCGTCGTCGATGACCTTGCGGAGCCCGCTCCGCGACCGGGGCAGGATGAGCGGCTCGTTGGTGAGGTCCGCCAGGGCCGCCGAGGTTCGCCCGGCGAGCCGGTGGGCCAGCGGCACCACCACCGCCACCCGCTCGCGGAAGAGAGGCACCGTCTCGAGGTCGGGCGCGTTGAGCGGCGGTGGGCCCAGGATGCCGAGGTCGAAGTCACCGGCGAGGACCCCGCTGGCCACCTCGGCCGTGGTCCCCTCCTCGAGGGTGAAGCGGACCCCGGGGTGGGCCTGGAGGAAGCTGGCGAGGCGCTCCGGCAGCCAGCGCGCGCCCACGGTGTGCAGGAAGCCGATCCTGACCACGCCGGACTCGGCCGAGACCGCCCCCTCCGCGTCCGCCACCGCCTCGCGCAGGTCGCTGAGCAGCCGTTCGGCGCGGCCGACGAATCGCTTTCCCGCCTGCGTGAGCCGGATGGAGCGTCCGATGCGCTCAAAGAGGGGGACCCCGACCTCCTGCTCCAGCCTGGCGATCTTGCGGCTGACCGTTGACGGATCCGCCTGCAGGGCCTCGGCCGCCCGCCCCAGGTGCTCCACCCGCGCGACCTCGAGAAAGGTCCGCAAAGAGTCGGCATTGATGCGATCCATGCATCAATCTGATCCGAAAAGCGCTCTTGATGTCAACGCTGCAGGGCGATAGGCTTGAGCGAGTGGTGACCGAAATGCCAACGAATCCGTTGTCAGGATGCCCGGCGCCAACCCCAGGAGATTGAATTGTTGATCGAAAACGCAACCCAAGAGGTGCATGACGCGCGCAAGCGCCATCACCGGGAGATGGTGGAGCGGACGCGACTGCGGCGGCTCGTCGAGCGGGTCGACGAGGTCATCAGCGCCTGCGAGGAGATCCACCTCCAGAGCATCAAGGAGACCCCGGCCGACCTCAAGTCTCGCGCCGAGGACGTCTTCAGCTTCGCGCGCAGCGCCGTCTCCAAGACCGGCGACCGCGCCGCTCTGGCCGAGGTCGAGGAGGCGATCGGCCGGCGCCAGGTCAAGATCACCGAGATCATGGACATCCTCTGGACCATCCAGGAGATCGTCTTCGACCTGATGCTGCCCTGGCGCACCGAGCTCCCCGAGGATGTCGAGCCCGAGGGACCGATCACCGGGGCCCCCGATTGGAGGCGCTGGACGGCCGTCGCCTGAGCCGTGAGCCGGGCGGCGCGCTAGCCGCCCTCCTCCTCGACGCGGCGACCCTCGTCGCACACCGTGCGGTACTCGCAGCGCGGGCAGTTCCACGTTGAGGGGTGAGGTGGGAAGTCACCGTCCTGCCATGCCTTGGCGAGGTCGCGGGTGCTCACCGAGAGGTAGCGGTACGAGGTGTCGAGCTGCTCGCGGGTGAAGCCGATCCGGGTGACCTCGGCGGTCTGGAGATGGTGCAGCTCGACAGCCACCGCGTCGCTGCGCTCGCGCCGGGACACGGCGACGGCGTAGGCGCGGACCTGGATGTCCCGGCGCGCCTGCTCCTCGGCCGGCGGCGCTCCCGTCTTGTAATCGACCACCGTCACCGTTCCGCGGCCGTCGTCGTCGAGTCGATCCCAGCGGCCGTGCACGTCGGCGTGGTCGAGTGCGAGGCTGAAGTTCTCCTCCACCGCTGCCACCGACGCATCGCGCCACGCCGGCGTGGCGAGGTAGCGGCGAAGCTGCTTCTCCCCGAGGTCGCGCAGCTCTGCGTGGCCACCCCGGGGAGCGCGCGCCAGCTTCCATGCCTGGTTCCAGACGCTCGCACCCAGGTCCTCGTCGGCGCCCTCGCCGGCAAGCCGCCGCATCGCCAGGTTCTGCAGCACGGTGTGGATGAGCGTCCCGAACCAGCTCTGCAGCGAGGTGCGCACCGGCATGTGGTAGCGGCGCCGGTACTCGAAGCGACGGGGGCACTGTTTGAAGATCCGAATGTCCGAGACCCCCACCGAGAGGCGCTCCCCAGAGGGGCGTCCCGCGATGCGCGCGGGACGCGGACGGAGTGGCGCCGCGGCGGGCACCTCGCGCTTGCGGGTGTGGGCGGCGGCGGCGACGGCGACGAAGGGCGAGGGATTCTCGTCTCTGAAGCTGCGCGGATATCGCGCCGCCCGCGAGAGGATCAGACGATCGCGCGCTCGGGTGACGGCGACGTAGAAGAGCCTGCGCTCCTCATCGATCACCGCGTCACCCGGCGGCGGCGACTCCGGGACCAGCTCACCGGGCAGCGACAGCGCCGCGGTGGTGGCGCTGCCCCGACCCGGCCATCGTGATTCGATGCAGCCGGAGAGCACCACCACCGGCCACTCCAGGCCCTTCGCGGAGTGTGCGGTGAGCAGCACGACGCCCTCGTCGGACGCTTCGACGGAGGCGAGCTCGTCGGCCTGGCGGCTGTTGCGGAGCACGTCGAGATAGCCGAGGGCGGTGGCCAGCCGGTGGTCGTCGCTCCAGTCTGTGAAGGACTCGAGGAGCTCACCGAACTTGTTCAGGTTGGCACCCGTCTGCTGGCGCGCCAGCGGGCTCTGCTGATCGAGCAGCCCCAGGAAGTCACTGCGCTGCAGGGCCTCGTAGAAGATCTCCTGCACATCCTCGCGTGCGCTCATGGCGTGGAGCGCCTCGACATCGCCGATGCAGCGCGTCGCGCCGGCGACGTCGTGCTCATCGAGTGGCGGCGACGGCGCCTCGCGAAGCAGGTCGAGCAAGGGGATGTCGTGCTGATCGCAGAGCTGGACGAGCGCCAGCCGGCCCCGGTTGCTGACCTTCCAGGAGGGCAGCTGCAAGCAGCGCAGCAGCGCCTGCGAGTCGGTGGGGTCGGCGCCGGCGCCGAGCAGCGCGAGCAGATCCTTGATCTCCGGCTGGGTGAAGAAACCGCGGCCGCCCTGCACCTGGTACGGCACACCCGCCTCGCGGAGCGCGCCGACGGCCGCACGCATGTCCGCATGGCGCCGGAACAGCCACGCGATGTCGGCTGCGCGGACACCCTGGTCGATCAGCAGCCGGCACTCCGAGGCCACGCCGACCACCTCGCTGCGCTCGTCGGGGGCCACCCAGAGCTCCACCGGATCACCGCCGCCGCGCTCGGCGTGCAGGGTCTTGGCAAGGCGCGACGCCGGATCCGCGGTGGCGATCACCGCCCCCGCCGCGCTGACGATCGGCTCTCTGCTGCGGTAGTTGTGGGAGAGGGTGACGCGGGCGTGGTCCGGATAGATGCGCGAGAAGCGATCGAGGTTGGCAAGGCTGGCGCCGCGGAACTTGTAGATCGCCTGGTCGTCGTCCGCCACCACCAGGATGTTGTGATGGGCGGTCACCAGCGTCTCCACCAACCTGGCCTGCGCGTAGTTGGTGTCCTGGTACTCGTCGACCATCACGTACCTGATGCCGTCGCAGACCGCGCGCCGGGGTGCGTCGTGCTCGCGCAGCAGCTGCTCGGCGCGCAGGATGGTGTCGTCGTGGTCGAGGACCGCGTGGCGGAGGTAGCGCTCGTCGAGCGCCGCATACACTGCGGCGATCTCCTCCTGACGTTCGAGAAGGGCTCGCTCGGCGGGGTCGTCGGCGGCCGCCCGAGCGGTGGCGGCCCACTGCGCGTAACCCTGCGGAGACACCAGCTCCTGCTTGGCCTTGCCGATGACGTCGAGGATGGAGTCGACGAGGTCATGGGGGCGGAGTGGATTCCAGAGAGTGCGCGGTTTGAGCGCGGCGAGCACCGCCTCGAGGTGGAGCCAGCGCTCCGCCTCGTCCGCAATGCGGAACGCCGGCGAGATGCCCGCCAGCCAGCCCCAGTCGCGCACCACCCGGCCCGCGAACGCGTGGTAGTTGCTGAGCGGCGGCTCTCCGGTGAACGGTCCGTGGGCCGCCTCAGCCCGTGAGCGCATCTCCGCGGCGGCCTTCCTCGTGTAGGTGAGAACCACCTGCGCGGACGGCGGCACGCCCGCGCCGGCCAGCGCCAGGAAGCGTTCCACGATCACCCGGGTCTTGCCGCTGCCCGGGCCGGCGAGCACCAGGCATGGCCCGTCGCGGTGGGCCACCGCGGCCTGCTGATCGGGGTCGAGAGCTAGGGCTGGCACAGGCTCCCTCATACGTGGCATTCGAACGCATGTACGTCCGGGACCGGTAAGCGTACACCTCGCCGCGGCCGCGGATCCGAGGCTGGCGCCAGCAGCCCCTGCGACGTTGCCGGCTGAGCGCCGAAGATCACTGTGTGGGCCCGGTTCAGGTGGAGCGAGACGGTGGCGTGATGGTGGTCACCATCAACCGTCCCGAGGTGCGCAACGCCGTCGACCGGCGCACCGCGGACGCGCTCGCCGCCGCGTTCCGTGAGTTCGAAGGTGACGCCTCGCTCGCCGTCGCGGTCCTCACGGGTGCCGGCGGATGCTTCTGTGCCGGCGCCGACCTGCGCGGCATCGCTGCGCTGCGCGCCGCCGAGGACGGCGAGGCCCCGCTGGGGATCTCCCGCATGCTGCTGACCAAGCCGGTCATCGCCGCCGTGGAGGGCCACGCTGTGGCCGGTGGTCTGGAGATCGCGCTCTGGTGCGATCTTCGGGTCGCCGCCGAGGGGGCTGTGTTCGGGGTCTTCTGCCGTCGCTTCGGGGTGCCGCTCATGGACGGTGGAACGATCCGCCTGCCTCGGCTCGTCGGACAGGGACGCGCTCTGGACATGATCCTGACCGGACGTCCTGTGGGAGCGGCTGAGGCGCTGAGGATGGGTCTTGTCGATCGGCTCGTCGGCGATGGGGAGGCGCTCCAGGCCGCGCTCGCGCTCGCCCGCGAGCTCGCTGAGCTGCCGCAGACGTGTCTGCGCTCGGACCGGATGTCGGTGTACGAGCAGTGGTCGTTGCCCACGGCCGACGCACTGATCAACGAGCGCCGGCGTGGCCTCGAGGTCATCAACAGTGGCGAGACGGCGCGGGGCGCAGCCCGGTTCGCGGCCGGCGAGGGGCGCCACGGCGAGGTGATCTGACGGCGGCGGTGGCGACCGCAGCTGATCTCGATCTGTCAGCGTGGCACGGGTGCTGAACCCGCGCGACACGCCCCCGACCTATCGCCGCCTCTTCGCCGTGGCCGGTTTCGGCCGGCTGGCGGGCGCCGGGCTGGTCGCCCGCAGCGCCGCCAGCATGCAGGCGCTGGTGCTCGTTCTCTTCGTGCTGGAGCGCTTCCGCTCGCCCCCGCTGGCCGGCCTGGTGGTCTTCCTCAGCATCGTGCCCGGGCTGCTCATCAGCCCGGTCGCCGGCGCCCTGCTCGATCGCCACCGGCGCGTTCTGCTGATCACCCTCGATTACGTCGTCGCAGCCATCGCGCTGGGCGCCGTGGCCGGCCTCGACGCTGCGGGCCATCTCCCGGCGGGAGCTCTGCTGGGGATCGTCAGCATCGGGTCGCTGACCAGCCCGCTGAGCAACTCGGGGACGCGATCGCTGTTCCCGGTGCTGGTGCCGCGCCGCCTCTGGGAGAGGGCCAACGCCGTCGACAGCGGGGCGTTCGTGGTGGCAGGCATCGCCGGGCCCGCGCTGGCCGGCGTGCTCTTCGGCGTGGTCGGCGCGGTGCCGGCCCTGCTGGCCACAGCCGCGCTCTATCTGCTGGGCGTGGTTCTTCTCCAGGGAATGGCCGAACCCGACGTGCCCGGAGTGGCCCGGCGCTCGCTGGCCGCCGACGCTTATGCCGGACTGCGCTACGTGGTGCGCCATCGCGAGCTGCGCGGGCTGGCGGTGGTCACCGCGCTCAGCAACGTCGCCTTCGGGATCGTCACGGTGGGCATGCCGGTGCTGCTGCTCTCTCAGCTCCACGTGGGGCCCGGCAGCGTGGGCGTGATGTACGCGGTCATGGGAGTCGCGGGGCTGATCGCCGGTGCGCTCGCCGGACGGATGAACTCCGAGGATCGCGAGGTGTGGTTCATCGTGGCCGGCTGCGTGGCGACCGTGGTCTCCATGGTGGTCATGCTGGCCGCCGCCGGCGTCGGAGGCGGGCTCGTCGCCGTCGCCGTCGCCATGGCCCTGTTCGGGATCGGCAACGGTCCCTACGACATCGGCATGTTCTCCCTGCGCCAGCGGGTCATCGCGCCGGCGTGGATGGGTCGCGCCTTCGCGGTGTCGATGAGCCTCAACTACATCGGGGCGCCCATCGGTTCGGTGCTTGCCGGGCCGATCGTGGTGCGCAGCCTGGCGGTGGCGTTCGCTGTCGCCGTGCTCGCCGTCATGGCAGCCACGGTGCTGGCGACGGTGATGCTCCGCCCGCCCCACGGCGGTGGTTCGGGGACCGCCCCTGACGGCGAGCACCACTCAGAGCCGGTGCCGGCCCGCCCGCGCTCACGCGTGGCGGCCGAGTGACCGGGGATCCGCGCGGGGCGCGGCGGACGGCGTGCGGCGGCTGCTGAGTACAATCGGGCTTCCAGCCATCCAGATTCCCTGAGAACATTCCTGCTGCCTGCGGGCGGCCCGAAGGAGGTGATTCCGACCGTGTCGGAGGTCAAAGTCCGCGAGGGCGAGACCTTTGAGAGCGCTCTGCGCCGCTTCAACAAGAAGATCAAGCAGAACGGCATCCTCTCAGAGGTGCGCCGCCGCGAGCACTACGAAAAGCCATCGGTCCGCCGCAAGCGCAAGCTCGTCGCCGCCAAGAAGCGTCGCGCCAAAGCAGGCTGAGCCACCTGTTTCGCGAGCAGCCCGGGGCCAGGAGCGGTGCAGGCGCAGCCGCGCCGCACTGCTCTCCAGCGCGTCCACCGCGATCCAGTTGAGGGTCACCATCCGCCGCGCGGAGAGCGTCACCGGCGCGGCCCACGGGACGATTCGCCGCGCCGCCCTGGGGCCGCTGCTGCGCCGCTGCGGTGAGGCGCTGGCGGTCGGGCCGAGGGTGTCGCTGGGGCTGCTGCTCAGCGACGACGAGGAGCTGCGCGACCTCAACCGCCGCTTCCTCGGGGTGGACGCGCCCACCGATGTGCTCGCCTTCCCGGGGGACGACTCGGACCGCGCCGGGGACATCGCCATCAGCGTGGAGCGAGCCGTCGCCCAGGACGACGGCGACGGAACCGCGGAGCTGCGCCTTCTCGCCGTGCACGGTCTTCTGCACTGCCTCGGACACGATCACGCCGGCGCTGAGGCAGCCGCGTCGATGACGGCGGCGACGCGCGCGCTGTTGCCGGATCAGGACGTGCCTGATCTCGAGACGCCACCGGACTGATGGCCAGCCTCGTCATCGGACTCGGCAACCCCGGCGGCGAGTACGCCCACACGCGTCACAACGTGGGCTGGATGTGCCTCGACCAGCTGGAGTCCCGAGGCCGTTTCGGCCGGGCACGTCGGGAGGGGCCGGCGCGCGTGCGCGAGGGCAGCCTCGACGGCTACGACGTGGTCACCGCGCGCCCGCAGACGTACATGAACCTGTCGGGCAAGGCCGCGACCCACCTGCTGCGCAGATACGGAATGCCCACCGAGGACCTGATCGTCGTCCACGACGAGGTCGACCTGCCCCTGGGGCGGATCCGGCTCAAGCGCGGGGGAGGGGCGGCCGGCAACAAGGGCGTGCTCTCCATAGCGGACGCGCTGCGCAGCCAGGACTTCACGCGGGTCCGCATCGGTGTCTCGCGCCCCGAGGACCGCGAGCAGATGGTCGACTACGTCCTCGACGGCTTCAGCCCCGAGGAGCGCCCCCGCCTCGCCGCGGTCCTGGGGCGTGCGGCCGACGCTGTCACCGCCATCGTCCGCGATGGGCTGGAACGCGCCATGACCGAGTACAACCGTGCCCCTGACGACTGAGCTGGCGACGCTGCGCTCGCGCCTCGACGGCGTGCCCGGGCTGCGCCGGCTGCGCACCCTGGAGCGCGGCACTGTCGGCGGCGTCCCCGCCGGAGCCACGGCCCTGCTCGCCTGGTGGGTGCGCGAGGCCACTGGCGTTCCCGTGGTGCTGGTGGGCAGCGATGCCGAATCGCTCAGCATCGATGCCGCGCTGTGGGGCGGCACCGCGTCGCTGGGGGTGTTCCCCGCCGCCGACACCCCGCCCTTCGACCGCGTCCCGCCCTCGGAGGAGGTCACGCGGCGGCGCCTGGCCTCCCTGGCGCTGCTCTCCGGCGGCACCGCGCCGCTGATCGTCGCCTCGCCCGCGGGGCTGCTCCGGCCGGCCTTGCCGCTGGACCTGGTGCGCGGTGCCACGATGCGGCTGCGCAGCGGTGAGCCGCAGTCCCGCGACGCCTTCATCCGGCGCGCCGTCGACCTCGGCTATCGCCGGGTGAGCGCGGTCTCGGGGCCTGGGGAGATCGCGGTGCGGGGCGGCATCGTCGACGTCTTCGGCCTCGACCGGGCCCGGCCCTGGCGCGCGGAATGGTTCGGCGACGAGATCGAGGAGCTGCGCGCCTTCGATGTCGAGACCCAGACCTCGGTGGCCAAGCTGAGCGAGGTGTCGGTGTGGCCGGCGCGCGAGCTCGACCTCCGCGCTGCCACCGTGGAGCGCGCGCTTCGCGAGGTCGACGCCCTCGACGTCTCCGTCTGCCGAGAGGAGGTGCGTGAGGCGTGGGAGCGCGACCGCGACCAGCTGCGCGAGGGGACCTATGACGAGGGCGTCGACCTCTTCTATCCGTACCTTCTGGGAAGCAGCCCCACCTCGCTCCTCGATCACGCCGGCCACGCCGCCGTGGTGCTGCTCGCCGGTGGTCGCGAAGCGCTGTTGCGCAACGCGCGACGCCACGCCGAGGAGATCGAGAACCTCCGCGCCCAGGAGGAGGAGCGCGGCGAGCTGCCGGTGGGTGCACGCACCGGCCTGCTCACCCCGGCCGAGCTGCTCGCCGTCCTCGACCGCCACCGCGTCATCGAGCTGGTGCGCGAGCCCGAGGGCGACACCGTTCTCGACTGGCGAGGGGTGGAGGGATTCGTGGGGCGGATGGACGCCTTCAGCGCGAGCGTGCGGTCGCGGACCTCCGCGGGCGCGACGCTGGTGGTGGTGAGCCGCCAGCAGCATCGCGTCGAGGAGCTGGTGCGCGACGACGGCAACGATCCCATCGACCTGGTGGAGCTGGACGGGAACGCCACAGTCCTTCCCGCCGGGGCCCTGGCCGTGACCGGGGGTGATCTCTCGGCGGGATTCTCCGCGCCCGACATCGGCCTGGAGGTGTACACCGACCACGAGCTGTTCGGGGCGGTGAAGCGCCGCGGGTCGCCGCTGGCGCGGGGGGCGCGCCGCGCCGAGTCGACGTCCGCGCGCGGCGCGCGCCGGGCGGCCTCGGGGAACGCCGCCCACGCGGCCTTCGTCATGCAGTTCACGCCCGGCGACGTGGTGGTGCACCGCGATCACGGCATCGGCCGATTCCTGGAGATGCGCACCGTCAGCGACGCGCTCGGCGAGCACGAGTACATGGCCATCGAGTACGCCGACTCCGACAGGCTGTTCGTCCCTGTCGACCACCTCGACCGGGTCGACCGCTACGTGGGAGGCGCCGACTCGCATCCCCACCTCTCGCGGCTCGGGACCGGGGAGTGGGAGCGGGTCAAACGCCGTGTCAAGGAGCGTACCGAGGAGGTCGCGCGCGAGCTGCTCACCCTCTATTCGCGCCGGGAGATGGCCGTGGGGCATGCGTTCGCCCCAGACGGCACCTGGCAGCGCGAGCTCGAGGCGTCGTTCCCCTACCAGGAGACCCTCGACCAGGAGATGGTGCTCGACGAGATCAAGCGGGACATGGAGGCATCGCGGCCCATGGACCGCGTGGTGTGCGGCGACGTGGGCTTCGGCAAGACCGAGCTGGCCCTCCGCGCCGCGTTCAAGGCCGCCAGCGAGGGCAGGCAGGTGGCCGTGCTGGTGCCCACCACGGTGCTCGCGCAGCAGCACTTCCTGACCTTCACCGAACGGCTGGCTCCGTTCCCGATCACGGTCCGCCAGCTCTCGCGCTTCTGCAGCGACGCCGACATCGCCGACACCCTCACCGGTCTGCGCAGCGGTGGCGTCGACATCGTCGTCGGCACCCACCGGCTGCTGCAGCGCGACGTCGAGTTCCACAACCTCGGCCTGGTGGTGATCGACGAGGAGCAGCGCTTCGGCGTCCTCCAGAAGGAGAAGTTCAAGTCGCTGCGGGTGGCGGTGGACGTCCTCTCGCTGTCGGCGACACCGATCCCGCGCACGCTGCACATGTCGCTGGCGGGGATCCGTGACCTCTCGGTCATCCAGACGCCTCCGGAGGAGCGCCAGCCCATCAAGACCTACGTCACCGCGCGCGAGGAGTCGCTGGTGCGCGAGGTGATCACTCGCGAGCTGGCCCGCGCCGGGCAGGTCTTCTTCCTGCACAACCGAGTCCAGACCATCGAGAAGCACGCCAACGAGCTGCGAGCGCTGGTTCCCGAGGCACGCATCGCGGTCGGCCATGGGCAGATGCCGGAGAAAGCGCTGGCCGACGTGATGCGCCAGTTCGGCGAGGGAGCCATCGACGTGCTGGTCTGCACCACCATCATCGAGTCCGGGCTGGACATCCCCAACGCCAACACCATCATCATCAACGACGCGCACCGTCTCGGCCTGGCGCAGCTCTACCAGCTCCGCGGTCGGGTCGGCCGTGCCGGGCAGCGCGCCTACGCGTACCTCCTCTATCCGCCGGACCGCTCGCTCACCGAGAGAGCCGACAAGCGCCTCGACGTCATCGGTGAGCTCCAGGACCTCGGCGCCGGCTTCAAGCTGGCCATGCACGACTTGGAGATCCGCGGCGCGGGCAACCTGCTCGGGGAGGAGCAGCACGGCGAGATCGCCGCCGTCGGCCTGGAGCTGTACAACACGCTGCTCCGCCAGGCGGTGACCTCCCTGCAGGGCAAGCCGCAGGTCGAGTCCCCGGCGCAGGTGAGCGTGTCGCTGCCGGTCAAAGCGTTCCTGCCGGTGACGTACGTGAGCGACGAGAGGCTCCGGCTGCGCTGCTACCAGGAGCTGGCGGCCTGCGCGACGGATGCCGAGCTCGACAGCGCCGGTCGCGGGCTCATCGATCGCTTCGGCCCCCTGCCCGAGACAGCACAGGCCCTGCTCTACTCGCTCCGAATCCGCCTCCTCGCCGCCGCCGCCGGCGCGGTTGCCGTCGAGTCCGGCGAGGGGGGAGTGCGCGTCCAGCTCGGGCTCGGCCACGGCCTCGAGCTCGCCGCCGTGGCGGGCCAGTGGCGAGCCCAGGCCAGCGCCACCGCCACGCGGATCGTGGTCAGCACCGAACCTCCGCGCCGCGGCCCTGACTGGCGGGAGGTTCTCCTCGGCGTGCTCCGTGAGCTCGGCCGCCTGCGACGAGGACAGGTGGCGGTGGCCAACTAGAGCCGGCCACCGGGCGACCGCGGTGGCGGAGCTGGAGTGCGTACGCTGTGGTGGCATGAGAGATGACGCCGTCGCCTCGCTGCGGACGCTGAACGAGGTCGTGGAACGGCTGCGCGCTCCCGGCGGCTGTCCGTGGGATCGTGAGCAGACCCATTCGAGCCTTCGTCCCTACCTCCTCGAGGAGACCTACGAGCTTCTCGAGGCGATCGACGAGGGCGACGCGGCCAGCCTCCGCGAGGAGCTCGGAGACGTGCTCCTCCAGGTGCTCATGCATTGCGCCATCGCCGCCGAGTCCGCGCATCCCTTCGATGTGGGAGATGTGGCCGAGACCACGCGTGCCAAGATGATCCACCGTCACCCCCACGTGTTCGGCGACACCGCCGTGGAGGCAGCCGCGGACGTGGTGGTCAACTGGGAGCGGCTCAAGCGATCCGAGAAGCATCAGCGTCTCTCTCTGCTCGACGGAATTCCGCACGCGCTTCCCGCTCTGGCCTTCGCTCAGGGGGTGCAGAAGCGCCCGGCGCGGCTCGGCTTCGACGAGACGCCCACCACCGAGGCTGCCGTGAGCGCTCTCACCAGGGCGATGGGGCGGCTCACCAGCCTCGCCGCTCGGCCCGCCTGGCCCGCCGTGCCCGGACAGGACTGGACGGTGGCGGAGGGAGAGATCCGGCACACCCCCGGGGCAGGTCCGGGTGATCCGGACGGGACACCGGCTGCGACGGCGTCCACCGAGGTCGCGGTGGGGGAGCTCCTGTTCGCGGCCGTCGCCCTGGCTCGACGGCTCCGTGTCAATCCCGAGGACGCGCTGCGCGCTCGCACCCATGATTTCGCCGACCGATTCCGCCGGCTCGAGAGCCAGGCACGCGCCGACGGCGTCGATCTCCACGACCTCGACAGCGCGGACTGGCGGCACCGCTGGGAGGCTGCCGCCGGGCCTGGTTAGACCGCCGACCTTGTCAAAATCACCAGTTGCACCCATCCTTAGGGACGGTCGCACGGCCAGTTTCAGCACACGTTCTCGAGGGCCGACCGATTCTTCGTCATGTCGTCGCCGCCGACGCCAGCCCCCTGCGCCGCCTGAGCATCGCCGGGCTCGCCGCACTGTCCGGGCTGGCCGCGTACGCCGTCTTCAGCGAGGCGGCGCAGAGCCACGCGCTCGATGCGCGGGTCCGGTCGCTGAGCGCAGAGCATGCCGTGCTGCAGCAGCAGATCGCACAGCGGCAGCAGCAGATCGGCGAGGCCAACAACAACGACTGGCTGGAGGAGCAGGCGCGGCGCATCGGCTTCGTGTTCCCCGGTGAGACGCTGTTCATCATCACCACGCCGGGGTCGGCGCTGCCCGCCGGCGGCGGCCTCAACGCGGTGCTGCCCACGTTCGCGCCCTCCCCATCACCGTCACCGTCCTCGTCGAGCAGCCCGGGGGCATCAGCACCGCCCTCACCGTCGTCGACGCCCCATGCGTCGCCGACGCCGCTGGTCTTCGTGATGCCGACGCCGACGCCCCACTGACGGAGACGGGCGGCGGCCGCGGGGGCTTCCGATACTCTACGGGCGTGCCGCCCAGCGAGCAGCCGTATCCCGAGGTCGATCCGCGTCCGCATTTTCCCACCCTCGAGGAGGAGGTGCTCGCCTACTGGGAGCGTGATGGCACCTTTGCCGCCTCCGTGGAGCAGCGCAGCCCCGACCGCGAGTTCGTCTTCTACGACGGTCCCCCGTTTGCCAATGGGCTGCCTCATTACGGGCACCTGCTCACCGGCTTCGTGAAGGATGCGGTGCCGCGCTACAAGACCATGCGCGGCTACCGTGTCTCACGACGTTTCGGCTGGGACTGCCATGGCCTTCCCGCCGAGATGGAGGTGGAACGCGAGCTCGGCATCTCCGGCCACGTCGCCATCAACGCGTTCGGAATCGATCGGTTCAACGAGCACTGCCGCACCTCGGTGCTCAAATACACACGCGAATGGCGCAGCTATGTCACCCGCCAGGCACGCTGGGTGGACTTCGACAACGACTACAAGACCATGGACCTCTCCTACATGGAGAGCGTGATGTGGGCGTTCAAGCAGCTCTGGGGCCGAGGCCTGATCTACGAAGGTCACCGCGTGCTTCCCTACTGCTGGGAGTGCGAGACGCCACTCAGCAACTTCGAGACCCGCCTCGACGACGCCTACAGGCCCCGCCAGGATCCCGCGGTGACCGTCAAGTTCCGTCTTCACCCCGGGCCCTCGGAGGCGGTTCCGACCCACCTGCTGGCCTGGACCACCACCCCCTGGACGCTGCCCTCCAACCTGGCCATCGCCGTCAACCCGGCGATCGACTACGCGGTGTACGAGAAGGACGGCGAGCGCTGGATCATCGGCGCCCGGGCAGCGGAGCACTACGCCGCGGAGCTGGCGGACGCCACCCGGGTAGGCACGGTGCCCGGCCACCAGCTGGTGGACCGGACCTACCAACCGCTCTTCGACTTCTTCGCGTCCGAGCCGCTGAGCTTTCGCGTTCTCGCCGCCGACTTCGTCACCGAGGATGAGGGAACCGGGGCGGTGCACATGGCCCCGGGCTTCGGCGAGGACGACCAGAGGCTCTGCGAGGCCAACGGGATCGGCGTGGTCGTGCCCGTCGACCAGAGCGGGCGCTTCACCGCCGAGGTGCGTGACTGGCAGGGCCTGCAGGTGTTCGAGGCCAACCCCAGGATCGTGCGCCGTCTGCGGGAGATGGGCGCGCTGGTCCGGCACGAGACCTACGAGCACAGCTACCCGCACTGCTGGCGCACCGACACGCCGCTCATCTACAAGGCGGTGAGCTCGTGGTTCGTCGAGGTCACCGCCATCAAGGACCGCGCCCTGGAGCTCAACCAGGACATCAACTGGGTGCCCTCCCACGTGCGCGACGGCGCCTTCGGCAAGTGGCTGGGGGGCGCGCGCGACTGGTCGATCAGCCGCAATCGTTTCTGGGGATCGCCGATCCCGGCGTGGAAGAGCGATGACCCGGCGTTCCCGCGCGTCGACGTCTACGGCTCGCTCGATGAGCTCGAGCGCGACTTCGGCGTCCGTCCCGGCGACCTCCACCGACCCTATATCGACGAGCTCACCCGCCCCAACCCGGACGACCCCAGCGGACACGCGACCATGCGCCGCGTCGAGGAGGTTCTCGACGGCTGGTTCGAATCGGGCTCGATGCCGTACGCGCAGGTGCACTACCCCTTCGAGCAGGAGCGGTGGTTCGCCTCCCACTTCCCGGCGGACTTCATCGTCGAGTACATCGGCCAGACGCGGGCGTGGTTCTACAACCTCCACGTGCTCGCCACCGCGCTCTTCGACAAGCCGGCCTTCAGCAACTGCGTCGTCCACGGTGTGATCCTCGGCGACGACGGCCAGAAGATGAGCAAGCGGTTGCGCAACTACCCCGACCCCGAGGAGATGTTCGCCGACCACGGGGCCGACGCCATGCGCTGGTTCCTGCTCAGCTCGTCGGTGCTGCGTGGCCAGGATATGGTCGTCGCCGAGCGCGACATCGTCGCGGCCCTGCGCCAGGTGGTTCTGCCGCTCTGGAGCGCGTACAACTTCTTCTGCACGTACGCCAACATCGACGGTTATCGCGCCCACGCGCGTCGCGACGCCGGCGGTGTTCTCGACAGGTACATCCTGGCCAAGGCGGGCACGCTCGTCACCGCGGTCATCGGGCGCATGGAGGCGTACGACCTCGACGGCGCCTGCCATGCCATCACCGACTTCATCGAAGCGCTCAACAACTGGTACATCCGGCGCAGCCGTGAGCGCGTCTGGGCGCACGGCATGAGCGACGACAAGGCCGATTGCTACGACACCCTGTTCACCGTGCTGACCACCCTCTGCGGCGTCGCCGCCCCGCTGCTTCCGCTGCTGACGGAGGTGGTGTATCGAGGCCTGACCGAGGCGCGCAGCATCCACCTCACCGACTTCCCCGAGCCGAGCTCGCTCCCCGACGACGGCCGCCTCGTGGCGGCGATGGACGCTGTGCGAGAGGTCTGCTCCGCGGTGCTCTCGGTGCGTCGAGCCGCCAACCTTCGCGTGCGCCTGCCACTGGCCTCGATCACCATCGCGGTCCCGGATTCGGAGCAGGTCGAGCCCTACCGCGAGCTCATCGCCGACGAGGTCAACGTCAAGGATGTGCGACTCATCTCCGACGTCGACTCCATCGCCCGCCGGGTGCTCGCCGTCAATGCCGGGGTGGTGGGACCGCGGCTCGGGGCGGACGCGCAGGCGGTGTTCCGGGCGGCGAGGGCGGGGGACTGGCGGCTCACCGAGGATGGCATCGAGATCGCCGGACACCGGCTCGGGAAAGACGACTTCACACTGGCCATCCGTCCGCGCGACGAGGCCAGCACCCGGGTCCTGGATTCAGCCATCGGGGCGGTCCACGTGGACCTGGCCACGACGCCCGAGCTGGAGCGCGAAGGCCTGGCCCGTGATGTGATCAGGCTGGTGCAGTCAGCGCGCCGCGACGCCGGGCTCCGGCTGTCCGACCGCATCCGCCTCGCCCTCGAGCTGCCCGACGCGGTGGCGGCGGCGGTGGAGGAGCACCGCGATCACGTCTGCGCGGAGACCCTCGCCGTCGAACTGCGGATCGGGTCCATGGAGCCGGGCATGAGCGTCCACGAGACCGAGCTCGACGGAGGTGTCGCCCGCGTCGGTGTGGCCGGCGTCTGACCGGGAGCCCCAGGGCGGTTGGGGGCGATGCGCTAGACTCCTTGGGCGGCGTGGAGCAGTGGCAGCTCGTCGGGCTCATAACCCGAAGGTCGCCGGTTCGAGTCCGGCCGCCGCAACATAGTTTCCACCGCGGCAGGCTGCGTGGGAACTATTTTGCTTTTCACAGGGGCGGGCAGGTCCCGCGCCCTCGCATGGTCGACATGAGGTCGCCCATGCACGCCCCACGCGGCGGAGCCGCTCGGGGCCCCTTTGTTTTTATCGAGGGGCGATGCGCCCCTCTCGCCGCGCCGGCAGAGTCGTCGCAGCTCACTCCCCACTCGGCGCGATGAATCGCGCCGGGCTCACTCCGCTCGCTAGCTTGGCCGGCATTCCCTCAACGTAGGCGAATTCACGTCGCCGCAGTTGAGACCGCCATCTGGGGGTGCCCGAGGGGGGAACGCAGTTCCGCCTTCGCCTAAACCTCCGTCTGCGCAGGCGACTTCACGTCGCCGGAGCAGACACATCTCAATTGGGGGGTGCCCGAGGGGGGATCCTGATCCCCCTTCGCCATCAGGGGATCCTGATCCCCCTTCGCCATCAGGGGATCCTGA
>DASZKZ010000036.1:0-36540 GCA_035552595.1 Candidatus Dormiibacterota bacterium
GCAACCGCCCTCTCACCACGGTGCGCGCCTACCGCCAGGATCTCGCCAAGTTCGTCGCCTTCGTGCGCCGGCGTCCGCTGGCCGGGGACTTCACCGCAGCCGTGGACCGGGCGGTGCTGCGCCGCTACCAGATCGAGCTCGCCGACGTCCTCCCCAACCCCCGCAGCCGGGCCCGGGCGCTGGTCGCGCTCCGCCAGTTCCTCTCCTACGCCTACGACGAGGGCTGGAGCGAAGCCGAGCTGAGCCGCCAGGTGACCGTGCCCCGCTACGTGGTCGGCGATCCTCACCCGGTGGCCACCCAGACAGTGCCGCGCCTCCTCGCCGCCCTGCCCACCGAAGGATTGCGCGATCACCGTGATCGGGCCCTCATCCACCTCCTGGTGAGCACCGGCTGCCGCATCTCCGAAGCGTGCGCGCTCGATCGCGGTGAGGTGCGCGCCGACGGCTTCCGCGTGCTCGGCAAGGGGGGCAAGCACCGCACCGTGTATCTGACCGGAGACGCGCACGCGGCTGTGCAGGACTACCTGCGCCGTCGTGGCCCCGATCCCGCCCCGGCGCTGTTCATCAGCGTCGCCCGCGCCGACATGCCCGGCGGTCGCGCCCTCCCCCACAACCGGCTCACCACCGATGGCGCCCGCCACGCGCTCCGGGCGCTGCGCCGTCGTTTCAGCGCTGATCCCGCGCTCTTCGCGCTCATCGACGACCTGCGCACCCCGCACGCGGCGCGCCACACCGCGGCGACCACCCTGCTCGAGGCCACCGACGGGGACGTGCGCCTGGTCCAGGAGGTGCTCGGCCACGCCACCCTGGAGACGCTGCGCGTGTACACGGAGATCACCGACAGGCGCAAGCGGGCCGCCTACCAGCGCCTCGGCGACTACCTCCGCGAGGTCGAGGCCAGCTCGGCCGGCTGAGGCGCCTCCAGCCAGTCCTCGACCAGCGCGACGAACTCCCTGGGTCGCTCGAGCTGCGGGATGTGGCCAGTGTTGGACAGAACCCGGAAGCCCCAGTCGGGGCGGAGCGACGCCACCGCCCCCGCGGCGGTGAGGCTGACCAGGTTGTCGTGGTCACCGTGGATGAGGAGCGTGGGCGCCTGCACCCGGTGAATGTGGCTCTCCAGCCTCTGGCGGTGCCAGAGCCATTGCACCAGCGACCGCGCCGCCTCCAGGAAGGCGCGATCGGAGTCGCCCTGTTGGTGACGCCACGTGGTCAGCTCGACCTGGGCCTCTCGGGTCTCTCTGGAGATGCGTGACACGTCGACGGTGGTGAGCTTGAGGACGTCGTCGACGAGACGCTCCGCCCCGCGGCGGCGGGTATGCCCGCGCAGCAGCCACGGCCCCACACCCGGCGTGGCCATGACCATGAAGGTGGCCGCGATCATCACGCTGAGCCGGCCGCCCCGCGCCCGAGGCAGCGCAGGGTCGACGAGCACCAGCGCGGCGATCCGATGGGGCCGGCGCGAGGCCTCGAGGATGCTGATCAGCCCTCCCATGGAGTTGCCCACCAGGACCACGGGGCGGCCGCCACCAACGTGTTCGGCGACCCGGTCCACCATCTCCTGGTTCTCCGCGATGGTGGCGGCGCGTCCCGCCAGCGGGGTCCGTCCGAAGCCGATCAGGTCCACCGACCAGACGCGATGAGAGCGCGTCAGAGGCCCGGCGACGTCCCGCCAGTCGAGCAGGGAGCCACCCAACCCGTGGACGAGAAGCATGGGCGGCCCGTCGCCGCCGTGGTCGACCGCGTGCACGGGGCCGTTCACGTCGAGGGTGAGATCGGGCACCCCTCGATGCTATCGCCTTGGTCCGTCCCGACTCGGGTTGCGCTCAGAGGGAGGGCCGCCAGACGTTGCCGAGGACACGGACCGGGCCGGCGAAGTCCTCCCCCCAGCAGGCCAGGATGGCGGCGCCGATGTGGGGATGGAGGTCGAGGACCTCGAGCTCGTCGCGGTGGTGCCAGCCGACGTCGTCGAGCACCCCGTCGCGGCCCACGCGGAGAACACCTCCCCGGGGCGCCGAGGCCGCGAACACCAGGTTGAGGAGATGCCGTCCACCCGGTTCGATGGCCTCGCAGACGAGCACCAGCCGGCCCACCTCGACCACCAGCCCGGTCTCCTCGAGCAGCTCCCGCGTGGCGGCCTCCACCAGGGTCTCGCCACGCTCCACTCCCCCACCGGGGAGCAGCCAGTGCCGGTGGCCGTGCTTGACATGCTCGGCGAGCAGGATGCGGTCGCCGTCGCAGAGGCACACCGCGACCCGGATCCGGACGGCGGCGTCACTCACGGCCGGGATTATCCCCGGCCCGCAGCGCTCTTGACACGAACGGTTGTTCGCTATATTGTGTGCTCGTGGGAACATCTGTTTGGGGTGAGCAGCGATGATGACCGACTACAGCCGGCCGGTGCGCCGTCCGCGGCGGCGCCGCTGGCAGCGCGATCCCCGGGTGGTCGTCGCCGGGGTGGCCACCGCCGCCCTGGGCCTGTTCGTCCTGGGCGGCAACGTGTACGGCGGGTTCAACGTCGGCCAGCCACAACACGTGCGGGTCAGCGCCGGCGACACGCTCTGGACGATCGCGTCCACCCACTACCAGAGCGGCGACGTCCGCGATCACGTCGACCAGATGATCAGCCTCAACCACCTGGACGGCGGCGCCATCACTCCTGGTGAGGTCCTGCTCCTGCCGGCACCCTGATCCGAGCCCGCGCCGGGGCCGGCTCGGGCACCGTCCTCCCCGCGTTGAGCTCGGCGAGCCACGCCACCGACCCCGATGGCCGCGGGCTGGGAGTGTCGCTGTCCCGCCTCCGGCCGCCACCTCCGCCACCGTCGTCGCCGCCGTCCTCCGGGGCCTCGTTGAGCATGCGCAGGAAAACGACGCTGAAGGCGGTGAAGAGGGCGATCTTGCTGACCAGGGCGATGCACGCCCCGGCGATCTGCTGGTCGGTGAGGACGCTGATCCCGAAGACCCTCGGAGCCAGCGCGTAGGTGGGGTAGAGCGCGTGCTTGGCCAGCGCCACCGTGATCCCGCCGAATGTCTGCGGGATGGTGGCCACCAGGATGTAGCCCAGGGTCGCCCAGCGGCTCAGCACACGCGGTTCGCCGAGAGGCGCCACGATGGGCCACCAGAACAGCAGAGAGGCGGCGAGCAGCGTGATCTGCTGCAGCGCGTACAGCTCCTGGTTGCGCAACGACGCGTCGTAGGCTCCGGTGAGGTGCCAGCCGAAGAAGGCCACGTTGATGGCCACGATCCCGCAGATGGGGTGAACCAGCGCCCTGCCGGCCCAGCGCAGCACGCGAGGCAGGGCGATCGTCGGCCGGCTGGGCAGCGCCAGCAGCAGCAATGGAGGGATGACACCCATCACCAGGGTGATCTGCAGCAGGTGCGCCGTGAGCAGGTAGTGCGACGCCAGCGTCTGCAGCGGCGAGAGCCAGGCGGCGGCGAGCAGGAGCGTCGCGGTCCAGCCCGCCGCGCGCCGCCAGGCCCCGCGGTGCTCCGCACCCGCGGCGCGTGCGGAGAAGGTCGCGACCGCAGCGGCCGCGATCAGCCCCGCGGCCAGCACGGGGTCGATCGGCACCGTCCCTGGGGATGGCAGCACCTCCACACCGTAGCGCAGCGGGGGCCCAGAAGCGAGGGTCTGGTGGTGGTTCCGTGATCGGCTGGGGCTACGCAACCAGGGGCCGAAGGGGTACAAAGGGTTCGGCGCGATTAGCGCGGCTCCGCAGCAGCAGGAGTCCGTGTCCACGCAAGAGCCATGTCAACCAGCCCATACCAATTCTCCCTTCGGACCGGCCGCGGTGCCGGCGACGTCCTCGACGAGATCGCCGCGCGCCCCCTGCCGGGCATCGCGGTCGCCGAACGCGGCGCCCACTACCTGGTGCTGCGACCCCGCCGGCGCTATCGCTACGGGTCCGACATCGCCGTCGGGGCGGCGGTGGCGATCGTCCTCGGCGTGCTCATCGCCACCGCCTGGAGCCCTGTCTTCGTGGCCCTGCTGCCGCTGGCGGTCGTGCCGGCCATCCCGCTGCTCCTCGAGCGACGCCGTCCGGATCTGGCGGTCAGCGCCGTCGCGGACGACGAGGGCGGCACCCGGGTCACCGTCCACGGCGAGGCCTCGGAGGAGCTGGCCGCAGCGATGGACGCATTCCTCGGCGCTCTTCCCGAGGCGCCCACCGATGAGGAACGCGCCGACGTGGTGGCCTCGGCGGGGTAGGTCCTAGCCGATCACCCGGATGACGGCGGTGACCACCCCTTCGATGGCCACGTCACGGGAGTAGATGGGCTCGAGACGCGGGTTCTCCGGCTGGAGGCGCACCCGACCGCTCTCACGGAAGAACCGCTTGACGGTGACCTCTCCCTCGCCGGTGACCTCGTTCTCGATGCGGGCCACCACGATGGTGCCGTTGGGAGGGGCCTCGTGGCGGGGGCGGACCAGCACGATGTCCCCGTCGTTGATGCCCGCCCCGATCATGCTGTCCCCGTGCACGGTCAGCGCATAGGCATCCTCGCCGCCGGCGATCTCGGGACCGACGGTGATGTGGTCCTCGACGTTCTCGGCGGCAAGCACGGGGGTGCCGGCGGCGACGCGACCGATGAGGGGAAGACGGAGGACGTTGGACGCGCGGGGCAGGGCGGCCTCCTCGGCCCCCACCACCTCGACGGTCCGGGACTTGGTGGGGTCGCGGCGGATCAATCCCTTGGTCTCGAGCGCGTTGAGATGGTTCTGCACCGTGGACGAAGAGCTCAGCCCGACCGCGTGTCCGATCTCGCGGACCGTCGGTGGGTACGAGTGCTGGCGGGCGTGGCTGCGAAGGAATTCGAGGATCTGGCGCTGACGCCCCTCGACCGGCTCTGTCATGTCAACCTCCAAGCCATCTATGGCGGCCGCAATGTACCACGGATTCGTCGACAGCGCAAACGGATGTTCCCATCCGGCCCTCCCGGTCGCCGCGGGCGCGGTTCTTTGGCGGTTTTTCAACGGTCCGGTGTCGAACATGTGAACGGCCCGTGCGGGGGGCCGTCGCCACCGCGCCGAGGTCCTACCATGCGGAAGGTCTCGACCACCGCATTGACCATGGAATGAAGAACACATCAGCCCCAGCAGAGCAGGATGACATCGACCTGGCGGAAATGGCCGACCTCAAGCCCTCTCGACCCTCTGACCGCGGCCCGCTGCCCGTGGTGGCGCGCTGCGGCGAGCCCGGCTGCGAGACCCAACCCGTCGACGCCTGCGGCTACGTCGACAGCCGGGGCGCCCCCTGCCGCACCCATTGGTGCGCCGCCCACGGGTTCGACGTCGGCGGCCACCGCTACTGCCGCCGCCATGCCGGCACCATGGCCGCGCTGGGCAGCAAGGCCAACAATCCGCGAGCACTGCCTGACGTCGGCCACCGCGGCGCGTCGCTGGTCCGCTGGGTGTACCGGGATCTCGATCCCGCGCTCACTGCCCTGCTCGAGTCGGAGAGTCGCGCCAACGAGCACCTGCTCCGCGACACCGAGGTAACGGTCGGCCGCGCCGAGGACGGCAGCCGCTGCTGGGAGATGAGCTGGAAGCTCGCCTCGGCGTCGGGGATCCGGCTGCGCATCAAGCTGACCGTCGAGGAGAAGGACGATTCCCTCCTCCTGGTCCGCCTCGGCGACGAGATCCTGGCCAGCGGCGTCCCCCCGTGGATCGAGGCGCGCCGTCTGGGCAGGCACCTCACCGAGGACGAGGACCGCGAGCAGCGGGGCAGCTTCTACTCCTTCCTGGAGCAGTACCTCAGCAAGGCCATCCGCCAGGGCTGACCAGACCGGCCAGAACCTGGTCGGCGAGCGCCGAGGTGGGGGTGTCGCCGCTTCGTTCCAGGCGCAGCAGCGCGGGCTCGTGGCGAAACCAGGTGCGCTGTGCCTTGACGTAGCGACGGGTGCGGCGCGCCACGCTGGCGACGGCCTCGTCGACCGTCATGCTCCCCTCGAGCACGGCCACAGCCTCGCGGTAGCCGATCCCGGCGCGCGCCAGGCGCCCGGGCGTGCTGCCCGCGTCGAGCTCGGCGCCAACCTCCGCTTGGATGGCCCCGGTGCTGAACATGGCATCGAGGCGCGAGGCCAGCGCGCAGCGGTGCCACTCGCGGTCGGCGTCGAGAACCACGAGGGCGAGGCTTCTGCCCTCCGAGCGCCCCCGCGCCACGGCCAGGGGCGCGGTACCGCCGCGCAGCACCTCGAGCGCGCGGATCACCCGCCGGGGATTGGCGAGGTCGATGGCGGCTGCTCCGTCCGGGTCGCGCTCGCGCAGCTCAGCCACCAGGCCGTGCAGGCCGGACGGGGTGGACGCCACGGCGGTGATCTCCTCCCGCGCCTCGGCGACGGGAGGGACGCCGCCGAAGGTCCAACCCTGGCGGAGTGCCCGTAGGTACTGGCCGGTTCCGCCCACGAGGATCGGGGGAACGCCCCGCGACGCGACGTCGTCGAGCACGCCCCGGGCGGCCTCGAGCCACTGCGCCACCGTGTACGGCTCGCCGGGCTCGCAGACCGCCAGAAGATGGCACGGCACTCCACGCATCTCGGCCTCGGTGGGCCGGGCGGTCCCCGCCAGCAGCCGGCGCATCAGCTGGCGGGAATCGGCGTTGACCAGCTCGCCTCCGAGGCGGAGCGCGACCTCGACTGCGAGCGCGGTCTTGCCGGTCGCGGTCGGGCCGCCGATCGCCAGGATGGGACGTGCCGCCGTCATCTCGGGGGGCGGCGGAAGAGGCGGCGCAGCATGGCGTCGTCGAAGACCGCCAGCGACGGACGACCGTGCGGGCAGGTCTGCCCGCCCGGGGTCTCGACCAGCCGGTCGAGGAGTGCCTGCTGGGCGTCGGGGGTCAGCTCGTCGCCGAACCGCACCGCCGCGTGACAGGCGATCAGGGCGGCGGCACGGTGGCGCTGCTCGGTGACCGGGCCGCCGGCGCCGAGGCCGTCGAGGAGGTCGCCGAGAAGGCGTGCCGGATCCGCCGCGGCGGCGCCGGCGGGGACCGCCGTGCAGCGCAGCGTGGTGGGCCCGAAGGGTTCGACGGAGAATCCGCACCCGCTCAGCAGCGCGCTGTGCGCGGCGAAGAGCTCCAGGCGCCGCGCGTCGCACTCCACCAGCGCGGGGAGGAGGAGCAGCTGCCCCGCCGCCGCGCCCGACGTCCATTCGGCGAGCAGGTCCGCGTAGATGACCTTCTCGTGAGCGGCGTGGGGATCGACGACGACCACTCCCCCACTCGACGTGGCCAGCAGCCAGCGCCCCTCCTGCTGGCCCAGGGCGCGCAGCGGCCGCAGCCCCTCCAGCGACGCGCGCACCGCCAGGGCGCCGCCGGCCGGATCGGCCGCCTGCTGGAGCGCGGGCGCCGCCTCACGTCCGGGGCCGGGCGGGATGGCGGGGACGGACACCCAGGCGGCGCTGGCTTCGCGCAGCCCCAGGCCGGCGACGTCGCGATCGGCGCCGACGTGATACACCGACGCGCCCTGGAGCGCCTCCCAGCAGGCGCGCTGCACGGCCGCGAAGATGCGCCGCTCGTCCCGGAAGCGGATCTCACGCTTGGTGGGGTGCACGTTGACGTCGACCTCGAGTGGGTCCACCGCGACGCTGACCACCCCGAAGGGATAGCGGCGCGCCGGAATCAGCCCGCGGTAGGCCTCGGCGACAGCGGCGAGCAGGGAGCGATTGTGGACGCGCCGCCCGTTGACGACCACCACCAGCCCCGAGCGGGTGGCCCGATGCCGGCGCGGCTCGCTGATGGCACCTCCGACGTTGATGTCACCTTGGGCAGAAACCTGGAGCAGCTCGCCGGCTTCGGCACCGAAGACGCAGCGGAGCGCGTCGTCGAGGGTTCCGCCAGGTGAGCGCAGGCGAACCCGTCCATCGACGGTGCAGGTGACCCGCAGCTCGGGGTGGATGAGCGCCATGTCGCTGACCACCGCCAGGGCCGCGGCCGTCTCGGCGCGCTCACCACGGAGAAAACGGAGACGCGCGGGCGTGGCCGCGAAGAGATCGAGGACCTCCACGCTGGTGCCCGCCGGCCCACCCCAACCTGCCTCCTCGACGGTCTCGCCGTGGCGCACCCGGAGACGCGCTCCCAGTCCCGACGCGCTCCGCGAGCAGAGCGTGACGTCCGCCACCGCGGCGATGCTGGCCAGCGCCTCACCGCGGAACCCCAGGGTGGTCACCACCTCCAGGTCGGCCGCGGCGGCGATCTTGGAGGTGGCGTGACGCGCCAGCGCCAGGGAGAGCTGGTCCGCCGCGATGCCGGCGCCGTCGTCGACCACCCGGATGCGCACCGTGCCGGACCCGTCAATGGCCACCGCGATGGTGGCGGCGCCGGCGTCGACGGAGTTCTCGCACAGCTCCTTGACCACGGAGGCGGGCCGTTCCACCACCTCGCCGGCGGCGATGGCGTCGGCGACCGACTGGGGGAGGCGGCGGATCGGGGTGCTCCGCGCCATCCCGGTGGCGATCACGGCGCGGCGCGCTCGCGGAGCTCGGCGAGCTTGTTGAGCGCCGCGATCGGGGTCAGTCCCTCGATGTCGAGCTGGGCCAGCTCCGCGACCACCGGATGCTCGGGAGCCACGATGCCCAGGCTGAGCTGGTCCGGCCCCTCCACGCCCGAGCTCGCCACCGGCCGGTCGTGCTCGAGCTCGGCGAGCAGCCGGCGCGCACGCAGCAGGACGGAGGCGGGCACTCCGGCGAGCCGGGCGACGTGGATGCCATAGGAGCGATCGGCTCCGCCCGGCACGATGCGGTGCAGGAAGGTCACCCCGTCGCCCTCTTCGAGGACGTCGAGCCGGGCGTTGCCGACCCGGGGGAGGCGGCCGGCGAGAGCCGTCAGCTCGTGGAAGTGGGTGGCGAACAGCGTGCGGCAGTTGAGATGCGGTGCGTCGTGGATGTGCTCCAGCACCGCCTGCGCGATCGACATGCCGTCGTAGGTGGACGTGCCCCGGCCGATCTCGTCGAGGATGACCAGGCTGCGGCCGCTCGCCTGGCGGAGGATCGCCGCGGTTTCGGCCATCTCCACCATGAACGTCGAGAGCCCGCCGCTGAGGTCGTCCTGGGCGCCGATCCGCGTGAAGATGCGATCGCAGACGCCGATGCGGGCGCGCTCGGCGGGGACGAAGCTGCCCACCTGGGCGAGCAGGGTGAGCAGGGCGACCTGGCGCAGGAAGGTGGACTTGCCGGCCATGTTGGGACCGGTCAGCACCACGATGCGCTCGGCGACGTCGAGCCGGCAGTCATTGGCCACGAAGCGGCCGGGACCGAGGGCGTGCTCGACGAGCGGGTGGCGCCCCTGGTCGACGTCGATGACCCCGGAGGCGTCGACCAGCGGCCGCACCCAGCGTTCCTCGACGGCCACGCACGCCAGCGAGCGCTGCACGTCGATGACGGCGACAGCCGCAGCCGCGTCGAGGAGCGTCGCGGCGTTGGCGGCGACCTCGGCGGCGAGCTCCTCGAGCAGCTGGAGCTCGCGGGCCAGCGCGCGTTCGCGCGCTCCCAGCACCACCGTCTCGCGCTCCTTGAGCTCGGCTGTGATGTAGCGCTCCGCTCCCACCAGGGTCTGCTTGCGGACGTACTCGGCCGGAACGGCAGCCCGGTGGGCGTTGGGAATCTCGATGTAGTAGCCGAAGACGCGGTTGTAGCCCACCTTCAGCGAACCGATCGCGCTGCGCCGTCGCTCCGCCTCCTCCAGCCCGGCGATCCAGGTGCGCGCCCCCGCCCCCGCGGCGACCAGCTCGTCGAGCTCGGGATCGGCGCCCGGCCGGATGCACCCGCCGTCGTGGGCAGTCGCCGGCGGGTCGTCGGCGAGCAGCGCGCGGAGGTGCGCGGCCAGCCCGTCGGGTGCGACACACCGCGACGCCGCCGACAGCTCCCCCGACCGCACGCTGGAGAGGATGTCCTGCACAGCGGGCAGCGCGGCACAGGCCTGGCGAACGGCGGCCAGGTCGCGCGGACCGGCGCTGCGCTGCACGCACCGGGCCACCAGGCGCTCGAGATCGCGCACCGCGGCGAGCGCTTCGCCGAGCGTGTCCCGAACCCGGGGTGCGTCGACCAGGGCGGCCACCGCGTCGTGACGGGCGAGGATGAGGAGCGGTTCGGTGAGGGGCTCGAGGAGCCGCGCGCGCAGCAGCCGCGCTCCCATGGGCGTGCGGGTGCGGTCGAGCAGAGCGGCCAGCGAGATCCCCGAGCCTCCCAGCGGGGCCACCAGCTCGAGGTTGCGGCGTGTCTGCGCGTCCATCCGCATGACCGTGCTCCCGCTGCGACGGCGCACGTGAACGAAGCCGGCGCTGAGCGTGAGCCGGGCCCGCTCGCAGTAGGCGAGCACGGCCCCGGCAGCGCACACCCCGCTGTCGATGCCGTCCAGCCCCAGCGCCTCGAGCGTCGGCGACGCCGTGACGGCGAGCACGCGCTCACCCGCCCGTGACCCGTCGAAGAAGGCAGGAGGCAGGCTGGTGCGCGCCGCGCCGGGGAGCAGGCCGGCGGGCAGCTCCCCGCCGTCATCGGCGACGAGCAGCTCGGCCACGTCGAGGCGTTCGCATTCCTCGCGCAGCGCGGCCGAGTCCAGGCCTCCCGCGACCTCGGTGAGCAGGAGCTCCCCGCCGGCCGCGTCGAAGGCGGCGATCCCAGTGCGCCCGGCACTGCTGTGGACCGCGGCGCAGCGCGCCACACGGGTGTCGTCGAGGTACTCGGCCTCGCTGACCGTGCCGGGGCTGAGCACGCGGGTGACCCGGCGCTCCACCAGACGGCCGCTCACCACCGCGCCGACCTGGTCCCAGAGGGCCACCCGCCGGCCCGCCTCCAGCAGCCTGCGGATGTACGCCGGCGCCGCGTGATGAGGCACACCACACATGGGCAGGCGGCCCGCCGAACCGAAGCCGCGCCCGGTCAGAGCCACCCCCAGGATGGGGGCGGCCTCCTGGGCGTCGGCGCCGAACATCTCGTAGAAGTCGCCGAGACGGGCCAGGACGAGCGCGTCTGGATACTCGGCCTTGACCGCGCGGTACTGCTGCAGGATCGGGGTCTGGCCGGCGTCCTCGAGATCGATGACCGCCCCGCCCGGGGGCTGCGCCCCGCTCTCATGGGGCGCCCGCCCCGGTCCCGGCCGGGTCACGCCGCCGCGCTCACCGCATCGAGCTCGAGCTGCCAGTGGGTCACCCGGGCCACACGGCCGGCGCGGAGATCGCCGGCGACGGCGCTGGCCACCGGCAGCCAGGCCACCTTGCCCTGGCGGGTGCGACCGTAGGGGCGGCCATCGTCGGCGACGCCCTCGACGAGAACCTCAGCCTGACGGCCGAGCAGCGCCTGGTTGCGCTCCAGGGCGATGGCCCGCTGGATGTCGAGGAGGTGGTTGAGACGTCGCTTCTTCTCGACCAGGGGAACGTCGTCAGGCCGCCGCGCCGCCGCGGTTCCCGGCCGCACCGAGTACGCCTGGATGTGGACCACGTCGTAGCGAACATCGCGCAGCAATTGCACGGTGCCCTCGAACTCTGCGTCGCTCTCGCCGCTGAAGCCGACGATGATGTCGGTGGTCAGGGCCAGATCGGGCACGGTCGACACCGCGGCGGCGATCTTCTCGCGGTATTCAGCCACCGTATAGACCCGCCGCATGCGTCGGAGAAGCTCGTCATCCCCGGCCTGCACGGGGAGGTGGAGCTGCTCGCACACCGAGGGCAGGTCGCGCATCGCCGCAAAAAGCTGGGGCACCGCGTTGCGAGGGTGCGAGGTCAGGAAGCGCAGCCGCCAGAGGCCGGGCACGGCATCGACGGCGGCGAGGAGCTCCGGCAGCCCGGTTCCCGTGCGGGGATCGCGATAGCTGTTGACGTTCTGGCCGAGCAGGGTCACCTCGCGCACTCCCCGGCCCACCAGGCGGCGCACGTCATCCACGATCTCGGCGGTGGTGCGGCTGCTCTCGCGGCCGCGCACGAACGGCACGATGCAGTACGTGCACATCTCATTGCACCCGCCCATCACCGGCACGTAGGCGAGCAACCGGTCCGACGCCGGCATGGTCACAGGCGAGTCGACGTCGCCCCCGTACAGTGACTGCAACCTCGCAAAGAACCCCTCGGGCTCGCGCACGTCGAACATGTAGTCGAGGTCGGCCATGCGCTGCAGCAGCGCCGACCCGTGCTCCACCGCCATGCACCCCGTGAGGGCGATGGCCCGGCCCGGCCTCTCCCGCTTCCAGGGGATCAGCTCTTTGAACTTGCCGTACACCTTCTGCTCGGCGTTGGACCGTACCGCGCAGCTGATCAGCACGGCGATGTCGGCGTCCTCGAGCGGCACGTCGGGGATGAACCCGATCTCGGCGAACGACTCGGCGAGCCGTTCGTGATCGGCGTCGTTCATCTGGCAGCCGATGTGCCAGAGATGCACGCGCGGCGGCCGCCCCAGGCGGGGCACGATGGGCTCACGGCCGCGATGCGGCTCCTCGGCGCCGCCCCGCTGGGCGAGTGGCAGCGGCTTGAAATGCGATGCGGATGGGCTCAGAGCAGGCAGGTACACGCTGCCGGCAAGCCTAGCGAGTACCGGTGGCAGCCGTCATCGGCGGCCATCGGAGCCAAAGCGGCTCCCTCTCCCCACCCGATGAGGGGGGGGTCGCGCTCATTCGGACAGTGACACCTGGGTGGGTCATCCGCTGCTCGCCAGGAAAGCTTTGACCTCGGTCGATGACCGGAGTCGATGAAAGGCGAGATGGGTGAAGGCGGGGTCGTGCATCGCGGCGGCATATCGCTCGCGGTACACGCTGTGCTGCGTCCACGACCAGCGGATGATCGACCGCTCCGGCTGCCACGACAGCGCCTCGCGCAAGCGCTCACGATTGTCATTCCACAGCGGCTGCCCGGCGATCACCCGGCGAACGGTGCGCCAGACGACGCGGCGCAGCACGAGCGTTCGAGGCAGGTCGAGCCAGACCATGGTGTCGGCACGGGCCCATATCAGGTCGCGGACCTGCTGGTAGTTCCCGTCGATGACCCAGCGCGGCTCGGCGACCAGGACGCCGACGCGCCTCCGGAACTCTCTGTCGTCGAGCTCGGTCCAGCCGGGCTGATGGAAGATCGCGTCGAGCTCGGTGTACGGAGCCCCGAGGAGGTGCGCCAACCCGCGCGCGAGGGAGGTCTTGCCCGCGCCGGAGTTGCCCACCACCGCGACGCGATCCATGACGCCGGAGTATCGGCGCCTTCCCTGGCTTACAGGCTCCCTACCGGGACTCGACCAGCAGCCGGATCCCGGTCCGCTCCTCTCCATCGATCGAGATGTCGATGAACGAGGGGATGCAGACCAGGTCGATGCCGCCCGCGGCGACGTAGCCGCGGGAGATGGCGATCGCCTTGACGGCCTGGTTGATCGCACCGGCACCGATGGCCTGCACCTCCACCCGGTGCGCGGTGCGGACCACCCCGGCGATGGCGCCGGCGACGGCCACCGGCTTGCTCGTGGCTGAGACCTTGAGGATTTCCACGGGGTTCGATCCCCCCTGAGGCGACGTAGATCGGGGCGGTTGCTGAGACGTGATCATGAGATTCTCGTGATTGTGAGCCGCGGGCGCGAATCGGGGGTTTCCCCGCGATGCAATCGTTACTTGGCGTACTCGACGCTGCGGGTCTCGCGAAGCACCACCACCTTGATCCGCCCGGCGTAGCTGCCCTCGGCGTGGAGCCGCTTGGCGATCTGGCGGGCCAGCACCTGGGCGCGATCGTCGGACACCTCGGTGGGCCGGACCATGACGCGCAGCTCCTTGCCGGCCTGCACCGCGAAGCTCCGCTCCACCCCGTCGAACTCCGCGGCGATGGCCTCGATGCGCTCCAGCCTCTTCAGCGAGGCGGCCAGCGCCTCCCGCCGCGCCCCCCGTCGCGTGGCGGCGATGGCGTCGGCGGTCATGACGATGAACGCGCCCACCGAGCGGGGCTCCTCGTCGTAGTGGTGGGCACGGACCGCCTGGACGACGGCGGCGGGACGGCCGAGCCGGGCCAGGATCTCGCCGCCGATGATGGCGTGCGACCCCTCGACGCCCTGCTCGACGGCGTGGCCGATGTCATGGAAGAGGCCGATCTCCTTGGCCTCCTGCTCGTCGTAGCCGATCTCGGCGGCGATCATCCCGGCGATGGCCGCGGTGTCCTTGCTGTGGCTGAGCACGTTGTGGCCGTACGAGTTGCGGAAGCGCAGGGTGCCGAGAAGCTTGGCGAGCTCGGGATGGACCGAGGGGATGCCCAGCTCCTGGCAGGCCGCCTCCCCCTCCTCCTTGATGCGCAGGATGATCTCGCTGCGGCTCTTCCCCACCATCTCCTCGATGCGCGCGGGATGGATGCGACCGTCCGCGAAGAGCCGCTCCAGCGTCACCCGGGCCACCTCCCGCCGCACCGGGTCGAAGCCACTGAGGACGACGGCCTCTGGGGTCTCGTCGACGATCACGTCGACCCCCGTGGCGGCCTCCAGCGCGCGGATGTTGCGCCCCTCCCGGCCGATGATGCGGCCCTTGAGGTCGTCGCTGGGAAGGTGCATGACGGTCACCGACGATTCGCCGGTCTGGTCCGAAGCGTGGCGCTGCATGGCGGCGATGAGGATCTCGCGACTGCGCTCGGAGGCCTCCTCGCGGACGCGCTGGTCGGCGGCGCGGATCCGCTCCGCCACCTCGGAGTCGAGCTCGGATTCCACCGTGGAGAGGAGCTCGTTGCGCGCCTCCTGCTGGGAGAGCCCGGCGACGCGCTCGAGCTCGCGACCGACCAGCGCGCGCTCGCTCTCGGCGGTCTGGCGCAGCTCCTCGAGCTCCTCCTCGCGCCTGGTCAGGCGCTGCTCGCTCTGCTCCAGCTCGCGGAGGCGGCGCTCCAGCCCCTCCTCCCGCTGACTGGTGCGCTGCTCGAGGCGCGCCACCTCCCCGCGGCGTTCGCGGACCTCGGCCTCTGCCTCGCCGCGAATCCGGAACGCCTCCTCGCGGGCGCCGACCAGGATCTGCTGCGCCTCCTGCTCGACGGACTGCTGTCGGGCCCGCAGCTCGGTGTCGGCGACGCCCCGGCCCTGCTGGGCCTGGTCAGCCGCTCGGCGTGCGTACACCACGGCAGCAACGGCGAAGACCACGGCGATGCCCAAGCCCACGGCAAGGGCGACGATCTCGATTGTGATTGGGGTTTCCTCGGGTCGCGATCCTGGGATGCCTGGGCACCCCGCCTGGCGGCGTCTCGTCGGCGACGCCGCCTCCCCGAGTCGGGTGCGGCGGCGTCGTCCGCGGCCGAATTCGGCCAGGGTCGAGACGTGGTCGCATTGTAGTGGGGGGAGGGTCGCGGCGAAAGCTTTGCGTCGACCTCGATTAGGCTAGGGTGAGTGGATTCCGAGACATCGCTGACTTCTGGCGCCGGGGTCCGACTCGACTCCTTGGAGGTCCCGACCGCGCCAGCTGACCAGCCCGTCGCCGCCACCGCCCCGGACACGGAACTGATGGAGCGCCGCCCCAGCGCCATCGGTGCCCTGCTGGCTGGGACCACCCTCCTGCGCATGGGAACGGCGGGTGCCTCGGTGGCGGTGGGGTTCGACCTCGTCGACATCTTCGGCGGCCGCCCCAGCGGCCTGGTGCTCGGCCTGGTGGGCGCCAGCCAGGCGGTGCCGGAGATGGTCTTCTCGCCCATCCTGGCCCGCTTCGCCGACCGCCTCGGGCGCCGCCTCTTCCTGGTCGTCGGTCCCCTGTTCAGCGTGGTCGGAGCGCTCATGCTGAGCCTGGCCGGCAACCCGGGAACGATCATCGCGGCCCGCCTCGTCGAGGGCGTTGGCGCGGCCTGCTTCATCCCCACCGCCCTGGGCATCATCGCGGCGGCCACCACCCACAGCCTGCGCATCCGGGCCAACGCCAGTGGCGCCTTCGAGGCCGCCAACCTGGGCGGCTACGCGGGCGGCTTCGTGGTCGGCCCGTTCGCCTACCACTGGCTCCACCAGGGAGCCTTCCTGGTGCTGGCCTGCCTCTACGTGGCCGCCTCGGTGGTCTGCGCCGCCTTCGTGCCCAGCATCCCCCCGATGAGGGTGAGCCCGTTCAGCCGGGTCCTCGGCGCGGTGGTGAGAGCGGGGCCTCTGCGCAGCTTTCTCCCCGCCTGGATCGCCTGCTTCGCACTCCTGGGTGGGTACGCTGCCCATCTCCCCGCCCTGCTGCGCCGCAGGCAGGTCCCCGGCCAGACCCTGGTGCACCACTTCGACGAGCGCCTGGTCTCGGCGATCCTGGTCAGTTGGATCGCTCTGCTCATCATCGGGATCGTGCTCTGGACGCCCCTGATCCCCCGACTGGGCAGCGTGCGCATCATGCGGCGCGCCGCCCCGGGGGCCTGGCTCATCGCCGCCGCCCTGCTGGCGCTCAACCACACCTCGTTCGCGTGGGCTCCCCTCTTCCTCCCCTTCCTGGTCATCGGCGTGCTCGTCCTGGCGGGGTTCGGACCGGCCGCGGTGACGTACCTCGCCCAATGCTCAGAGACCTTTGCCGCCGACCGAGCGGCGCTGATGTCCTTCTACACGGTCGCCCTGGCGGGAGGCGGAGCGATCGGCTCGCTGCTCGGCGGGGTGGCGGTTCGCATCGATTACCTCGACGGCCTGGTCCTGCTCGGGCTGGCTCTCTCGATCTTCGCCTTTGCCGCGCTCACTCCCGTGATGCGCTACGAGCGCGCCATGCCGCGCAAGCTCCAGGCTCCCCCCGCCCCCGTTTGATCGCCGCTCAGGCGGAGCCCGGCACCAGCGGCGGTGTCAGGGGCGGCACCGTCTCGGTGCGCTGCGCGTCCGCGGCGAGCGGGCGGTAGTCCGCCTCGCTCAGGCTCCCCTCGGTGGAGCTGCCGGCCAGAGCCGCGATCGCCGACCCGATGGCCACGATGACGAGGTTGACGATGATGGCGGCGAAGCCGATGTAGATCTTGCCGCCGAAGCCGAAGTCGTGGAGGCTGGTGGCGAACTTCTCCTGGAAGAGCGCGTACGTCCCCAGGCCCATGCCGCCCGCCCAGCCCACCACCATGGCCCAGACGTTCAGGCGTTTCACGTACAGAGCGACCACCAGGGCCGGCAACGCGTTGATCATCCACACGCCCCCCGCGGTCTGGTAGTTGATGATGTCCGTCGTCGGGAGGCCCAGGACGAACGCCAGCGCGCCGACCTTGACCAGCAGAGAGACGACCTTGCTGACCGTCGCCTCTTCCCTGCGGCTCATGGCCGGATGCACGTACTCGCGCCAGATGTTGCGACTGAACAGGTTGGCCGCAGCGATCGACATGATCGCCGCGGGGACCAGAGCGCCAACCGCGATGGCCGCGAAGGCCACCCCGGTGAACCAGCTCGGGAACATCTTTTGGAAGAGATCGGCGATGGCGCTGTTGTTGCCGAACGCCTTGCTGGGCTTGATGCCGGCGGCGATGGCCATGAAGCCGAGGAGCCCGATCAGCCCCAGCAGGAAGGAGTACGCGGGCAGGAACGACGCGTTGCGCTTGATGACCCTCTGGCCCTTGGCGCTGAACACGCCCACGAGTGAGTGTGGATACAGGAACAGGGCCAGCGCCGAGCCCAGCGCGATGCTGCTGTAGGCGTTGAACAGCGACGGCTGGAGCACGTCGGGCTTGGCCTTGAGCTTGGGCGCGATGGCGGCGGCGTGCTCCACCTTCTGGAAGATGCTGCCGAAGCCGCCCAGCTTGTAGGGGATGTAGATGATGGCGACGATCACCACCAGCCATATCAGAGCGTCCTTGACGACGGCGATGAGCGCCGGAGCACGCACGCCGCTCACGTACGTGAACGCCGCCAGCACCACGAAGGCAATCACCAGCGCGACCTCGGGGCTGATGCCCATGTTGGCGAGCACCACCTTGATTCCGAAGATCTGCAGGGCGATGTAGGGCATGGTGGCCACGATGCCCGTCAGCGCGATGAGCAGCGCGAAGAAGCGGCTGTCGAAGCGGTCGCGGACGTAGTCGGAGCCGGTGACGTAGCCCTTGTTGCGTGACACCTGCCAGAGCCGCGGCATGGTGAGGAAGACGAGCGGGTAGATGATGATCGTGTAGGGGAGCGCGAACAGCCCGTAGGCACCCAACGCGAACACCACGCCGGGAACCGCGACGAAGGTGTACGCGGTGTAGAGGTCGCCGCCGAGCAGGAACCAGGTGACGATGGTCCCGAAGCTTCGACCGGCCAGCCCCCACTCTTCGAGATGGTTGAGGTCGGCCCTGCGCCAGCGCGAGGCCCCGAAGCCGAGCACCGTCACCAGGAGGCCGATGACGATGACGATGATCAGCTCGTCCCAGTGGGTCATGGCTCGTCGCCGCCGCGGTCGACAGCGTAGACCAGGCCGGTGATCGCCACTCCCACGATCACCCAGAGGAACTGGTACCAGAGGAAGAAGGGGATTCCCGCCAAGCGCGGCTCAGCGTGCGCATAGAGGGTGGGAAAGAGGAGTGCGACGAACGGGACGATCAGCAGGAGCCGCGCCCAGCGTCCGGGTCCCTTGGGACCGTGTGTTTCCCCCATCGGGGGAAAAATCGCTCACCCGTACCCGCGTTGTCAAGCGGTCCCGTCAGGAGCCCGGGCTCACCAGGCGTATGCCTCCGGTGCCGGTCCGACCGGGGGGAAGATGGCGTCGAGGCGCTCCAACGTCCCTCTGTCGAGCGACACATCGAGCGCGCCCACGCTGCTGTCCAGCTGCTCGATCGTGCGCGGGCCGACGATCGGTGCGGTCACACCGGGTTGCTCGAGCAGCCAGGCGATGCCGACGTCGGCGGGATGGCTGCCCAGCTCGTCGCAGAGTGCCTCGTAGCGCTCGATCTGGTCGCGGTGATCGGCGAGGACTCGTTGCGTCTGCTCGGACGCCGAGCGCCCCTCGCTCTGCTTGCGCAGGATGCCCCCCAGCGCGCCGCGCATCAGCGGGCTCCAGGGAATGACCCCGAGGCCGTACTCACGGGCCGCCGGCAGCACCTCCATCTCGATGCGACGCTCGAGCAGGTTGTACAGCGATTGCTCGCTGACCAGCCCCTGGAAGTTGCGAGCGCGCGCTGACTCCTGCGCCTGGGCGATGTTCCAACCGGCGAAGTTGGACGAGCCCACGTAGATCACCTTGCCCTGGCGCACCAGCGTCTCCATCGCCTGCCAGATCTCGTCCCAGGGAGTGTCGCGGTCGACGTGGTGGAACTGGTAGACGTCGAGGTGGTCAGTCTGGAGACGCCGCAGTGACGCTTCGCACGCGCTGATGATGTTGCGCGCCGAGAGGAAGGTGTCGTTGGGCCAATCGCTCATCGAGCCGTACAGCTTGGTGGCGATGACCACCTTCTCCCGGCGCTGGCCGCCCTGCGCGAACCATCGACCGACGATCTGTTCGGTCCACCCCTCCCCCTTCTTCCAGCCGTACACGTTGGCGGTGTCGAAGAAGTTGATGCCGTGCTCGAGGGCACGGTCCATGATGGTGTGCGACACCTCCTCGGTGGCCTGGGGCCCGAAGTTCATGGTGCCGAGACAGAGGCGGCTGACGGAGAGGCCTGAGCGGCCCAGGTGGGTGTAGTCCATCCACCTAGTCTGCCGCGCCGGTCAGGTCTGGCGCTCCACCTCGCGGAACACCCAGCGCACCGTGTCCATGTCGAAGCCGCGACGCTGCAGTTGAGCGGCCACCCGCTGGCGGCGCTCGGCCGCGGCGCGACCGGGAGCGCCCCGATCCCACAGCCTCCGACCGAGGGCGAGAGCTGCCTCGCGTTCCGCCTCGGGGTCGACATCCGCCATCGTCGCGGCGATGGCGTCGCCATCCACCCCGCGGGAGCGCAGCTGCGCCGCCATCTGGATGCGGCCGTGACCCGTCCGCTGGCTGCGCGCGGCGATGGACTGGGCAAGGGCAGCGTCATCGACATAGCCGAACCGGACCATGGCCGCCGTCGCGGCCACGGCGGCCTGCTCGGTGAACCCGCGCCGCTGCAACCGCCGCTGCAGGGCGGCGGCCGACTGGGCGGCGCCGCGAAGCATGCGCAGCGCCGTCTGCTCCGCGGCGGCGGCGGAGTCGGGGTCCTCCGGTGCCTCGGGGGCTTTCCCGCGGCCGTCGCCGGCCCGGTGGTCGCTCATCGGCTCAGCCGACCGCCACCGGGGGCACCGCCCCGTTGGCGTCCGGCTCGATGGTCGCGGGCACCTCCGGCAAGGACTGCACCTTGACCTTGCCGGCGATCTCGTCGAGGAGGTCGAGGTTCTGGCGCAGGAAGTCGCGGACGTTCTCACGACCCTGACCGAGACGCATCTCGCCGTAGGAGAACCACGCGCCGCTCTTGTCGATCACCTTGGTGTCGGTGGCGATGTCGAGCACGCTGCCGGCGTACGAGATGCCCTCGTTGTACATGATGTCGAACTCGGCCGTCCGGAAGGGAGCGGCCACCTTGTTCTTGACAACCTTGACCTTGACGCGGTTGCCGACCACGTCGAGACCCTGCTTGATGGAATCGATCTTGCGGATGTCCATGCGCACCGAGGCGTAGAACTTGAGCGCCCGTCCGCCCGTGGTGGTCTCGGGATTGCCGAACATCACCCCGATCTTCTCGCGGAGCTGGTTGATGAAGATGACGCAGGTGTTGGAGCGCGAGATCGCCGAGGTCAGCTTGCGCATCGCCTGGGACATGAGCCGCGCCTGGAGGCCGACGTGGCTGTCGCCCATCTCCCCGTCGATCTCGGCCTTGGGGACCAGCGCAGCCACCGAGTCGATCACGACCACGTCGACAGCGCCGCTGCGTACCAGCACCTCGACGATCTCGAGGGCCTGCTCACCGGTGTCCGGCTGAGAGATGAGCAGCTCGTCGATCCTCACGCCGATGCGGGCGGCGTACTGCGGATCGAGGGCGTGCTCGGCGTCGATGAACGCGGCCACCCCGCCCAGCTTCTGGGCCTCGGCGATCACGTGCAGGGTGAGGGTGGTCTTGCCGGAGGATTCCGGCCCGTAGATCTCGATGACCCGGCCGCGCGGGACTCCCCCGACACCCAGGGCGATGTCCAGGGTCAGCGCCCCGGTGGGGATGGCCTCCACCCGCTGGGTGCGCACCTCACCGAGGCGCATGATCGCTCCCTTGCCGTGGGACCGCTCGATCTGCCCGAGCGCCGTGCTGAGCGCCCGATCCCGCTCTGTGGTCACCGCCTCACTCCCGTTGACGGCGGCTGTGCGCCGCCCGTTGACCTCCATGGCCGGACCGACATTACGACTTTCTGGTGGTGTTGTCAAAGCAGAAACTCCATGAGCTGTGGAATGGCTGAGATCGGTGACGCGGTCGTCGGTCGAGGTGCTGAGTGCTGGCAGCGAACAGATGTACGCCCCACTGTATACGCTGGTGGCCGGGTTGACAACGGCATCGTGCAGCGAGCCGGCGACAGCTGGTTGTCGCGCTCCGCCGGCGCGGTCACACCATCTCCTTGAGGACGGTGAGCGCCGCCGCCACCGCCTCCGCCCGGTTGCCCTCGCGCCCGTGGTCACCCTCGAGGCGGACGACCCTCCCCGACTCCGGTGTGGCCACGGCGACGTACACCAAGCCCGCCGGCTTGCCCCCCTCGTCCGTCCCGGGCCCGGCCACACCGGTGATGCCCACCCCGACATCCGCGCCCAGCCCCCGCCGCGCGCCCTCGGCCATGGCGGCGGCCACCTCCTCGCTGACTGCTCCGTGGCCGGCGATGAGGTTCGCGTCGATGCCGAGCAGCTCAGCTTTGACCGCGTTGTCGTAGGCGATCACCCCGCCGCGAACGTACGCCGACGAGCCGGGCACCGCGGTGAGCGCGGCGCCGAGCAGCCCACCGGTGCAGGACTCGGCCACCGCCACCGTCCAGCCGCGGGCGCGGAGGGCCTCACCAGCCGCGGCGCTGTCAGGGAAGAGCTCGGCGAGGCGCACCGTCTCCTCGCCGGCCATCAGATCAGGAACCGGCGGTAGCGCCAGAGGTAGTCGAGGCCGCTGAGGACCGTCGCCGTGACAGCGACGCCCACCATCACCAGCGCGGCGACGTGCAGGGCGGGGAAGGGCTGTTCGAGGATGAGCAGCCCGATCATCAGGTTCTGGCTCAGGGTCTTCGACTTGCCCCAGGGGGTCGAGGTCATCACCACGCCCTGGTTGGCGGCGACGAAGCGCAGCCCGGTGATGAGGAACTCACGGGCGAACACGACCACCACCACCCAGGCGGGGATGATGGTCTGCCCGACCAGGATGACCAGGACGGTGATCACCAGGATCTTGTCGGCGAGAGGATCGAGGAACTTGCCCAGCTCGGTGACGGAGTTGCGCCGCCGCGCGATCTGCCCATCGAGCGAGTCGGTCGCCGCCGCGGTGGCGTAGACGGCGGCGCTCACCTGCGCGTGGTAGGCGAAGTCGGCGCTCAGCGAGTAGCCGATCACGGGCACCAGGAGCAGGCGGAAGAGGGTGAGCTGGTTGGGCAGGGTGAGGTGACGCGTCAACGGTAGTTGGTGAACTGCAGGGGCACGTCGAGATCCGCCGCGCGCAGCGACCCGATCACGCCCTGGAGCGCGTCCTTGTCCTTGCCTGTGACCCGGAGCTGATCACCCTGGATGCGCACCTGCACCTTGGGATGGTCGCCTCGGATCTGCTTCTGCAGCTTCTTGGCGAGCTCGTCGTCGATGCCGCGGCGGAGCTTGATCACCTGGCGCACGTTGCCCTTGGCGGCGGGCTCGGGCTTCTGGGGATCGAGGATCTTGAGATCGAGGTGGCGCTTGTGGAACTTGCTCTTGAGGACGTCGGTCATGGCCCGCAGCTGCATGTCACCCTCGGTGGTGATGGTCAGCTGCTCCTTCTCGAGCTCGATCTCGGCGGTGAGGTTCTTGAAGTCGTAGCGGGTGCCGATCTCGCGGCGCGCCTGGTCGACGGCGTTGACCATCTCCTGGTGGTCGAAATCGCTCACGACGTCGAAGGAGAACTCCTGGGGCATGGGATCGCAGGATACCGGTCACAAGGTTGCGCCTTCAGCCCGGCGCTCGGGTGGCGGCCGTCCGGAGGTCGTGGACGAACGCCTCCATGGCGGCCGCCCGATCGGCGTCGGGAGCTCGGAGGATGGACGACGGGTGCACCGTGGCGGTCACCGGCGTTCCACGATCGAGGCGCAGGACCTCGCCACGGTGACGCGTCACCCGGAAGTCCTTGCCAAGCAGCGCCTGGGCGGCGGTGGCGCCGAGACAGACAATCAGCCCAGGGCGCACGGCCTCGATCTCGGCGTCGAGCCAGGGGCGGCACGCGGCGATCTCCACGCCGTTGGGCTTGGCGTGGATCCGTCGCTTGCCGCGCGGTGTCCATTTGAAGTGCTTCACAGCGTTGGTGACGTAGACGCGCCCGCGGTCGATGCCTGCACCCTCCAGGGCTTCGTCGAGGATCCTCCCGGCCGGGCCCACGAAGGGGCGGCCGGCACGATCCTCGCTGTCCCCGGGCTGCTCGCCGACCAGCATGATCGTCGCGCCGCTCCTTCCCTCTCCGAAGACGGTGCGAGTCCCTGTGGAGACCAGGGCGCACGCCGCACAGCCCGTCGCCGCGCTGCGCAGCACCTCGAGATCGCGCGACCGCGGGAGCGGCGCCGCCGGGAAGCCCTCAGCCACCCGCGACATCCGGGTGCTCCGCCACCGTCGCAGTCAGCAGCGCCTCCTCGGTGCGCGTGGCGGCCGCGGGACGGCGCGCCGCCGAGAGGAATTCGAGCAGCGGCGCCAGGAGGTCGGGGCGGATCTGGGAGCGAGCCTCGGTTCCGTCGGCCTCCACCATGAGGATGCCGGCGCTGAGAAGCCGGTCGAGCTGGTGGCGCACCTCGAGGACCTCGGTCCCGCTCAGGGCTGAGAGCTCCTCCACGGTGCGCGGCTGGTCGAGAAGGTGGCGGACCAGCCGAAGACGGTCGGGGTCGGCGAGCGCCCGGAGCAGGTCGGTGGTGGGCCTGAGCTCGTCGGGGGAGCCGGCGAGGAGGGCGCGGGCCGCCTGCCAGGCCTGCTGCGGACGTCGGGGGAGCTGCCGCCCGCTGACGTAGCTGGTCTGCAACAGCGACTCCCCCACCGTGCCGCCGGCGCCCCGGCGCGCCACCACGATGTAGATGATCCCGGTGACCGCCATGGGGATGACGATATCGAGCCACCCCGCACCGATGCCGATCCCGAAGAGCCGGCGGCCGACCGCCAGGAGCCCGGTGACAATGCTGGCAATGACCCCGATGTCGATGGCGGCGGCGATGGTGGCGCGCAAGGGTCGGGGGACGCGCACCAGCCCTGCGCCCGTGGATGGAGGCGTCCGGCGGATGGCGAAGAAGCCGCCCAACCCCATGACGATGAGGATCGCCCCCTGCACCGCGAGCTGCTCGACCTGGTTGAAGAAGTGCTCGACGGGGATGCCGACAACGGTGCCGAGGGCGACGAACGCGCCCACCCAGACGACCGTCGAGGGCACCATGGCGGCGAGGAATGTGCGCCCCGGCACCCGCACCGCTCCGGCGACCAGGGTGGTGTAGATGCGCAGCCCGGGGATCAACCTGCTCAGCGCCACGCCGATCCAGCCGGCCGAGCGCAGCCGCTGTGACACCCGCTCGACAGCCCGCTGCTGGTGCAGCCTCTGCGCCAGCGCGGTCAACCCGCGCTGGCCCACCAGGCGTGCCCAGCTGTATCCGACGAGGGAGCCGGCGATGCAGGCCGCCATGGCCAGGGGGATGAAGACGTACGGGTCGAGGCCGCCGGCGGCGATGAGAAGGCCAGCGGCGAGGAGCACGATCTCACCCGGCGCAAACGGCAGGGGCACACCCGACTCCTCGGCGAAGAGCAGACCGCAGAGGAGCACGACAGCGACAACACCGTGCAGGCCTTGAAGAAAGTTCAGACGGTCACTCCTCGCCGAGCTCGGCCAGGTACTCATCCACCTGGATCACGTCCATGAGCACCTCGCGCGACTTGCTGCCCTCGTACGGACCGACGATGCGATGCTCGGCGAGCTGGTCGACGAGCCGCGCCGCCCGGGTGTAGCCGACGTTCATCTTGCGCTGCAGCAGCGACGCCGCCGCCCGTCCCTCGGCGGCGACGATGTGGGCGGCCTTGCCGAACAGCGGATCGCGCTTGGTGGCCTCCCGCGCCCAGGACACCGAGGCCTCCACCTGGAAGATCTCCTCCTGGTAGTCGGGCTTGCCCTGCGCCTTCCAGTGGCCGATGAGGGCGTCGAGCTCGCGGTCGCTGACGAACGCGCCCTGGAGCCGCTGCGCCTTCCCCTGGTCGATGGGCAGGTAGAGCATGTCGCCGCGGCCGAGGAGCTTCTCGGCTCCCATCTCGTCGAGGATGACGCGCGAATCAGTGCCACTGGAGACGGCGAACGCCACTCGCGAGGGGATGTTGGCCTTGATCAGACCGGTGATGATGTCCGCGGAGGGGCGCTGGGTGGCGACAACGAGGTGGATTCCCACGGCGCGGGCCAGCTGGGCGATCCGGCAGATGAGGTCCTCGATCTCCCCGGCCGCGACCATCATCAGGTCGGCGAGCTCATCGATGACGATCACCGTGTAGGGCAGCGCCGAGAGCCCGAGCCCGGGGGCGCGCTCGTTGAAGGCGGCGATGTTGCGCGCGCCGTGGGAGGCGAAGAGCTTGTAGCGCTCCTCCATCTCCTTCACGGCCCAGCGCAGCGAGGCGACCGCGGCCTCGGGCTCGACGACCACGGGCACCAGGAGATGGGGCAGGTCGGCGAAGTTGCTCAGCTCCACCCGCTTGGGGTCGATGAGGATCAGCTTCAGCTCGGCCGGGGTCGCCTGGAGCAGGAAGCCGCCGAGGACGGCGTTGATGCAGACCGACTTGCCGCTGCCCGTGGCGCCGGCGATGAGCAGGTGAGGCATCCGCGTCAGGTCGCCGGCCACGGGATGGCCGCTGACGTCGGCACCGAGGGCCACCGCCAGGCGGGTGCGCGAGTCGGTGAAGGACGGCGACTGGACGATCTCCTTGAGAGCCACCAGCTGGGCCGCCTTGTTGGGGACCTCGATACCGATCGCGGACTTGCCCGGGATGAACGGCTGGATGCGGATGGGTGCGGCCAGGGCCAGGGACAGGTCGGTCTGGTAGCCGACGATCTTGCGCACCGGCACGCCGGCCGCAGGTTGGAGCTCGTACTGGGTGACGGTCGGGCCCACCGACTCCCCGATGATCCGGGTCTCGATGCCGAAGCTGCGCAGCGTCGACACGATGGTCTGCTTGTTCCGCTCCACCTCGGCGTTGAGACGCTCGCGCTTGCCGGCCACGACATCGAGAAGGTCGGTGCTGGGCAGCACCCACACCTTCTCGGCCTCGTCGAGCTCGGCGGCGTGGGCGAGCGCCACCTCTGGGATGGGACCGAGGACCGGCTCGGCGGTGCCCTCGAACTCGCGAACGAAGCCCTCGTCGCGGAGCGGCTCGACGTTGGCGAACTCGGGTTCCGCGATGCCCGCGAAGGCCTCTTCGACCTCCACCGGAGCGGCCACGGGGGGAGGCACGAACACGGGAGCGGCGATGCCGGTGAGGGTGATGTCGCGAGCCGCCTCGATCCGTCTGCGACGCTCGTTGCTCGCCATCATGGAGGGCTCGGGACGGGCGAGACGCTCGTGCACCCACGCGGCCAGGGGAGCCACCCGGAGATCGACGGCCAGCACCAGCCCGAGGGCGGCCGTGACCAGCATGAGCACACCCGAGGCGGGGCCGCCGAGCCGGTCGGCGATGCCCGGGCCGAGCTTGTTGCCGATCCAGCCGGCGCTCCCGGCGGCGGCCAGCCCCAGGAACCCGAGAACCGCGAACACCGTCACCAGGGAGCCGATCCCCGCGAGCATCCCGCCCCGCCATTCACGGCCCTGGAGGAGCCGCGCGCCGGTGACGCCGAGGCCGGCGGCGATCAGCCAGGCGCCGACGCCGAGGACCGTGAAGAAGCCGTCGTGGATCGGCCCCGCGACGGAACCGCCGCCAGGGATGAAGAGGAGCACGGCCAGCACCGCGCCCGCTCCCAGCAGGGCCACCCCGCTCAGCTCGCGGCGCTGGTCCGGGCTGAGGACGGGCTGACGGCGGACCGCTTTCCGGCGCGCCGGACGCGTGGTGCGTGAGGGAGCACGGCGTCGGGCTGCTGGTCGGGCTTTGGTGGGGGCGCGTCGTGCCATCTTTGTGCTGTGCAGCTCGGGTGGGACGTGTGCGGAAGCGCGGCTGCTCCCCGGGGTATCCGGAGGCGCGTCGATCGTATCAGCACCTCGCGGGGCGTGCCGAACCGGCGTTCGCCCTCAGATCTCGGTGACCACCGGGAGGATCATGGGGCGGCGCCGGGTGCGCGAATAGAGGAAGCGCGACAGCCCCTCATGGATCGTCGCCTGCCACACCGACCACTCGGCATCCGGCCTCAACTTGCCGACCAGGTGGAGCGTGTGGGCGCGGGCCTCCTCGAAGAGGTTGTCGGTGGCGCTGTCCTCGATGAAGCCGCGCGAGAGCAGGTCGGGCCCGGCGATCACCGCGCCGGTGCTCCGCTCCACCGTGAGCGCCACGATGACCACGCCGTCCTGGGCGAGCAGGCGGCGGTCGCGGAGCACCACGTCACCGGCCTCGTCGATGCTGAGCCCGTCGACGTACACGTAGCCCGCCGGGACGCGCTGCGGATGGCGGCGGATGACCTCGCCGTCGATCTCGATGACGGTGCCATTGTCGACGGGCAGGATGTGGTCGCGGTCCAGGCCCACCGCCGCCGCCAGGTCGGCATGGATGGCGAGATGGCGGTACTCGCCGTGGACGGGCACGAAGAACCTGGGCCTGACCAGGGCGAGCATCAGCTTGAGCTCCTCGCGGCTGGCGTGCCCGGAGGCATGCACGTGGTGCTTCGACGAGTTGAAGACGCGCGCTCCCCGCCGGTAGAGGTTGTTGATGGTGCGGTGCACCGCCTCCTCGTTGCCGGGGATGGGGTTGGCGCTGATGATCACGGTGTCGCCCTCGTGCAGCTGCACCATGGGATGCTCCCCGGCCGCGATCCGCGACATCGCCGACATCGGCTCTCCCTGGGCGCCGGTGCAGAGTACCGCCAGCTCGTGATCCGGCACCGACGCGTGCTGTCTGGGGGACACGAAGTTGTCGGTGGTGCGCAGGAAACCCAGCTCCTGGCCGACGCGCACGTTGTTGAGCATGGAGCGGCCGACGATGAAGACCTTGCGACCGCAGTCCGACGCGGCGTCGATCGCCTGCTGCAGGCGTGAGATGTTGGAGGCGAACGTGGCCATGAGGATCCGTCCCGGCGCCGCCGCGAAGAGTGGGGCGAGGCCCTCTCCCACCCGGCGTTCGCTCGGCGTCGTGCCCTCCTGCTCGGCGTTGGTGGAGTCGCTGAGCAGCAGGAGCACCCCGTCGTCGCCGAGACGGGCGAGCCGGGCCATGTCGGGCGGCGAGCCCTGCACGGGGGTCTGATCGATCTTGAAGTCGCCAGTGTGGATGATCACCCCATCAGGGGTGTGCAGCGCCAGTGAGCAGGCGTCGGGGACGGAATGGGTGATGTGGATCCACTCGACGGCGATGGCGCCGAGCTGGACGGTGTCACCGGCGCGGACGGTGTGCAGGTCGGTGGAGTCGAGGAGCTTGTGCTCCTTGAGCTTGTTGCGCAGGAAGCCGAGCGTCAGGGATGTCCCATACACGGGGACGGGAAGGCGCGGCAGCACGTAGGGAAGGGCACCGATGTGGTCCTCGTGCGCGTGGGTCAACACGATGCCACGGACTCGCTGCACTCGCTCCATGAGCCAGGTGATGTCGGGGATGACCAGGTCGATGCCGAGCATCTCCTGCTCAGGGAACATCAACCCGCAATCGACGACGACGATGTCGTCACCGCATTCGATGGCCATCAGGTTGCGGCCGATCTCGCCGAGGCCGCCGAGCGGGACCAGGGAGATCACCAGGCGAAGAGGCTCAGCTGGTCGGCGGTTTCGGGCTCAGCGGCGGGCGCCTGCGGCGCGAGGCGCATCGCCTCCGCCTCGTCGAGATAGGTGCGCACCCGTCGCATGTCGGCGAAGAGGATCTCACGCAGCGAGCCGTTGTACAGCGCCGCCGCGGGATGGTAGAGGGGCACGTAGACGCGGTCGTCGCGGACCACGCGCTCGCCGTGGAGGCGGGAGATTCCCGCCGAATCCGGGAGCAGGCGGAGGAGCGCGTGCCGCCCCAGGATGAGGATGACGTCGGGGCGGAGCAGGGCGATCTGCTCGTCGAGGAAGTGGCTGCAGGCGCTGACCTCGTCGGCCTCAGGGTCGCGGTTGCCCGGGGGCCGGCAACGCACCGTGTTGGTGATGTAGAGGTCGCGTCGGGTGAGGCCGATCGACTCGACGAGCTCGGTGAGCAGCTTGCCGGCCGCTCCCACGAAGGGGCGGCCCTGCTGGTCCTCCTTCTCGCCGGGCGCCTCGCCGACGGCCATGATCCGTGCTTCGACCGGGCCGTAGCCCGGGACCGCCTGAGTGCGCGTCTCGTGGAGGCGGCAGGCGACACACGCCCGGATCCGCCCGTGGATCTCGAGGAGCTGCTCCGTGGTCGGCGCCAGCTGCATTGGTCGCCGATTGTAGAGATCGCCTCCGCCGAGCTCGGGCGTCCCGACAGACGGGTGAGGCTGGGCGAGCCTCGACCGGCGGCCGATGAGATTCGCCCTGGTCCGTCGTCTCAACTGGCGGAGCCGTACGGGTCCACTTGGCTCCCAGGATTCTCTGTAATGTTGTAACTCCGGCAAATCGGCTCTGTGAGCCATCAAGGTGAGGTGAGATGGCAGTCGCGAACCCGCAGCGCTCCCAGCGCATCTTCAATCCCTGGGTGGTTCTCACCCTGGTCTGCATGGCGCAGTTCATGGTGATCCTGGACGCGACGGTGGTCAACGTCGCCCTGCCGTCGATCAAGCGGGGTCTGAACTTCTCCACCAGCGACCTCCAGTGGATCGTCAACGCGTACACGCTGACCTTCGGTGGATTCCTGCTCCTCGGCGGCCGGGCCGGTGACCTCTTCGGCCGTCAGCGCATCTTTCTCGTGGGCTTGGCCATCTTCTCGGTGTCCTCGCTCTTCAACGGTCTCGCGCAGACGCCGACCCAGCTCATCCTCGGTCGTGCCGTCCAGGGCTTCGGTGGAGCGCTCATCTCCCCCGCCGCGCTGTCGATCATCACCACCACCTTCGAGGAGGGCACGCGACGGAACAAGGCGCTCGGGGTCTGGAGCGCGATAGCGGCCAGCGGTGCCGCCTTCGGCCTGTTGATCGGTGGCGCTCTCACCCAGGCGATCAGCTGGCGCTGGGCGTTCTTCGTCAACGTCCCGGTTGGGGTGATCACGTTCGTGCTGTCGTCGCGGATGGTCCCGGATTCTCGCGTGGAGGGCGACCGCGGGGTCGATGTCCTGGGCGCGGTTCTGGTCACCGGGGGACTGATGTCGATCGTCTACGCGCTGGCCAAGGCAGCCTCGCCGCAGGAGGGGTGGACCTCGGCCACCGTCCTGCTCTTCGGCGCCGTCGGCCTCGGCCTGCTTGTGCTGTTCGTGGTCACGGAGATGAGGTACCGAGCACCTCTGGTCAGGCTCAGCATCTTTCGCATCCGCTCGCTCAGCGCCGCCAACGGCGCCATGTTCCTGGTGGCGGGTGGCATGTTCGCGATGTTCTATTTCTCGGGGCTGTACGTGCAGATCGTGCTCGGATACTCACCACTGACGGCCGGCCTTGCGTTCCTGCCTGTCTGTCTCGGCATCGGCGTGGGCGCTGGGCTTGCGGCGCAGGCGGTCAAGCGCTTCGATGTTCGAGTGGTGACGTGTGTCGGCATGCTCATCGCCGCCACTGGGTTCTTCATGCTGCAGCGCATCGGCATCGCGACCGGCTACGTCGACGTGCTGCTTCCGGCCCTGATCGTCCTCTCCGTCGGGCTGGGGCTCACCTTCGTGCCCGTGACGCTGATCGCCACCACCACCGTGACCGCCCAAGATGCCGGCCTCGCCTCCGGTCTGCTCAACACCTCGCAGCAGGTCGGTGGCTCGCTCGGCCTCGCCATCCTGGCCACGCTTGCGGTCGGGCAGACCAACAGCTACTTCCACAATCTCGGCCATGCGCCCGCGGTGCTGGACAGCTCGGCGGCGCTGGTCCAGGGGTACCGCATCGCCTTCCTCGCCGGGGCCATCCTGCTGGTGCTCGGGGCGGTGCTGGTGGGCGCCTTCATCCGCCGCGCCGACGTTGCGGACATCACCGCCGCGGCTGCGGCCGGGTCGCCGGGGGCCACGGTCGCCGACACGGCCGCGTAGCGCGGGCTCAGCGGACCAGCAGCAGCTCCGCCACCTGCACGGCGTTGGTGGCAGCGCCCTTGCGGAGGTTGTCGGCCGCCAGAAACAGGGCCAGCCCGTGCTCACGCGAGCGGTCGGCCCGGATCCGCCCCACGTGCACCTCGTCGGACCCGGCGACGGCGCGCGGCGTCGGGTACTGCTGGGTCTCCGGGTCGTCGACCACCAGGACTCCTGGCGAGGCGGCGAGCAGATGGCGCGCCTCATCCGGGGGAGCCGGCTGGTCGAACTCGATCCACACCGCCGCGGAGTGGCCGACCGCCACCGGCACCCGCACTGTGGTGACCGCGATGGGCAGATCCGAGAGGTCGAGCACCTTGCGGAGCTCGGCAGTGACCTTGACCTCCTCCTCGGTGTCGTCGCCGACCATCGCCCAGCCCCCGGGAACGACGTTGCCGTGGAGGACGTGCGGGTAGATCACCTTGCGCGGGGGCCGTCCGTAGGCGTCGTCGCGCTCCTGCGTGGCCAGCTCGGCGGCCAGAGCACGGCCGCCACCGCTCGCCGCCTGGTAGGTGGCCACGGTGACGTGGCGAATCCCGTACCGGGCGTGCAGCGGTGCCAGCACCACAGCCAGCGGGATGGTCACGCAGTTGGGGTTGGCGACGATCCCGGTGTGCCCGGCCAGCGCTGCGGCGTTGACCTCGGGCACCACCAGCGGGACCGCCGGGTCGAGCCGGTAGGCGCTCGACTTGTCGACAGCGAGGCCACCGCCCGCGGCGACCCCCGGTGCGAAGCGGCGCGAGGTGTCCGCGCCGGCGGCGAAGAAGACGAGGTCCGCGCCGCTCAGGGCCGCGTCGTCCACCTCGGCGACGGGGACGTCGTGGTCGCGAAAGCGCACCACGGATCCGGCGCTGCGCGCGCTGGCGAGGGCGCGGAAGTCACCGATGGGAAAGAGCCGGTCCTCGAGGACGCGCAGGAGCGTGCCCCCGGCAGCGCCCGTCGCCCCCACCACGGCGACGACGGGCGGATCCTGCACGGTGAGGGTTACGCCGGCCCGCCGCTGCCCGCGCCGGCAGCCTCGGCCTGCTGCTTGGCGAGGTCGCGGATGGCCTCCTTGCGCGAGAGGTTGATGCGGCCGCGGTCGTCGACCTCGATGACCTTGACCATGATCTCGTCGCCGATGTTGACGACGTCCTCCACCTTCTCGACGCGGTGCTCGGCGAGCTGGCCGATGCGCACCAGCCCCTCCTTCTTGGGGGCGATCTCCACGAAGGCGCCGAAGCCCATGAGCCGGGCCACGCGACCCTTGTAGATCTTGCCGATCTCCACGTCCTCGGTGAGGTCGCGGATCATGGCCAGCGCCTGCTCGCGCGCGGCCGCGTTGGCCGACGCGATGCTGACGGTGCCGTCGTCCTCGATGTCGATCTGGCAGCCGGTCTCCTCGACGATCTTGCGGATCATCTTGCCGCCCGGGCCGATCACGTCGCGGATCTTGTCGGGATTGATGTGGATGGTCTCGATGCGCGGTGCGAACGGGCTCATCTCGGTGCGCGGCTGGGCCAGGGCCTCGGCCATCTTGCCGAGGATGTGGATGCGGCCGGCGCGCGCCTGCTCGAGAGCCTGCTCGACGAGCTCCCAGCGCAGGCCGGTGATCTTCATGTCCATCTGCAGGGCGGTGATGCCCTGCTGGGTGCCGGCGACCTTGAAGTCCATGTCGCCGAGCGCGTCCTCCATCCCCTGGATGTCGCTGAGGATGGCTGCTCGATCGTCGCCCTCGTCGGTGATCAGGCCCATGGCGATACCCGCCACCGGAGCGATCAGCGGAACTCCGGCGTCCATCAGAGCGAGGCACGAACCACACACCGACGCCATCGAGGTGGAGCCGTTGCTGGAGAGGATCTCGGTGACGATGCGCACCACGTAGGGGAAGTCGGCGTCGTCGGGCATGACGTTGTGCAGCGCCCGCTCGGCGAGGGCTCCGTGACCGATCTCGCGGCGGCCGGGGGCGCGCTGGAAGCGAGCCTCACCGACGGAATACGGCGGGAAGTTGTACTGATGCATGAAGCGCTTGAACTCCTCGAGTCCAAGCCCGTCGATCTTCTGCTGATCCTGGCCGGAGCCGAGGGTGACGATCGACAGCGCCTGCGTCTGGCCGCGGGTGAAGATGGCGCTGCCGTGCGTGCGTGGCAACAGGCCGACCTGAGCCCAGATGGGCCTGATCTCGTCGGTGCGGCGGCCGTCGGGGCGTACCCCCTCGTGGAGGATGGCGTTGCGGACCGCCTTCTTGGTCTCCGACTCGAACGCCTTGCTGATGTCGCCGCGCTTCTCCGGGAAACGCTCGGCCAGCGCGGCGATCACCTCGGCCTTGAGCTCGTCGAGCTGGCGCTCACGGGCCGCCTTGTCGACATTGCGGGCCGCCTGCCCGATGCGATCGGCGACGTGCTCGTGGACCGCTGCGGCGACCTCGGGGTCCGTGCCCACCGGCGGGTAGCTCATGACCGGCTTGGCACCGAGGGCATCGCGGATGTCGAGCTGGAACTGCACCAGTCGCTTGATCTCCTCGTGAGCCAGGCGCATCGCCTGGAGCATCACCGTCTCGGAGACCTGCCGCGCACCGGCCTCGACCATGCTGATCGAGTCGGCGGTGCCCGCGACCACGAGGTCGAGCTCCGACTCGGCGATCTGCTGGAGGGTGGGGTTGAGCATCAGCTGCCCGTCGAGCATGCCGACGCGGACGCAGCCGACCGGTCCCGCATGGGGGATGTCGCTGATCGCCAGGGCCAGTGACGCGCCGGTCACCGCCAGGGTGGTGGGATCCTGCTCCTGGTCGGCGCTGACCACCGTGGCGATGATCTGGACGTCATTGCGGAAGTCCTTGGGGAAGAGCGGCCGCAGCGGCCGGTCGATCATCCGGCTGGCGAGCACGCCGGCCTCGCTGGGACGGCCCTCGCGACGCGGGAAGCTGCCGGGGATGCGTCCCACGGAGTACAGCTTCTCCTCGTAGTCGCAGGTGAGCGGGAAGAAGTCGATCCCCTCTCGCGGTGTGCGGTTGGCGGTTGCGGTGACGAGCACGACGACGTCGCGACAGCGGATGAAGAGCGCGCCGTTCGCCTGCTCGGCGATGTGCCCGGTCTCGACGGTCAGCTTCTGGCCGGCGTACTCGGATTCGAATTTCTGGTAGGCCATTGGGTCTCCTGTGTGAATGGATGACCCGGGTGGCGAGCGAACCAGCGGCCTCGCGCGGATGGTGGTGAGATTGGGGACTGGAGGTCGGCGGGCGGCTCGCGCCAGTGGCTGCGACGCCGCGCTGTGCCGAGGTCCAGGCGCCAACCTCTCACCGCTGCGCGTGGCTGCGAAGGTCGTCGCTCCCGGGTCGGAGCGGTTGCTGTGTTGATTTGAGGTGAAGGGCCCACCGTCAGGCGGGCTGTGCGCAGCCCTCCGTGTGGTGAACCTTCGAACGTGAACGCATCGTTTACCGGCGAAGCCCGAGCTGGGCGATGATGGCGCGGTAGCGCTCGACGTCGGTGCGGGTGAGGTAATCGAGGAGACGGCGGCGCTTGCCGACCAGCTTGAGCAGTCCGCGCCGCGACGCGTGATCCTTGGGATGGTCGCGGAGGTGCTCGGTGAGAGCGGCGATGCGGTCGCTGAGGACAGCGATCTGCACCTCGGCCGAGCCGGTGTCGGTCTCGTGGCGTCGGTGTTCGGCGATGATCTCCGACTTTGGTCGCACTGCTGTCACGCAACTCTCCATGGGGCCTGATTGGCCGTCGCCGGTCGGAGAGCGGAGCCGCGTGGCGCACTCCCGATGCGCCAGAACCATGCGGGGCTCTTCGAAGGTCGACGCCAGTTTACCAGCAATTCAGGTCACGCCGGCCCAGATGGCGGCACGCAGAAGCGCACGGCGCCGGGAAGGCACGTCAGCGTGGCCGGCGCGGCGCCGATCTGCTCGCCCTCGACGTCAAAGAGAAGAGGACGGCTGTCGAGGGGCTCGATGCGGACCTGTTTGGCCCTGCTGACCAGGACGCCGGGGTGCCTGAGGTGGGCGCCGCGGTACACCGACGGCACCGCCATGAGGGTGCGGAATCGCCCCAGCGAGGGCAGCACGACCACGTCGAACCAGCCGTCATCCAGCTCCGCGGCCGGTGCGATGCGCATGCCCCCGCCGAAGCAGCGACCGTTGGCGACCACCACGTTCTGGGCCTCGAGGACCATCGGCCGGCCGTCCAGGTGCAGCCGCACCGGCCTGCTGCCGTACGTGGTCAGGGTGCGCAGCGAGATGCCCAGAAAGACCGCCGTGCCACGGATCCCTCCGGCCTTGCTGCCGCTGCGGTTGACCTGGGCGACCACCTCGCCGCCAACACCGCAGTCGGCGACGTTGATGAAGTGCCGCGGCGGGGTGGCCGGATTGTCATAGGTGATGCGTCCCACATCGATGCGGCGGGTGTGGTTGGTGGCGAGGACGGCTGCCAGGGCTCTGGGGTCGGTCGGGAGACCGACCGTGCGCCGGAAGTCGTCGCCTGTCCCGCTGGGCAGCAGGCCGATGACGGCCTCGGCGTTGGGACACGCACCGTCCTGGGGGACGAAGCCGTTGAGCACCTCGTTGAGGGTGCCATCGCCTCCGCAGCACACGATGCGCTGGTAGCCGGCGGCGAGGGCGCTGCGGGTTGCCGCCGTGGCGTCGTCGGGAGCGGCCGTCAGATGGCTGTCATACCCGATCTTCGCGGCGTCCAGCGCGCTGCGAAGTGCGGGCCAGCGCCGCCGGGTGCGACCACCGGCACTGGCGAGGTTGACGATGACCAGCGTCCGGGGCTGACCCCTCCCCTTCCCGACCATGGTACGGATGGTATCCAGCAGAACGGGTGGTGCTCGGAGTGCTCGGCTGTTACCCGTCCGCGACGACTGGCGGCGCGTTTGAACCGGTCGTGAGTTGAGGGCTGGTGACGCCCTGGCAACGACCGTGGGGCAGCGGCGGGAGGGTTGTGCGTGGCTCGTGATTGATGGCCTGGCTCCGGCTCGCGAGACTGGTTGAGAGGGCGGCATGAGGAGCGGCCGGGCCGCGGGACAGCCGCCCGCATCGTCGTGTACCGTCACAGATCCAGGCGGAGGAGGAAGGGCTCGGGACAGTGCGCAGGGGCAATGTTCGCGCCGGCGTCGTGGCGACCTCGATGGTCGTGGCCGTATCGTCGTGCGGCACGCCGCCCACGCCCATCCACACGGCGTCGCAGCGCCCCAGCCCGACTGTGGCTTCCCGTCCCAGCGCTGCGGCCGGTCCCTGCGCGTCGGTGACCACGACGACGGCGATCGCACAGGTGCCGGCCGCGTGCGCGGCGGTGTGGGCACCGTATGGCGTCACCAAGGTACCGCCGGCGAATCTTACGGACGCTACGCC
>DASZKZ010000037.1:0-12316 GCA_035552595.1 Candidatus Dormiibacterota bacterium
CTGCGTTCGCTCCATGCAGCCAACGAGGGGAGCGTAGTATCCGGAAATCAGCACCGTGATGGACGACCTGTCGGATTGGCGCGGCCGCTTCGAGGCCGGGCGGCTCAAACCGATCGGGTTACGTCAGCCGAAGATGGAGCCTGGCGAGCGGTTCGCGGTTCGGATCACCAGCGTCGGCACGCACGAGCAGGATCTCGCGGTTCCGCTGGACCAGTGGTCGGACCAACCGGGGAGTGGGTGGCGCGGCTGGTCGCACGCTCCGCTCGGTGCGTTGTTCGCCACCAGCGAAAGAGCCTTCGTGGTTGGCAACAGCCCTCGCGACGTCCGGCGAGAGTGGCGATGGCGTGACCAGGCCTCGGTCGCGCTCCTGCCGGTGGCGCTGGGCGTGGCCATCCGGCGGGACCCGGCCGCGTCCGCGGGCGACGTCGTGGCGAGCGAGTGGAACCAGTACGTTGTCGCGTCCGCCCCGGACAAGTTGAAGCTGATGGTCCGCTGGTTGAAGGTCGAAGCCGCGTACGCGGCCTATCGCGGCGGCCTCGACAAGTGGTTCGCTGGGTTGGAGGCTCGATTGGCGCACGGCGTGTGACTCGGGGCCGGTGCTCCTGCGTCCTGCTACCCCCCGGGGGTATGCTGCGCCGCATGCCGGGTTACATCCTTCACAAACACGACATGCAGCGCCGGCTCCAGCGCATCGAAGGGCCGGTACGCGGCCTGCAGGGAATGGTCGACGACGAGCGCTACTGCATCGACATCCTCACTCAGGTGGAGGCCGTCAAGGCCGCCCTGGGTCGTGTCGCCCTCCTGCTGTTCGATGATCACGTCGAGCACTGTGTCGCCGACGCCGTGAGAGGCGGGGACGGAGCAGAGAAGCTGCGCGAGCTCAGCCACGCGATCGGTCGATTCGTCGAGGGCTAGCGTGTTTGTCCTCGAACACCTTGCTTCCGCGCTGCGTCTGTCGTTGGCGATGTTCTGGCAGGTCCTGTGGCCATTGGCGCTCGGCTTTCTGCTCTCATCGGTGGTCGAGACCCTCGTCTCGAAGCAAGCGGTGTCCCGTCTCCTCGGCCGGGACACATCGAGGTCCCTCGCCCTGGCCACCGGCCTCGGCGCTGCCTCTTCGTCGTGTTCCTACGCCGCCGTCGCGGTAGCACGGACGCTCTTCCGCAAAGGATCCACGTTTCGGAACGCGATCATCTTCGAGTTTGCCTCGACGAATCTTGTCTTCGAGCTGGGGCTCGTGCTGCTCATTCTTCTGGGCTGGCAGTTCCTCGCCGCGGAGTTCAGCGGCGGTCTGGTGATGATCGTCCTTCTCGCCGTTGCCTTCCGCTTCACCCTGCGGTGGTCTCTGGTGGAGCAGGCCCGCCGGCAGGCGGATCGCGGCCTCCTCGGCAGGATGGAAGGCCATGGCGCGATGGATATGTCGGTGACCGACGGTCCCTTCCTGCGGCGGCTCCTGTCACCCCGAGCTCTCACCTCGATCAGTCACTACTTCTTCATGAACATCTACAGCCTCTGGACCGATCTGCTGCTGGGCTTGCTGATCGCCGGAGCGCTCGGTGCCTGGGTGCCCAACTCGGTCTGGTCGACGCTCTTCCTCACGGGACACGGCGGAGCGACGGAGATCTGGGGAGCGCTCCTTGGTCCCCTGATCGCCATGCTGAGCTTCGTCTGCTCGGTGGGCAATGTTCCCCTGGCCGCGGTGCTCTGGCGAGGTGGCATCAGCTTCGGTGGCGCGATCGCCTTCATCTTTGCGGACCTGATCATCCTTCCCATCCTCGACATCTATCGCAAGTACTACTCCGCGAGGGTGAGCGCATACCTGTTCGTCATCTCGTATGCCGCCATGGCCCTGGCCGGGATCGTGATCGGCTTCGTCTTCAAGCTGACGGGCTCTGTGCCCACCAACCGCAACGTCATGGTCTTCGACACGACGATCAGTTGGAACTATGACACCTTCCTGAACATTGCCTCTCTTCTCGTCATCGCCGTGCTTGCTTTTCGCTTCTTGCGAACCGGAGGCCCCGGCATGATTCGCGAGATGGGGGTTGCGCGCGACCAGCAGTCAACCACCGAGGACCCGTCCGTGGCATGACTGTGAATCCCGAGAGGTCGCCTACCGAAGCGACCAACCACTTGTTCTGCTCGGCCTCTATTCCGAGTGATACTCCCGCTGTCCGGTTCGCTCGTCGAACCAGACACGCATCCGCTGGCCGGTGTCGGGGTCGATGAACACCTCGGTGGTGGGCCGGGCGCCCTCGGACGGAGCCGCGCCTCCGTGCGCACCTCCGCCCCGATACCGGTCCCAGCCGAAGACGGCGACGATGATGCCACCCACCACGACCGCCAGGATGACCACCAAGATCACAGTCATCGGGGGCGGCCGCTCAGACTCCAGTGGTCATGGTCATGGCGTCGGGGTGCTGGAGCTCTCCAGCCCCTCCACCACCTGAGCGGTGCCGTAGGCCACGATCTCGCTCATGCTCTTGCCCATCTCGGTGGAGTCGAAGCGCATCATCGTCACGGCATTGGCGCCCATGGCCGTGGCGTTCTGCACCATGCGGTCCAGGGCCTGGCGACGGGCATCCTCGTTGAGCTTGACATAGGATCCGATCTCGCCCCCGGCGAGGCTCTTCAACCCGGCCGCGATGTTGCCGCCGATGCCCCGGGAGCGGACGGTCAGGCCGAAGACCTGGCCCAGCGTCCGCACCACCCGGGTGCCGGGGATGCTCTCAGTGGTGGTGACGATCATCAACCCGGAGGATACGCGCTCAGACCGTGTCCCGAGGGGCGATGTGGTGCATGGCTACCCGCCGCAGGATCCGCTGCTCTCGGCGAAGAACTCCTCCATGACCCCGAGTTGGCGGTGGACCGCCGCGTCATTCCACCCATGACCCTGCTCGGCGTCGACATACAGCCGAATGTTGGGACGACCAACGACGAGATGACGCAGCCTCTGCACGTCGACGATATGATCCTCCTCGGCAACGATCACCAGCGTCTGGCGGTCGCGCTGCAGGAGAGTCTCGAGCCCCTCATAGCGCAGCCCGTCGCGCAGCCACTCCCGTGCCGCGGCCGGGTTCGCGCGTCGTTGGTTGTCAAAGTTCACCTGAGCCGTCCGCGGGTCGACGTCTCCCTCGGCGATGATGTATCGCTTGTACAGGTCGCTCACCACCCGACTGCGACTGAGAGCGACAACCACCTGCCACAGTGGCGGCAGCGTGAGCACGCGCACCTGCTCGCGATAGACGCGGCGGATGAGAGCAGGCGCCAGTAGCGGTGTGTGCAGCACCAGCCGATCGACCCGGTCGCCGCATCGTGCCGTCAATGCACACGCCACCGAGGCGCCGAGGCAAAGGCCGGCGACGTCGAAGTCATCGACGCCAAGCTTCGTCAGCAGCGATTCCAGCGCCATCGCCATGGCATCGATGGTGTGGCGCCGTGCGAGAGGCATCGAATCACCATTGCCGGGGAGGTCTGGAATGATGAGCTGCCGATGAGCCGCGAGCGCGTGGAAGCGACCGCCGAACTCCTCCGCCGAACTGAGGAATCCATGACAGAGGATGAGCGGCCGGCCGTTTCCGATCGATAGGCAGCGCATCCGACCATCGGGAGTGTCGACGAGCTCGTCGACGGCCCGCGCCGTGGCGTTCAAGGCTGTTCCACCGGGTATCTGGTCGGAGCGGACGGCACCGGTGGTGCGCTGCTGCCGGACGGATCGTTGCTCGCGCGACACGTCATCCTCCGCGTGGGCTCCCCAGGGTGGTGACTCTGCTCTCGCATGCTGGGCACCACCCCCGTCAGAACCGTCCGCGCGTGGAACGGTCGGGGCGGAGTGTACGGGTGTCGTGGTGCCTGGTGCGCTGCGGCCGTCGTCCGGAACGCGCTCAGCGACGCGATGAGTCGCTACGGTCGCTATTTGGGCGCGCGACCTGGACAGCGCCCGTTGTGGGCCGTGTGCCTGAAGAGCCTCTGCGTGGAGGCACCGCGTCGAGGATATCGAAGAAATCCGCGACGCGGATCGGCTTGGTCAGATACTTGGCAGCGCCCATGTCGAGGAGCTGCGTGATTCGCTGCGCGGTCGCGTCCGCGCTCAGGATCACGACCGGGATGTCGGTGGTGGTGGAGTCTGCCTTGAGGCGCTGCAGCACCTCGATTCCGTCGACGTCGGGCATGTGGACGTCAAGGACGATCAGGTCGGGTCTGGTCGATTGGGCGAGCTCCACTCCCATCCTCCCGAGCATCGCGTTGTGCAGCTGGACGTCCGGCCTCTTGCTGCACAGCGACTCCACAAAGTCGATCATCATCGGGTTGTCCTCGATGTGGAGCACTGTCAGCGTCTGTCCTGAGCCTGTATCCGGCTGCCGAGCCGGCGGCTCCTGCGCAGCCGCGGCTGAACTCGGCGACGGGCTCGCGCTGGCCAGATCGAGAGCCACCCAGAATCTTGTCCCGGCCCTGCTGCTGCTCACCCCTATGGTGCCCCCCATGCCCTCGACAAGAGCCTTGGACAGGGCCAGCCCGAGACCGGTGCCATCCGTGCCGGCGCGCGCCGCATCCAGACGCTGGAAGGGTTGAAAGAGCAGGAGCTGTTCGGCCTCTGACAGGCCGCGCCCGGTGTCGGAGACCACGATGCGTGCGGTGCCGTCCGCCCCAGGAGACAAGGAGACTGCAACCGAGCCTCCTCCGTATTTGACGCCGTTGGAAATGAGGTTCAACAACACCTGCAGCAACCGCTGCCGGTCTCCGCTGACCGTGCATTCCACACCGTCGAGGTCACAGGACAAAGAGACCCCCGCCTTGTGCGCAACGGTCGACATCATGGCGGCCGCCTCTCGGCAGAGCGATGGAGCATCGATGGGCTCCAGCTTCAGCGTCTCTCGACCAGCCTCGATCCGGGCGATGTCCAGCACGTCGTTGACCAGCGCAAGAAGATGCTCTGCCGACTGCATGATGGCTTCGACCTGCCGGCGATCGTCGGCCGGGAGGTCGCCGGTGCTCAGCAGGTCGGAATACCCCATGATGACAGTGAGCGGTGTGCGCAGCTCATGGCTCATCCGGGACAGGTATTCGCCCTTGGCTCGGCTGGCCGCCTGGGCGGCGTCGCGCGCCGCCTCGACGATTCCCAGCTTGCGCTTACGCTCCGTCGCGTCGCGAACGATACCGATCGATCGTTCGAGGTCACCGATCTTGGTCCGTGCCGAGGCCCAATCAATTGGAACCGACTGACCGTCCTTGGTCAACACCACGGCCTCACCGAATCCCGAGTGGACCTGACCGTCGTCGATGGCCTGGGTGGATCGCTCCAACTGGAAGCGGGCGTCTTCTGTGATCACGTCCAGATATGAATCGAATTCCTGAAGCTCTTCCAGGCGATATCGGGTGATCCGGCAGTACGCATCATTGGCGTACTGGATGCGGCGCGTGCTCATGTCGACCACGACTGCACCTTCGCCAAGGTCGGAGATCGCTTGCAGGATGCCCTCGTATTCCCCGGTCCGCCGGCGCAGCGCCTCTTCCGCGCCGGCGCGCACGGCGACCTCTTTGGTGAGGTCGGCATTCGAATCAGCGAGCTCCTTGGTGCGAGCGGCGATCTCCTGCTCCAGCCGGCCTGCCGACTGCTGCAAGGCGAGGCTGGCTCCCGTCCGTTCCTCGGAGACCGCCGCAAGCAACAGAGCCGATATCGCCAGAGTTCCGTTGAAGAGCTCCAAGTCCACCAGTGTGAGGGTGGATGAGAGCCCTGGATGGGGGCCGAGTCCGCTGACCGTGGTCCAGATTGAGATGGTGCTGAGCACCAGGATGACCGCGGTTGCTCCCAATTGCAGGAAGCGGAGCGCAGCCCACGCCGCCAACGGGAAGACGAGATACTGAATCGGCTGTGAGTTCGCCAGAAAGACGTATCCAGCGACCCCTGTGGCCACCAGACAGGCTGCCGCCTCCAGCGGGCGCGTCCCGATTCCCGAGGTTCGCAGCGGCGTCGACGCGAAGGCCAGCAACACGGGCGCGAAGAGAACCACACCGAGCGCGTCTCCCACCCACCACGTGCTCCATATCGACAGGTACGTGTTGGAGCCCAGTCGCCCGGTGAGCCCCAGCACGGTGGTGCCCAACGTTGACGAGATCAGCATGCATGCAGCGCCGATTCCGGCGAGGGCGATCACATCGATGATGCGATCCATGCGCGGATGGAAGGAACAGCGTCTCAGAAGGTACGCCGCCGCGATGGGCGCGAGCGTGTTGCCAACAGAGATGCCCACGGCGAGCCCGATCGGTGCCGTGTTGGCGAGATTCGCGGTCACGGCTCCAATCGCGATGCCCGGCCAGACCCGGTTGCCTCGGAGCAGCAGTGCCGACAGCGCGATCCCCGTGGGTGGCCAGATCGTGCTGACGTTCTTGTTGGCGAACGCCAAGCTCAGGCCCAATCGAGCCGTCAGGTAGTAGAGACCGGCGACGATTCCGACCTCGAGGATCCTTCCGGGGACGGAGTCGCTCCAGTGGGAGCCGCGCATGGTCGCCCCGTCCATGGGTCAGGATGCTAGCAGCGCCAGGGTGATCCGCTTGTAACGATGCTCGCCATGTCGGCCCGGGGGACGGGCACCGCGCTCCACGCATCGGAGATCAGGATGATCGATGCGTCATGGACGCGAGCAGCATGCCCAGCGCGGTGTTGGAGAGCGCCACCCAGTGAGAGCGCGAGCCGGCGGGTTGGGCGCGCCGGATCGTGGCCCGTCCCATGCCGGCGCCCCTCAGGCGGCGCGCTTGCTCAGCGCGTCGACCAGAGGGACCGATGTCGCCTCGGCGAGCCCGATTGGCGCGACGCTGGGCGACGCCGCGGAGAGCAACCCCGTCAGCCCGCTGAGCCGGAGCGACCGGCGTAGAGCCACGTAGGCGACGAGGCCGCCCAGGACAGCCGATCCCGACTGCCAGAGGCTCGCCATGATCGCGGCGCCGACGGCTGGCGCAGGCGGCACGCCGAGGACGGTGAGGATGCCGACAAAGCTCGCTTCGTTGGCGCCGAGCCCTCCTGGCAGCAGGCTGAGGGCACCGCCGATGTACGAGACCGACAGCGCCAGGGCGGCGGCCCACCACGTCAGGCCGCCGATGTGCAACGCGAGCAGGATCACCCACACCGCCGTGGCCGCGACAGCCGCTCGCGCCAGGTCGAGAACGGTTCCCGCCAGAACCTCTGGGGAGCGCAGAAGACGACGCGCGTCGCCCTGCAGCGTGTCGACCTGCACGGTGAGACGTCGCAGGATGGGCGTCGCCGCCACCAGGCGACGAACGCCGCTGAAGACGCGCGGCACGCTGAGGATGGCCACCACCGCCGCGACGGCGATCACCGCCAGGGCAACCCACACCGCGCCTCCGGGCAGCTGCACCAGGCCGGGTGCGGCCATCACCACCAGGCAGAGAGTGAAGCTCAGCTCCTGCACCGTGACCGTCGCGGCCGTGGTTCCGAACGGCGCCCCCGAGGACCTGCTCGCCAGCAGAGCACGAGCGAGGTCTCCGAGCGGAAAGGTTGCGCTGACCGCCTGACCGGCCCAGTTCATCGCCTCGCTTCGCGCCAGGGACTGCCGCACGCCCACAGCGCGGAGCAGCATGTGCCAGCGCAGCCCCTGGAGACCGTAGTAGAGGATCGCCAGCGCAACCAGCGGGACGGCGAATGCGGGGTTGAAGCGCGCCGCCGCGTCCCCGACCAGGCGTGGGTTCACGACAACGATGAGGCTGACCAGCACCGCCACCGCGACCAGCGGCGGCAGTGCCCGTCGCAGCCATCGGGGCAGGGGCGCACGGTCCGCCACCACCCTCCGAGCCGACCGCGGGCGGCGCCGAGCGGTCAACATGGGCTTGCCTCGCTGACCTGCAGCTCGCGGGCAGAGTCCCGAAGCTGCCCGAGGGCGGCGACCAGCGCGTCCCGCTGCTCGGCCGTCATCCCTTCGATGGCGCGGTGCACCGGGCTCCCCATCAGCCCGCGCAGGCCGCCCAGGATTGCCTCACCCTCGGGTTTGAGCTCGATGTCGACGCATCTGCGGTCGGTGCTCTGACGCCGCCGCGTGAGCAGGTGACGTTCCTCGAGACGATCGAGAACGCGCGTCGCGGACGCCGGTGACAAGCCCGCTGACGCCGCCAGCCGGCCCGCGGGCTGTGGACCGTCGCGTAGCTGTCGAAGGATGGCCAGCTGGGTGATGGTCAGGCCGGCTGACTGCCACAGCTCACTGAGGAAGCAGTCCGCCAGCGCCAGCACGTCGACGTACGCGCGAAGCGCCTCGCCGACCGCCGGGCTGCTGATCGCAGCGGCAGATTTAGTTGTCATGAGGTCAAATGTATACCCACGGACAGGGATTCGCAAGTGCGCGCCCTCGCGACCGGGCCTCAGCGCAATCGAACGTCGGCGAAATCGGTGACGCAGGGTCTGCCGGCGGCATGCCGATAGCTCAGGGTCCTCCCCGCTCCTGACATCACCAGCGAGGCGGACACGGTGCCGTACGTGCTGTCGTGGATGCACACGGCATCCCTGGCGTCGCCACCGCCGGTGCCATGGTCAGCGAGGGCTGCCGTCATGGCCTCGACACAGGCGGCCGCGGAACGGACACCACCCAAAGCCCGCTCCAGACGTTCGCGAATCCGCAGCTCCTTGGGGTGCGCCACGTCGTCGATGTCGTGGACGCAGAGGACGTGAGGACCGGGCAGAAGCTCGATGACCTCGACCCGTTCGCCGCCGGCGCCGTGGCCGACGAGCGCGTGGTCGGCGCTCAGCACAAGAAGATTGAAGGGGTTGTAGTCGGCTGGCCGGATCGCCTCCATCGTCCGACGCTCGTCCCCCGCGCCGGAGCGGAGAAGCGCCACCGGGAGCTCCCCTCGGGACCGGCGGCTTGGATCGCGCCCGACCTCGTCCTGGGACTCGCCGCGGCGATTGGTGACAGCCGCCACCCGACCGTCAGCTGTGGCCGCCAGCCACGTGCCGCCGGCGAGGAGATCGCGACCGCCGTAGATGGGAGGCGTGGCGCTGAGCAGTCCGGGAGGCGCCGTCGGTCTCGCCACCAGCTCGTCCCGGTTGGCGGCGACCGCGAAGTCGGCATCGTCGAGACACTGCCAGGCGATGAGGATGGTGCACATCGACCCATAGGATGCGCGTACGCGGGCGAGCGACTCCGATTCGCCTGCCCTCCGCCGATGGCCTGCGGTTCCGGCGGTTCGGAGCGTCGGGCTGGAGTGTAGGAGCTCGGAACCATCTCCGTGACCGGACCGTGGTCCATGCACCACTACGGTTTGCAGGGAGTCCGCGATGCTATCGGCATGGGCAACCCGACTGATTCGCTGGACCGGGCGATGGGCTGCCCCGGGACAACGGCGCCAAACGGGGTCGCCCTGCTGCCGGTCTTCAACATCCCCGACCGGGCGCTCATCGCCTACGAGGCGATTTCGCGGCCAACCACGCCCGGCGATCGTCTCTGGTTCGTGCGCAGCGCGCTCCAGGCGGTGCAGCACACCACACCGGCGGTCCTTCTGGTGCCCTTGTCCGGCGATCTGTTTGATGCAGCTGGGAATGATCCAAAAGTCCTGGCCGCGGAGCACGGTGCCAGCCCATCGGACGTGGCATGGCTCATCTCTGGAGCGGCAGACAGTGACGACATCGAGTCCGTCGCAGACCGGGTCGCCGACCTGCGGGCGGCCGGCTTTCTGGTCGCCTTTGAAGCCAGCGGTTGGGCGACCGAGTACCACGAACGCATCGCTGCTCTCCGCCCCGACTTCCTTCTCCTGGACTCGCAGGTTGCCGCGCAGGTCACCGGCAGCCCGCTTGCCGGCGCGGAGCTGGCCGGCCTGAACTCGTTCGCTGCGCGCCTGGACGTGTGCCTGATCGCCCGGGGCGTCGATGACGCGACGATCGCCAACGCTCTCACCACGTCTGGCCTGCAGCACGGCAGCGGCGCGTACCTGAGCCCACCACTGGTGCTCACGAGTGAACTGGCGATCGCCGGCGACAAGGCGGTGGGCCCCTCATGGTTCCGGCAGCACCAGGCACGCAAGCTGGCCACCCGGGGCCGCGCGAATATGGCTCGCACACGGGTGGTCAGCCTTGCCGGCGACCCGACAGACGACGCCGGCTCGGACGTGTTCGCCCAGACGCTGGGCGAGGCGGCACGCGTACTCCAGGCGGAGCACGACCCGGACCGCATCCTCAGTGTCCTCGGAGACCTGTTGCAGCGCGTGCTGCCAATGAAAGCCCTGGCGATCTTCGAAGCAGACTGGGAGAGTGACCGCCTCATACCTCGGGTGCTTGCCGGGCCGGATGTCGTCAACCTGCGTGACGGAGACTATCCGATGAGCAGCGGGGTCACCGGTTGGGCATTCGCACGAGGACTGCCCTACAACTGTGGCAATGCGACCACCCATCCGGCGGCGAGCACCATCCCCGGCACCGGTGGCGATCAGTCGACGGAATCCCTCTTGGTGGTCCCGCTGATCGCCGGTGACCATCGCATCGGAGTGCTCGACGTTTGGCGGCAGGGCGTCGACAGCTTCAGTGACCGCGACCTCGAGCACTGCGCGCTCTTCGCGCACGTGACTGCTGCCGCCTGGAAGAACGCACAGCTCTATAGAGAGCTGGAGGAGCAAGTTCGCACCGACGCCCTCACCGGGCTGCACAACACGCGTTGGCTGGACGAGATGGCGCCCCAGGAGGCAGCCCGAAGTCTGCGTAGCGGGTCCGAGGTCGGCGTCCTCCTGCTCGATCTCGATCATTTCAAACTCGTCAACGACACCGCGGGGCACGCCGCCGGCGACCGAGTGCTGCGCGACGTCGCACGGGTGCTGCGCTCGGTGGTGCGCGTCGGCGACGACGTGGTGCGATTCGGCGGCGAAGAGTTCCTCGTGCTGCTTCATGAGAGCGGTCCGGAAGGTGCGCTCCGGGTCGCCGAGGAAGTGCGAGCGGCCCTCGCGGACATGCACTCAGGAGTGACCGGCACCCGCGTCACGACGTCGATCGGCGTGGCCATGTTCCCGCTGCACGGCTCCAGCCTGGATGAGGTGATTCGCGTCGCCGACTTCGCCATGTACCAGGCGAAGGCGGACGGGCGGGACCGCGTGGTGCCGGCTCCTGTACTCGCCAGCGCAGAGACCGCCACCGCAGGCTGATATTCCCGGGCGTGTTGGTGCAGGGCGAAGCGACGGCGCCGCTCAGTCGGCGCTGTGCGCCACGCTCGATGATGACGTCCTCCATACTCACGGCTCATCATGGATCGGCCTGACGCGCCGGCGTTGTCACCAGAAGCCGCACTCGACCGCATCGCGCACATCCTCGAGCGGCGCAGCGAACCGACCTACCGGGTCCGTGCGTTCCGCGTGGCAGCGGCGCGCGTGCGCGAGCTTGGGGCCGCGGGCGTGGCGCAGCACATCGCAGCTGGGACACTGCGCGGGGTTCCCGGCATCGGTCCTGTGACCGCACAGGTCATCACCGAGGCGAGCGCAGGCGACGTCCCGGACTACCTGCGCAAGCTCGAGTCCGTCGAGGACCGGAGGATCGACGCCGGCGCTCAGGCGCTTCGGGCGGAGCTGCGCGGCGATTGCCACACACATTCGGACTGGTCCGACGGCGGCAGCCCGATCGATGAGATGGCCATGACCGCCCGAGCGCTCGGGCACGAGTACATCGTGCTGACAGACCACTCGCCACGGCTCACGGTCGCCCGCGGGCTGAGCGCTGAGCGACTCGTGCGGCAGCTCGAGGTCGTGCGTGTGCTCAATGAGGGGCTCGCTCCATTCCGCATCCTCACCGGCATCGAGGTCGACATCCTCGAGGACGGAACATTGGACCAGGACCCTGGCCTTCTCGCGCAGCTCGACGTCGTGGTTGCGAGTGTGCACTCCAAGCTCCGCATGCCCTCGGCTGACATGACACCGAGAATGGTTGCGGCCATCTGCGATCCGAACACAGACATCCTCGGCCATTGCACGGGCCGTATCGTCGTCGGACGCGGACGCCCCGAGTCCACGTTCGACGCCGACCGCGTGTTCACCGCATGCTGCGAGAACGACGTCGCGGTTGAGGTGAACTCGCGTCCGGAACGGCTCGATCCACCACGACGCCTCCTGCGTCAGGCGATCAACGCCGGCTGCCGCTTGGCTATTGACACCGACGCCCACGCTCCGGGTCAGCTCGAGTGGCAGATCAATGGCTGTGAGCGAGCGGTGGAGTGTGGCGCAGATCCGGTGATGGTGGTCAACACCCTAGGCGTCGAGGCGCTCCGAGCTTGGGCGGGTGGCACCGTTTCTAGCTGACGACGCCGCTTCCAATGGGCGTTGATGATCAGCTGGCCGATTCGCG
>DASZKZ010000038.1:0-7600 GCA_035552595.1 Candidatus Dormiibacterota bacterium
GTGGCGAGTGAAACGGACGTCACTGGGGCAGACCCGCACGCGCTGGCGAGGAGGAGGCTTGCGGCCGATGACCCGAAGAGCGCCACGCCTCGGCGGCGGAAGGCCAGTGTAGGCATCTCGATGTTCTCCTTGGCGATAGTCGCAGTCGGAAAGGCCGGATAGGCCCGGCTTACGGTGGCGGGTTGATCGAGGTCGAAGTGTTGTAGCTGACATATCTGTCGACCATGAAGTGTCCGGTGGCATCCATGTACAACTGGTGCACGAGCCCGCCCCCATCGATCCAGAAGCGAAACCAGAGCGCAGTGCCGGCGCGCATGCCGAACGCGGAGACCACGGTGGTGCGAACTCCATGGAGATCTTCGTGGCCGACAATATGTGCATCGACGAGCGGCTCGAAGTAGTCCCACACGAAGGACGGCACCTTGTTCGCCGGCAAGTTCACGGCCGCCTGCCAGGTCTGCGATGCACTCTGTCTGGTCCACTCCGTCGTGCCGATCCAGATCTCGTCGGTGAGCCCGTTGACCGCGAACACGCTCCGGTTGGGCGCCACTGACGCGTAGTCGCTGGAGATGATGACGACACCGGAGGAGAGCGTTTCGGCCACGTGGTACGAGGAGAGCTGGTGCATGCGATCCTGCATCAGCGCAAGCTGGGCCGCTCCGGCGGGAGCGGGCAGCTGCGGGATGGTGAACCTCGCGCGCCCGCCCGTATTGCCGAGCACGTCGATGTTCAGCGCCTCCCCGCCCCGCAGTGTGAACGTCGCCTCGCGACACGTCGCACCGCAACGCTGCATCGGCCGGGTGACGCCTCCCGCGGTGGCGTGGACGAGCAGCGCGGCCGCAGCCCGGCTGCCGGCGACAGGGCCGAGGTAGACGAGAACGCGGTTGGCACCGGGTCGGCCGGGCTCGAGGCTCACCCCGACGAGCACGGTCCCAGCCCCGGCTGCGAGGGTGACGTCACCGCTTCCGGGCAGACCCTGTGACGGCGTCGCCGCGGCCCGCTGCGCTGCCTGCTGCGCTGCCTCCGTTGGTGGTGAGGGAAACGAGGCGAGCAGAGCGGCCGCAGCGACGACGCAGGCGGCGATGGCCGTCTCGAAGCGGGGACGGGGGCGCCGCCGCCGCCACGCGATGAACGAGAGCGGTAGCATGGTCCCGATCAGCGCCATCTTGGCCAGCAGGACACGCCCGTAGGGGGTGCCGACCAGGGCGGCCAACGAGCCCAGCTGCAGCACAGCGTCGAGGACCCCCGCAGCGACGGTGATCGCGAACGCGGCGAGCGCGACCGGGGAGAAGCGCACCAGCAGCCGGCGTGCCTCGATGGAGCGCCATCCACCCGGCGGACGTTGCGTAGCGAGGGCGCTGATGCCACCGGCCCACAGTCCGGCGGCACCCAGATGCACGCTGTCGATGGTGATGCCCCACCAGGCCGGCGTCACGGCTGCCGCGTGTCCAGACGCCGCCACGGCGCCCAGGGCGCCGCCCGTCCACAGCCAGATGGTAGCGGAGCCGCGCCAAGCGGCGATCGTCGCCAGGCCTTCGAAGACGAGCCGAGCCAGCCTGGCGGGGCCCGACGGAATCGCCGTGAAGAAGGCGAGAAAGCCGGCGCCCGACAGCCCTCCGCTGGCCACCGCGGCACCGGCTACGACCACGATGAGGCCGAATGCCAGCGCTGCCGGGGCCAGGGCGAGATGCGCGCGCACCCAGGGGAGTTGTGGCAGACGCTGGGCCAGCAGCCGGAGCAGCAGCTGGCCCAGCAGCGCCAGCAGCGCCAACGCCTCCACCCACCTGCCGATGCCCAGGAGAACGTCGGACACCTGCGGCGCAGTTTGAACCGTCGATGCTCCCGCCTCCGGCGCAGCCGGGCTGCCACCCACGTCGAAGGTGAAGCTGCCGCTGATGTGATGACCGTCGTCGAGGCTGACCGACGTCCAGTCCACCGCATAGGTGCCCTGCACGTTGGTCTGCACTGAGATGCGGATCTCGAGGCTGCCGGTCACCATGCCGCGCCATTGATGTCCCGTCGGGTCGGTCACCGATGCGGTCGACAGGCTCGTGTTGAGAGGCTCGTCGAACTCGAGCACCACGACGCCGGGGCCGGTTGCCAGCCTTTGCCCGGCGGACGGGTCAGAGGAGACGAGCAGAGAATGCGCCGAGGCCGTGACGGGTATGAGCGATCCCATGAGCGCGGTCAGCGCAGCAACGGTTGCAAGTCGGGCAGGCCACGTCATCTGGGACGCCACCGTAGATCATCAAGAGTGTGTTGCGAGAGGAGGCTCTCAGGCGTTCTCGCATTGGTGGTGCGCGGCGCTGCGCGGTGGTGATGCGACCCCCAGCTACTTGACCACCAGCGTGCCGTCCATCCCCGGCTGATGGAAGAGGCAGCGGTACGGGTAGGTTCCGGGCTGCGTGAACTTGACCTCCCAGGTGGCACCAGGGGCGAGGGTGGGATCGCTCAGATAGGCCTGATTGTCGAAGGTCACCGTGTGCGGCACCGTGCCTGTGTTCGTCCACTGCACGATGTCGCCCACGTGCGCCGTCTGCGTCGACGGCGAGAACTGCAGCTGATCGGTGGCGGCGATGTGCACCGCGGCGGTTCCGAGACTGACTCCTGCCGCGCCCAGGGTCCGGCCGCCGCTCGCGCTCGGCGTGCCGGCCGGGCCGTTGCCGCATGCTGCGAGGGCGGCAATGACCGCGCAGCAACCCAGAACGAGCTCGAGGACGCGTCGTCGCGCTGGTGACATCTCATACTCCGTAGGTCTTGCCGTTGTCCTTCTTGGTCACGGGATCCAGACGCCAGAGCGGGGTGGTCGTGTCACCCGCCCCGCGCGACACCACCAGGATTGCCCGATCGACGACGAAGGAGCCGTCGGGTGCGTACTGGATGTCGTACCAATCCATCGGTCGCGGGGCCGGTCCGTAGAAGTTCGTGGAGTCGATGAAGTAGCGGCTACCGTGACAGGGGCAGGCCCAGCCGTTGGGGATCCGCTCCGCGGCTTTGCGCACGCCATGGACGTCGGCGACGGTGTCGGGCACGCCCGACCCTGAGGTGACGTTGCTGACGTAGTTCGGTGTGCAGCCGAGGTGGGTGCAGACCAGCTCCACCGCGTAGAAGCCGGCGTCGTCACGGATGATCCCGGTGCGGTGCGCGTAGTCCATGTAGGGGTTGTCGACGGTGACCTGCTCGGGGCGCACGCTTGCCTTGAACCTCAAAGGCGCCTCGGCAGTCGTATTCGGGAACATGAACTTCAGCGTCTCGATACCGGCGAACACCGTCGCGCCCAGCGCCCCCAAGCCACCAAGGAGCAGCAGGAAGCTGCGCCGGGACACCTCGGCGAGCCGGTGCCGCCGCTCACGGGGGTTGGCGTAGGGGTCGACTGCCATGGTGCCGGGCGTTAGTCGTTTTCCCAAACTGACGGGTCAGTTTTTCTTATGATAGCATCTTCGCCGTGCCGAAGATCTCCACAGCGGTCCGATCGGAGCGCCGCCAGCAGCTGATCGACGCCGCCTGGCGCTGCGCCGGGCGCAGGGGCTACCGCGACATGACCGTGGACGAGGTCTGTGCCGAAGCCCAGGTGAGCAAGGGCGCCTTCTATGGGTACTTCACGTCGAAGCAAGATCTGCTCGTCGCCCTCCTCGAGGAGGACGCTGCCGGGCTCGACGCAGTCCTCGATGATCTGGGCCGCCGCGACGTCTCCAATGTGGCGCGGCTGCGCAGCTTCGCTCGAGAGATGTGCGAACGCGGAGCGGATCCCTCGGGGGTGCAGCTCCGCTCCGATCTGTGGGCGGCGATCCTGACCGAGCCCCTGATCCGCGATCGCGTGGTCGCCGCAGTGCAGCGCCGCCGGGCCGTGCTGCGCGGCTGGATCGAGGGCGCCGTCGCCACTGGGGAGCTGGCGCCGATTCCCGCCAATGCCTTCGCCTCGGTGCTGCTGGCCCTCGGCGACGGCCTCACGCTGCACAGCTCCCTCGACCCATCCGGCTTCCGCTGGACCAACATCACGCGCGTGCTGGCCGCCGTCTTCGGCGGGCTCGGTCCCGAGACGTCGTGATCCGCGCTGCTCGGCGCGCGCTGCTCGCCGAGCAGTTCGGACGGCGTGCCTTCGACTGGCTGCACGGCACGGCTGCCGGGGTGTTTGCGGTGGCGCTGGCGGTCGGCGCGGGCGCCGGCCTGGGGGCTGTATTCTTCCGCGCGCTCATCGGGTGGTTCACGCAGCTCTTCACCGGCCACGCCGACTACAGCGCCGCAGGGCATGCGGCCAACCCGCTGGTGCCGTTTCTGGGAATGTGGTTCGTGGTGCTGGCGCCGGTGGTGGGCGGGCTCATCTACGGGCCGGTGATCCAGCGCTTCGCCAAGGAGGCGCGTGGCCATGGCGTGCCCGAGGTCATGCTCGCCGTCGCCGAGCGCGGCGGCCGGATCCGTCCCCAGGTGGCCGTGGTGAAGGCGCTGGCCTCGGCGCTCTGCATCGGTTCCGGCGGCTCGGTGGGGCGGGAAGGACCCATCGTGCAGATCGGCTCCGCGCTCGGGTCGAGCATCGGTCAACTGCTGCGGGTGCCCGAGTCGCGCCTGCGTCTTCTCGTCGCGTGCGGTGCTGCAGGGGGCATCTCGGCGACGTTCAACGCACCCATCGCGGGCGTGTTCTTCGCCCTCGAGCTGATCCTCCAGGACTTCGCGGTGGAGTCGTTCGGCGCCGTGGTGCTGGCCTCAGTCACCGCCGACATCATCGGCCGGGCCGCCTTCGGCAGTCAGCCGTTTCTCGTCCTCCCCACCTTCCACATCGCGTCCAACTGGGAGTACGGGCTCTATGCCCTGCTCGGTGTCCTCGGAGGGCTCGCCGGCATCGCGTTCATCCGAGTGCTCTATGGCACCGAGGATGTCATCGACCGCCTGTGGCACGGGCCGGAATGGTTGCGTCCGGCTGCTGGTGGCGTGCTCCTCGGACTCGTGCTGCTCGCGCTGCCGGAACTGTATGGCGTGGGCTACCCGGTGATCGAGCACGCGGTGAGGGGAACCGTGGTTCTCTGGCTGCTTGTGGCGCTACTGGCGGGCAAGATGATCGCCACCAGCCTCACTATCGGCATCGGCGGTTCCGGTGGGGTCTTCGCGCCGTCGCTGTTCATGGGCGCGATGCTCGGGACTGGTTTCGGCCAGGTGGCGAGCACGTTGTTCCACGGCGCCGTCGCCCCCGCCGGGGCCTACGGATTGGTGGGCATGGGAGCCGTGTTCGCCGGCGCGGCGCGGGCACCCATCACCGCCGTGATCATCATCTTCGAGCTCACCGGCGACTACACGATCATCCTGCCGCTGATGATCGCCATCGTGATCTCCGCCGCGCTGAGCAACCTGCTGTCCAAGGACACCATCTACACGCTCAAGCTGCGCCGCCGCGGCATCGACCTCTTTCGCGGTCGCGGCGCCAACCTGATGCAGGTGCTGCACGTCCGCGACGCGATGCAGCCGATGCCCGAACCGCTCTCGTCGGAGAGCCCGCTCAACGACATCATCCACCGCTTCGCCCAGCGAGACGTCAGCGCGCTGCCGGTCATCGATGGGGACGGCACATATCGAGGCATCGTCACCGCCCGGCAGGTGGAGGCCTCGATGCGCGACAACGCCATCGACGTCACCGCCGCCGACCTGGCCGAGATGCCGACCAGCGTTGCTCCCGACACCGATCTCGAGCACGCGCTGCGGCAGTTGATCCAGCAGGAGCGATCGGCACTGCCCGTCCTTGATGCGAACAGCCACACCGTCGCGGGCTGGCTGACACACCGCGATCTCCTGGTCGCATACAACGCACAGCTCGAGCGCAGCGTGGCACGAGCCAGGTCGATGGGCGCACCGTCGCGGCCCGCCGCTGCGGTGGCGATAACGTCTCCACCAGAGCCGGCACTCCCCGAGTTGAAGGATTACCGGATCGTCGAGCTCGAGCTGAGCGGGGACGGCCCACCGGTGGGATGTCGCGTCGCCGAGGTCAACTGGCCCCCGCGTTCACTCGTTGTGGCCGTGCGCCGCAACGGAACGGTTGAAGTGCCGACGGGCGAGACGACACTGCTGCGAGGCGACCACCTCACCCTGGTGGTCCCCACCGAAGAAGCAGATGGTCTCGCTGAACGCATCGTCGGCGTCACCAATGATCGGCATCACACGGCCAAGGAGCCCACACCATGATTGTGCCGCCGCGCGTCCTTGTCCGAGGGACACTCGCTGCCTTGCTATCCGCCGCTGTGCTCACCGGCTGCGGCGCAGGAGCCACTCGAGCACACTCGTCGGCGCCATATCACTGGACGGGGGCCGAGGTCGTCAAGCCATTGGTCAAGCCCGAGTTCACCCTCACAGATCAGAACGGTAGTACGTTCGACTTCCAGCGCGACAGCGACGGCAAGGTGACCCTGCTCTACTTCGGCTACACCCATTGCCCGGACATCTGCCCGGAGAACATGGCACTGCTGGCGTTCGCCCTGAAGCAGATGCCCGCTGGCGTGCGGAGCCACATTGCCGTCGTCTTCGTCACAACCGATCCCGCGCGCGACACGCCCGCCGTGCTGGCGAGCTGGCTGGGCAACTTCCACGAAGGCTTCACCGGGCTCACCGGTGACAAGGCTCAGGTCGATCTGGCACAGGCGCAGGCGCGTGTGTCGCTGGCATCGGCCGAGCTCGCCGCTCCTGGCAGCAACTACTACGTCGACCACGCTGCCCAGATCATCGCCTACACGCCCGACAACCTCGCCCACATTCTGTTCTTCCAAGGAATGCCATCAGCCGGCGTCGCCCGCGATTTGGAGCGGCTCGTGAACACAGGCTGGACGGGCGCCTGAACTGCCTCGCCCGGCGCCGCGGCTCCCGAGGTCCGCACCTGATCCGCGGGCGATGTGACCAGCGGGCTCGCCGGCCCAAGCATGGAGAGCGGAGGGCAGTGGGAATGTCCAACTGCCTGGCTCGGATCGAGCGCCGTTGTTTCGGCGGTATTCTGGTGTCACCGTCACCGACCTTCTCGGCCACGCGGCCTGGGCCACGCGGACCTTTGAACCTCCGGAAGGATGCCCTCGAAGCGTGGCTTTAGGGACGACCAGTCGGCGTCAGCGATTGTGCCGCCATCGCTGTGGACCGGGATCCGCGGGCGAGGAAGGTATCGCACTACCCTGGTCTTGCCATGGCGACCCTCATCCGCCGGATCGATCTCGACCTTCCCCCGGAGAGTGCCTTCCGCGCCTGCGTGCGACTGCTCACCGACTCGGACCCGTCACGTGGCGTCGTCGATCGGCGGTGCTACCCACATCCGCCTCGCGAGGGCTCTGAGATTCTCACCCGTGTGCGCGATGGCCGCGGCGAGCGCACACTGCGCGCGCGGGTCGTTGAGCTGGATCCGCCCCGGTACTTGGCAACGGCGACCGAGGACGAGGGGCCGGCGGTGCGCACCGGCCTCGCCGTCGAACGCGCCGGGCATGGCAGCGTCGTCACGCTCAGGAGCGATGCGACCACCGCCCTCGGCGTCATGGTCCGGGCAACAGGACTGGTCGACCGCGCCCTCCTCGCTCGTGCCCAGCGGCGTGCTGTGAGGGCGACCCTGCGACGGCTGCGCGAGCTGGCCGCCGAGTTCTGA
>DASZKZ010000039.1:0-13267 GCA_035552595.1 Candidatus Dormiibacterota bacterium
CCCTGGCGCACGACGTCAGCGCCCGCGGCGACGAAGCTCGTGGCGAGATGGGCCGCGAGGTTGTCGATCATCGGCATCGGCAGCGGCTCCAGCATGCCCACCCTCTGGAGGACGGCGATCTCGTGGTCGCGGTGCACCACCGAGCGGTCGATGCGGCGCAGCCGGCGCCAGCCGAGCACGACCGCCGCCGGGGCGATCAGCCCGAGCACGACCAGGGCGCCGCGCAGGCCGGCAACCGCGATGACCAGCGGGGTGATCAGCGACCCCAGCGCCAGCGTCGCCGAGGCCAGGCTCTCCATGGCGCCGTACAGCCGCCCCAGGAGCATCTCGGGCACGAGCCGCGCCAGCAGGGCGAACAGCCCCACGTCGACGAGGGCGTTGCCGACGCCGACGACGCCCAGCAGCCCGAAGATCAGCGGCGCATCGGGCAGCGCCCCACTCAGGGCCAGAGGGAGGCCCCAGAGCGCCACCCCGATGCCCTGGATCACAGCAAGCCGGCGGCCGCTGACCAGCATCAACGCACCCAGCGACCCCACGGTGGCGCCGGCGCCGACCGCCGCCGTCAGCACCCCCACGCCCACCTGGCCGCTGCCGACCAGGTCGAACGCGATCACCACCAGGAAGACGGTGAGGCACCCTCGCGTGAAGATCTGAACGAGCGTCAGCGAGATGAGGAACCCCGCGTCGCGGAACCGCCGCAGCGCGCGGAAGCCGTCGGCCGCCTCGCCAACCAGCTCGCGCAGCGGTGGCGGCGCGGCGCGCGGGGGCGGCTCATAGGCCAGCGCCATCAGCAGCACCGCCGACGACAGCGACAGGGCCGCTACGGCGGCGAAGGCGGCGGCGGGGCCGGCGATGCCCAGCAGGAGGGCGGCGATCAGCGGGCCGAGCAGGGTGCTGACGGAGTCCACCAGGCCGCGTGACGCCGTCGCGCTGATCAGCTCCAGCGGGGTGCCGCACAGCGAGGGCATCAAGGCGGAGTTGGCGGCGCGGAAGACGACGAAGGCGCAGGAGGCGAGGACCGCAAGCCCATAGGTGGCGGCGATGGGGCCGTTGCTGACGAGCACGAGGGCGGCCGCGGCGGTCGCGGCGGCGCGGCCGTAGCCGGACCAGATCAGCACCCGTTCGCGGCGGAAGCGGTCGGCGAGCGTGCTCGTCAGGGGCGCGATCAGCGCTGGAGGCGCCAATCGCAGGAAGCTGACCAGACCCACCGCGGCCACGCCACCCTGGCGGAACGCGATCACACCGAGGGCGACCGTGAAGGTCCACTCCGCCGTCCACCCGGCCCCGAAGGACAGCTGCAGGCGCACCAGGTTGCGGTTGTGCGCAACCGCGATGAAGGCGCGGCCGGAGGCTCGAAGGCGTGGCGGGATGGCGGTCAACAGGCGCGATTTGAGCACACGCCGCTAGGCTGGTCCCGCGCCGCGACCGGCGCTGCGGACAGGCCTTCTTCTGGAGGACAGGCGTGCCCCGAACGGTGGGACGGGTGGTGATCGAGGACGTGCGCCCGGTGGTGAGCTGCGGCGAGCTGGCGGCCAAGGCGGCGACCGGCCTGCCCCTGCTGGTCAGCGCCATCGCCATCCTCGACGGCCCCGACAGGCTGCACGCCTGGGTGCGCCACGGTCCCCCGCGGGCGGCGGCCAACCCCGCCGCGGGACGGGCCCCCGCGGGCTGGCGCGAGCTGCCCATGGACGAGGCCGGCAACGACCTCTTCACGGCCCATCTCGAGCTCGCCCGGGTCGGTGCCTGGAGCTTCGAGGTCCTGGCGGTGCCCGACGACTACGGCAGCTGGCTGCGCGACCTGCGCCTGCGCTGCGACGCCGGCCAGGATGTGGCCCTGGAGTTGGAGGAGGGGGCACTGATGGCGGAGCGCCGGGCGTCCCGCGCCGTCGGCGCCGCCGACCGCCGTTCCCTGGCCGCCCTCACCGCGGCGCTGCGAGCCGATCGCGAGATGGCCGTGCGGGTCACCGCCGCGGGCCGCGCGGCGGCGGTGGCGCTGATGCGGCGCACCGTGGACCGCGCTGCGGCCACCCTGGTGGGGCCGTTCCCGCTCTGGGTCGATCGGGAGCTGGGGGCGCGCTCCGCCTGGTACGAGTTCTTCCCCCGCTCCGAGGGCGCCACCCCCGGAACCCCCGGAACGCTGCGCAGCGCGCGGGCCCGCCTGCCGGGGATCGCGCAGATGGGCTTCGACATCGTCTACCTGCCCCCCATCCACCCCATCGGGATCACCCACCGCAAGGGCTCGAACAACAGCCTCACCGCCACCCCCGAGGACCCCGGCAGCCCCTGGGCGATCGGGGCCGGCAGCGGCGGCCACACCGCCGTCCATCCCGATCTGGGCACGCTCGCCGACTTCGACGCCTTTCTGGCTGCCGCCCGCAGCGCCGGCCTCGAGGTGGCGCTCGACTACGCGCTGCAGTGCAGCCCCGACCATCCCTGGGTGACCGAGCACCCCGACTGGTTCCGGCACCGCCCCGACGGCAGCATCCGCTACGCGGAGAACCCCCCCAAGCGCTACCAGGACATCTTCCCCATCAACTTCGACACCGAGGACCGGGTGGCGCTCTGGGACGCGCTGCGCGACGTCATGGACTTCTGGATCGCGCGCGGCGTGCGCATCTTCCGCGTCGACAACCCTCACACCAAGCCGATCGCCTTCTGGGAGTGGCTGATCGCGCATCTCCATCGCGACCATCCCGAGGTCATCCTGCTCGCCGAGGCGTTCACCCGCCCGGCGGTGATGCGGCGGCTCGCCAAGATCGGCTTCACCCAGTCGTACACGTACTTCACCTGGCGCAGCACCAAGGTCGAGCTCACCGAGTACCTCACCGAGCTCTCCGCAACGGAGATGGCCGACTACTTCCGGCCCAACTTCTGGGTCAACACCCCGGACATCCTCCACGAGTTCCTGCAGCGCGGCGGGCCCGCCGCGTTCCGGCTGCGCCTGGTGCTCGCTGCTCTGACGGCGCCGTCCTGGGGGATGTACAGCGGCTACGAGCTCTGCGAGAACCTCGCGGTCCGCGAGGGCAGCGAGGAGTACCTCAACTCCGAGAAGTACCAGCTGCGCGCGCGCGACTGGAACGACCCTCGTTCGCTGGCGCCCATGGTCGCCCAGCTCAACGGAATCCGCCGCCGCCACGCCCAAGCGATCGGCCTGCTGCGCACGCTGCGCGTGCACCACATCGACGGCGAACACATGCTTTGCGTCTCGCGGATGAGCGACGATGGCGGCGACGTGCTCCTCCTCATCGTCAACCTCGATCCTCGCTCGGCCCACGAGTCGACCACCTGGCTCGACCTCGAGGCGCTGGGCATCCCGCGTGACGCACCGTTCACGGCGCACGACGAGCTGACCGGGGCCACCTACACGTGGTGGGGACCGGCCAACTACGTGCGCCTCGATCCCGCCGTGCAGCCCGCCCACGTCCTCCACCTGCGAGCCCAGGCGTGACCACCATCGGACGCAGCCGCGCGGTGCCGGTGGCACCGCCCCTGGAGCCCGACCCCATCCCCGCCGCTCACCACGCCGCTCACCCGCTGCCCGAGTCCGACAGGCTCTGGTTCAAGCGGGCGGTGTACTACGAGCTGCTGGTGCGCGCCTTCGCCGACAGCAACGGCGACGGGGTCGGCGACTTCCGCGGCCTCATCGACCGCCTCGACTACCTGGAGTGGCTCGGCGTCGATTGCATCTGGCTGCTGCCGTTCAACAAGAGCCCGATGCGCGACGGTGGCTACGACATCAGCGACTACTACGACGTCCACCCCGAGTACGGCAACGTCGACGAGGTCCGCGAGCTCGTCGCCAAGGCCCACGGTCGGGGCATGCGCGTGATCATGGACCTGGTCATCAACCACACCAGCGATCAGCATCCCTGGTTCCAGCAGGCGCGCTCCTCGCCCGACAACCCCTACCACGACTGGTACATGTGGTCGGAGAGCAAGCAGCGCTACCAGGATGCGCGGATCATCTTCGTCGACGCGGAGACGTCGAACTGGACCTGGGACGAGCAGGCCGGCGCCTACTACTGGCATCGCTTCTTCAGCCACCAGCCCGACCTCAACTACGACAACCCGGAGGTGCGCGCCGAGATCCTCAACGTGATGCGCTTCTGGCTGGACCTGGGCATGGACGGGTTCCGGCTCGACGCGGTTCCCTACCTGTTCGCGCGCGAGGGCACCAGCTCCGAGAACCTCCCCGAGACCCACGAGTTCCTCGCCGAGGTGCGCGCCACCGTCGACAGGGAGTACAGCGACAAGGTGCTGCTCGCCGAGGCCAACCAGTGGCCGGAGGACGTCATCGACTACTTCGGCACCGAGGAGAAGCCCGAGTGCCACATGTGCTTCCACTTCCCGCTGATGCCGCGCATGTTCATGTCGCTGCGCCGCGAGCAGCGCTACCCCATCACCGAGATCCTGGAGCGCACCCCGCACATCCCCTCCACGGCGCAGTGGGGGCTCTTCCTGCGCAACCACGACGAGCTCACCCTGGAGATGGTCACCGACGACGAGCGCGACTACATGTGGGGCGAGTACGCGTCGGACCCGCGCATGAAGCTCAACCTCGGCATCCGCCGCCGCCTGGCGCCGCTGCTCAGCAACGGGCGGCGCCAGATGGAGCTGTTCTGCGGCCTGCTGCTCTCGCTGCCGGGCTCCCCCATCCTCTACTACGGCGACGAGATCGGCATGGGCGACAACATCTACCTCGGTGACCGCGACGGGGTGCGCACCCCCATGCAGTGGAACGGCGACCGCAACGGCGGCTTCAGCCGCAGCGACTTCGCGCAGCTCTACCTGCCCCCGCTCATGGACCCCGTGTACGGCTTCTCCGCGGTCAACGTCGAGGCGCAGATGCGCAACGAGTCATCTCTGCTCCACTGGATGCGGCGCTTCATCGGGGTGCGCAAGCGCTGGGCGGTGTTCGGCGAGGGCAGCTTCGAGGCGCTCGACGCCGCCAACCCGTCGGTGTTCGCGTTCCTGCGCTCTCTCGACGATCACATCGTGCTCTGCGTCAACAACCTCTCGCGCTTCGCGCAGCCGGTGGAGCTCGACCTGCGCCGCTTCGAGGGCCGCATCCCGGTGGAGATGCTCGGCCACGTCCACTTCCCCAGGATCGGCGAGCTGCCCTACCTGCTCACCCTGGCGCCGCACAGCTTCTACTGGTTCACCGTCGAGGAGCCGGGGGAATGAGCGTGTCCGTCAACGTCGACTGGGTGCGCGCCATGCTCGAGGAGGCGCTCCAGGCATGGCTGCCCCTGCAGCGCTGGTACGGGGGCGGACCGGCGCTGCGCAGCGTGCACTGCGAGGAGCTCACCCCCATCGCCGAGGACGAGGTGCTCGTGGTCGTGTGCATCGTCAGAGCCGAGCACGAGGACGGCAGCGACGTTCGCTACAACCTGCCTCTGGCGCTCGGCTCCCCGCAGGGCCTGCGCCCCAGCGACCCCGCCGCCGTCATCCTCCAGGACGACAGCACGCTGATCTTCGACGCCCTCGCCGACGCGCGCACCGCCGCCCCGCTGTGGCGGCTGATCGCGGGCGGCGCCACAGTCGAGCTCCAGGCGGGACGCCTGGTCCCCGGTGGGAGTGGGCTCGACGGCTCCGTCACCGAGATCAGCCCGCTGGTGCGCGAGCAGTCCAACACCTCGCTGGTGGTCGGCGGCGAGCACCTCCTCAAGGTGATGCGCAAGGTGATCTTCGAGCCCTCTGTGGAGCTGGAGATGACCCGCGCGCTGCTGGCCGCAGGCTTCGATCATGTGGCCCCGCCCCAGGCGTGGCTCGACTACCAGCGCCAGGACCAGCCCCACGGCGCGCTCCTGGCGCTCGCCCAGGCCTACCTCCACAACGGCACCGAGGGGTGGACGCTGGCGCTGACCTCGCTGCGGGACCTCTACGCGGACGCCGAGGAGCACGACCCCGGCGACGCCGCCGAGCGGGTCCGGACCGTCGAGGAGGCGGGCGGCAGCTTCACCCCCGACGCCGCCCGGCTCGGTGAGATGACGGCGAAGATGCACCTCGCCCTGGCCGGCGCCGGCGGTGTGGACCTGGCGCCCCAGCCCATCACCGGCGACGTCCTCGCGGCCTGGGCGGAGGAGATGCTCGCCGACCTCGACGCGCTGCTCGCCTCCGGCGGCGAGGCCGTCGAGGGGCTGAGCCGCACCCGCCCCGCTCTGGAGTCGCGGATCTCCGCGATCCGCACGCTGGAGGCGCCGGGGCTGGCCATCCGCATCCACGGCGACTACCACCTCGGCCAGGTGCTGCGCACCGACTCCGGCTGGACGGTGCTCGACTTCGAGGGCGAGCCGAGGCGGTCGGTCGAGCACCGCCGCCGCCGCCATTCGCCGCTCCGCGACGTCGCCGGGATGCTGCGCTCGTTCGACTACGCGGCCTCCGTCGCGCTGCTCGAGCGCATCCCCGCCACCGACCCCATCTGGGCGCACCTGGCCGCCCACGGGCGGAGCTGGGCGAACGCCAACCGGGAGGCGTTCTGGGCGGCGTACGTGGAGGCCACCGCGGGCACCCCCCTGCTTCCCGACGCGGGCGCGGCGCTCACCCTGCGGCGCGCCTTCGAGATCCAGAAGGCGGTGTACGAGGTCGGCTACGAGCTCGCCCACCGCCCCCACTGGGTGTCGGTGCCGCTCGGCTTCCTGCTCGAGGCGACCCCGTGAGCGTCACCCCCGGCACCACCCCCCGCGCCGACGAGCTCTTCGCGCTGGCTGCGGGCACCCATCGCGATCCCCACCGCATCCTCGGCCCCCACCCCGCGGGCGGGGCCACCGTGGTGCGCGCCCTCCATCCCGACGCCATCTCCGTGGCCGTGGCCCACCCCGGCGGGGTGGTGCCGATGCGCAGGATCGACGACGCCGGCATCTTCGAGGCCGTGGTGCCCACGGCCGACCTGCCCGGCTACCGGCTGCGCTACCGCACCGGCGACCACGAGTGGGAGGTGGACGACCCCTACAGGTTCCTGCCCACCATCGGCGATCTCGACCTCCACCTCATCGGCGAGGGCACCCACCGCCGCCTCTGGGAGCGGCTGGGGGCGCGGGTCATCGAGCACCAGGGCGTGCCCGGCACGGCGTTCTCGGTCTGGGCACCCAACGCCCGGGGCGTGGCGCTGGTCAGCGACGCCAACGGCTGGGACGGGCGAACCCTGCCGATGCGCTCCCTGGGCAGCAGCGGGGTGTGGGAGGTCTTCATCCCCAACGTGGGGGCCGGGCTGCGCTACAAGTTCCGGGTCATCGGCGCCGACTCCGAGGAGGTCCTCAAGGCCGACCCCATGGCCCGCGCCGCGGAGGAGCCCCCGGCCACGGCGAGCGTGGTCACCGAGGCGGCCCATGCCTGGGCGGACGCCGAGTGGATCAGACGGCGTGCCGCCGCCGATCCCACCACAGCCCCGCTGTCGACCTACGAGGTGCACCTCGGATCGTGGCGGCGCGGCGAGCACGGCGAGGTGCTCGGCTACCGGGAGCTGGCCGAACAGCTCGCCGACCACTGCCTGCGCCTCGGGTTCACGCACGTGGAGCTGCTCCCCATCGCCGAGCATCCCTTCGGCGGCTCCTGGGGATACCAGGTGAGCAGCTACTTCGCCCCCACCTCGCGCTACGGGTCGCCCGACGACCTGCGCTGGTTCGTCGATCACCTCCATCAGCAGGGCATCGGGGTGATCGTCGACTGGGTGCCGGCGCACTTCCCGCGCGACCAGTGGGCGCTGGGCCGCTTCGACGGCACCGCGCTCTACGAGCACGCCGACCCGCGCCGCGGTGCCCAGCCCGACTGGGGGACGCTGGTCTTCAACTTCGGGCGCAACGAGGTGCGCAACTTCCTGGTGGCCAACGCGCTCTTCTGGATCGAGGAGTACCACATCGACGGGCTCCGGGTCGACGCGGTGGCGTCGATGCTCTACCTCGACTACTCGCGCAAGGCGGGCGAATGGCTGCCCAACCGGTTCGGCGGCCGCGAGAACCTCGAGGCCATCGCCTTCCTCCGCGAGTTCAACGAGCAGGTGCACGACCGCCACCCCGGGGTGATGACCATCGCCGAGGAGTCGACGGCGTGGCCGGGGGTGTCGCGACCGGTGTCCAACGGCGGCCTGGGGTTCACCTTCAAATGGAACATGGGCTGGATGCACGACACCCTCGACTACATCAGCAAGGACCCCGTCTTCCGCCGCTACCACCACCAGCAGCTCACCTTCGGGGTGTGGTACGCGTGGGCCGAGAACTTCATCCTGCCCCTCTCCCACGACGAGGTGGTGCACCTCAAGGCGTCGCTGATCGGCAAGACCCCCGGCGACCGCTGGCAGCGCTTCGCCAACCTGCGCACCCTCTTCGGCTGGATGTGGGCCCACCCCGGCAAGAAGCTGCTCTTCATGGGGGGCGAGTTCGCCCAGTGGGCGGAGTGGGACCACGACCGCTCGCTGGACTGGCACCTCCTCGCCGAGGACGACCACGCCGGCGTGCAGCGCCTGGTCGCCGACCTCAACCACACCTACCAGCGCATCCCGGCGCTCTGGCAGGTCGACGGCAGCGCCGACGGCTTCCGCTGGATCGACGCCGGCAACGTCGACCAGAGCGTGGCCAGCTTCGTGCGCCTCGACGCCAGCGGCAGGCCGGGGGTGGCCTGCATCGCCAACTTCTCGCCCGCGGTGCACCACGGCTTCCGCGTCGGCCTGCCCGCGCCCGGGGCCTGGCGCGAGGCGATCAACACCGACGCCCGCGAGTACGGTGGCAGCGGGCAGGGCAATCTGGGTATGGTCGAGACCGAGCCGACCGCCTGGCACGGATTCGAGCAGTCGGCGCTGATGACCGTCCCGCCGCTGGCGGTGGTGTGGCTGTCACCGGCTCAATAGCTTGCGTCGCCCAGTCCCAGCGCAGACAATGTGGCGCCGCCGCGGACAGTCCCAGCCCAGGAGAGACCATGAACCCAGAACAGGCCCGCGAGCGGCTGCTGGCGGAACGCGCCCGCCTCGTCCAGGTGCGTGACGCAGCCACCCGCCTGAGCACGTCGACCAACGAGTCCGCGCAGCGCGAGCTCTCCAGCGCCGACCAGCACCCCGCCGAGCAGGCCACCGAGACCCTGGAGCGCGAGCTCGATCTCGGCGTCCTGCAGAGCGTCGAGGCGGAGCTGCGCGAGGTGGAGGCGGCCCTGGAGCGTCTCGAGAAGGGCACCTACGGGATCTGCGAGGTCTGCGGCAAGCCCATCGCCGATGGCCGGCTCGAGGCCATGCCGGCGGCGCGCTACTGCGTCGAGGACCAGGGCAAGCTGGCCAAGCGAGGCGCCGCGCAGCGCGGCTAGGAGCCGGCTGGGAGCGGCTACCAGCCCTGGGGGTTGGGCGTCGACCAGTCGGCGTCGTGGGCGTCGGGAAAGCGCTTGCGCTCCGGCACCTGCTCGTCGAGGAGCGTCTCCTGCCAGTCGAGCAGGGCGGCGTGGAGGCGGACGGTGTTGCGGGCCCGCACCGCCTTGCGCGGCAGGGGCATGCCCACCTCGCTCTCCAGGCTGTAGAGGCGCTGGCGGAGGCGGCGGTCGAAGGTGCGCTCACCGGTGAGGTGGCGCTCCTCGAGGTGGTTGATGAGCGAGTCGATGGCGGTGATGCAGCGACGGATCCGCGAGCCGTCGAGGCGGCGGCGCAGCGACGCCATCCTCCGCTCCCAGATCTCCCGGCCGGCCTGGGCGATCAGGTCGGTGTCTCGCGGCGCTGCCAGTTGGTGGGCGGACATTGGGGCGGTCCTCTGGTGCTTGGTGATGCTCCGCCCCGGCTGCGGTGTGGTCACTTCCTGATACGCACCGGGGACGCTGCTGGAGCATCGCTCCAGTCACCTTTCGTGAAGATGACGCCGGAGGTGCGGGCGACTCGGGTCACACCCCGGCGAGTGGGCCCGATCGGTGTGACGCCCGATCAGTGCCGGAAGTGGCGCTCGCCGGTGTGGACCATGGCCATGCCCAGCGCCTCGGCCGCCGCCGTCACCTCGGGGTCCTTCTTGGAGCCCCCCGGCTGGATCACGGCGACGACGCCGGCGCGGCCCAGGGTCTCGGCGCCGTCCGGCATCGGGAAGAAGGCATCCGAGGCCGCCACCGCGCCCCTGGCCCTGTCGCCGGCGCGCTGCACCGCCAGCTCGGCCGCCTCGACCCGCGACATCTGCCCGGCACCGACACCCACGGCCATGCCGTCGCGGACGATGACGATGGCGTTCGACTTGACGTGGCGGCAGACGCGCCAGGCGACGAGCAGGTCGCGCCACTGGGCCTCGTCGGGCTGGGCTCTGCCGGCCACGCGCATGGCGCCGCGGTCGCTGCCGACTCGGTCGAGCGTCTGCACGAGCAGGCCGCCGTCGATGCTGCGCACGTCGAGCTGGGCGGCGCACGAGGGGCGTTCGACGACGAGCACGCGGAGGCGCTCCTTGCCGGCCAGCCGCGCCGCCGCCTCGGGGGTGATGGCGGGGACCACGACCGCTTCCAGGAAGGTCGTGGCCAGCTCGTCGGCGGTGGCCAGGTCGAGGGGGCGGTTGAGGCCGACGATGCCGCCGAACGCGGAGCGGGGATCGCACTCGAAGGCGCGCCGGTACGCGTCGGTGATGTCGCTGCCGACGGCGAACCCGCAGGGGTTGGTGTGCTTGATGATGCACGCCGCCGGCTCATCGAATTCGCAGGCCAGGCGGCGGGCGGCGTCGACGTCGAGCCAGTTGGTGAAGCTGAGCGATGAGCCCTGCAGCTGGCGCGCACGGGCGACCCCGCCGGGAGCTCCGGGGATGGCGTAGAGCGCGCCCCGCTGGTGGGGGTTCTCCCCATAGCGCAGCGCGGATATCAGCGCGCCGCCGGTGGTGTACTCGGGCGGAGGCGCGTGCTCATGGAGCTGTCCCCTCAGGTAGTCGACGACGGCGGTGTCGTACGCGGCGGTGTGCGCGAAGGCACGCGCGGCGAGCAGGTCGCGCGTCAGCTGGCTGATCTCGCCGTGCTCGCGCAGCTCGGCGAGCACCTCGCCGTACTGCTCCGGGGAGACGAGCACCGCCACCGATTGGCTGTTCTTGGCGGCGGCGCGGATCATGGTGGGACCGCCGATGTCGATGTTCTCGATCGTCTCGCCGTGCTCCGCGCCGCGCGCCACCGTCTCGACGAACGGGTAGAGGCTGATCACCACCAGGTCGATGGGAACGAAGCCGTGGTCGGCGAGCTGGGCCATGTGCTCGGGGTTGTCGCGGCGGGCGAGGATGCCCGCGTGGACGGCGGGGTGCAGCGTCTTGACACGCCCGCCGAGCATCTCCGGGAAGCCGGTCAGCTCGCTGACCGCGGTGGCCTCGATCCCCGCGTCGGCGAGAGCGCGGCGGGTGCCGTCCGTGGCGATGAGCTCGACGCCGCATTCGCGCAGGCCGCGCGCCAGGTCGATGAGCCCGGTGCGATCGGCGACACCCAGCAGCGCACGCATCAGCCCACGCCCTCGCGCAGCCGTGCCCGGGCCAGCACGCGCACCCGCGAGCCGTCGGGCCGGAGGCGTCCGGTCGCCCAGAGCGCGATCGCCTCGGGGAGGAGCCGCCACTCCTGCTCGTGGATACGGGCGCGGAGCGTGTCGACGTCGTCGTCCTCCTCCACCGCCACCGCGGCCTGGGACACGATGGGGCCGCCGTCGACCGCGCCCGCGGCGAGCAGGTGGACGGTGCACCCGGTCACCTTGACGCCGGCGGCGAGCGCATCCTCGACGGCGCTCATCCCGCCCCCGAAGGCGGGCAGCAGGGAGGGGTGGACGTTGAGGATGGCGTTGGGGTAGGCGTCGAGAACGTCGAGGCTGAGCACGCGCTCGTAGCCGGCGCAGACCACCAGCTCGACCCCGGCGGCGCGCAGCGCCTCGATCAGCGCCTGGTCGCGCACCACGGCGTCGTTGCCGAAGTCCCCGACCGGCAGTGTCAGCGCCTCGACGCCGCGCGAGCGGGCCATCTCCAGGGCGCCGCACTGGCGGCGATTGCTGACCACCAGCACCACCGTGGCGGGGAATCCCTCTGCCTGCGCGGCGTCGAGGATGGCCCGGAGATTGCTGCCCGCGCCCGACGCGAGGACCGCGACGCGGCAGACGGCGCTCATCCGAGGCGGACGCGCTCACCGCCGGCGGACTCGATCACCTCGCCGATGCGCCAGACGGGCAGCCCGGCGGCGCTCGACACGGTGGCGGCCTGCCCGCGCGGCACCGCCAGCACCATGCCCACGCCCATGTTGAAGGTGCGCCACATCTCCTCGGGCATGACCCCGCCGACCCGCTCGATGGCGGAGAACAGCGGCGGCACCTCCCAGGAGGAGCGGTCGATGACGGCGCTGAGCCCGGCGGGGAGGACGCGCGGCACGTTCTCGATGAGGCCGCCGCCGGTGATGTGGGCCAGGGCGCGCACGTCGACCGCGTTGCGCAGCTCGGTGACGGCGTGCAGGTAGCTGCGGTGGGGCTCGAGCAGCAGGTCGGCGAGCGGCTGCTCCGTGCCCGGCAGCGGATCCGCCCAGTCCAGCTCGCGGGCGAGCACGATGTGGCGCACCAGCGAGTAGCCGTTGGTGTGCAGCCCGCTGCTGGGCAGGGCCAGGAGCACGTCGCCCGCCTCCACCCGGGAGCCGTCGACGATGCCGTCGCGCTCCACCGCTCCCACGATGAAGCCGGCGATGTCGTAGTCGGCGAGGGCGTAGACGCCGGGCATCTCGGCGGTCTCACCGCCCACCAGCGCGCAGCTCGCGTCGCGGCAGGCGGCGGCGAGGCCGTCGACCACCTCGGCGAGGTGCTCCGGCACCAGCTTGCCGGTGGCGTAGTAGTCGAGGAAGAAGAGAGGCTCCGCGCCGCAGCAGAGGATGTCGTTGACGCAGTGGTTGACGAGGTCGGTGCCGATCCCACGGTGGGTCGCGGTGGCGATCGCGATCTTGATCTTCGTCCCCACCCCGTCGGCGCTGGCGACGAGGACGGGCTCGCGGTGGCGGGCGGTGTCGAGGGCGAAGAGGCCGCTGAAGGAGCCGAGCCCGCCGATGACGCCGGAGGTGAACGTCGACGCGACGGTGCGCTTGATCAGGGCGACGGCCCGATTCCCCTCGTCGATGTCGACGCCGGCGTCGACGTAGCGCAGGTCGCCCACGAAGGCCAAGTGTAGCGACCGGGGCGGTCCCGACCGATCGGGACCGCCTCGCGGAGGGTCGCCTCGGGCTCTAGCCCTCCTCGTGCCGGCCGCCGAACCAGACGCCGGCGAGGAAGACGAGACCGGCCAGGAGCGCCATCAGACCGTAGATGGGACCCTCGCCCACACCGGTGTTGGGAGTG
>DASZKZ010000040.1:0-8652 GCA_035552595.1 Candidatus Dormiibacterota bacterium
TGGAAGACCACGCGGTCGGGGTCATCGAGCTTGAGCGCCTGGGCGATGTGCCAGGCGATGGCCTCGCCCTCGCGATCGGGGTCGGCGGCGAGCAGCGTGCTGTCCGCCTTCTTCGAGGCCGCGCGCAGCTCCTTGATCTGCTTCTCCTTGCCCTTGATCACCTCGTACTCGGGGACGAAGCCGCCCTCGATGTCGACGCCGATCTTGGATTTGGGGAGGTCGCGGACGTGACCCATCGAGGCCTTGACGGTGTACCCGGCGCCGAGGAACTTGGCCAGGGTGCGGGCCTTGGATGGCGACTCGACGATGATCAGGCGGTTGGGCATATCTCTCAGAAGTGTCGCGCCGATGGGCGCGGGGGCGGCCGGCGGCGGCCGAGGGCCGGCCGATGATAGCAACGGGTCAGACGGGGGTCGGGTGCTGATGACAGTCCCCGGCGCCCTTAAAAGGTACGCGCAACGCGGCCTCCGCAAACATCCGTGATGGCTCCGCGGAGCTGGAGGGTGGTCAGCGCCGTCGCCAGGGTGGCCATTCCCAGGCCCAGCGTGGCGGCCAGCTCGTCGGGGTGAACCGGGTCCGCGCCGAGCTGGTCGAGAACCAGGCTGAGCACCGATTGGCCCTCTGGTGGCAGGGGCGCGACCCCCTCCGGGCGGCGGCTGGCGGCCGGCTCAGCGGTCATGGCGCGGCGCAGCTGGGGCGCCGCCTCGAAGAGGTCGGCGATGCCCAGGAAGGGCCGCACCCCGTCGCGGATGAGCAGGTTGGTGCCCACCGAGCTGGGGCTGCGGATCGACCCCGGCACGGCCAGCACCTCGCGTCCCAGGTCAGCGGCCCAGCGCGCCGTGCTCAATGCTCCGCTCCGGGCGGTGGCCTCGACCACCACCACGGCCTCCGCCAGCGCGGCGATGAGCCGGTTGCGCCGGGGGAAGCGCCAGCCCAGGGGTGGTTCGCGGCCGCCATCCTCGGAGAGCACGCAGCCGGACCCGGCGATACGGTCGCGCAGCTCGAGGTGCTCCGCCGGGTAGCAGACGTCGATGCCGCAGCCGAGCACGGCGACGGTGACCCCGCCGCCGAGCAGCGCTCCGCGGTGCGCGGCCGCGTCGACCCCTCGCGCCATGCCGCTGATCACGGTGATGCCCGCGGCGGCAAGCTCGACTGCGATGTCCCGTCCGGTGAGGAGGGCACCCGGTGCCGCGCGGCGCGAGCCGACGACGGCGACGCACGGGGTGCCCGGCGGCGGGAGGGCGCCGCGAATCCACAGCTCGGCGGGAGGTGCTTCGAGGTGCTCGAGGCGAGCGGGCCACCCGGAGCCACCACGGGCCAGACGCCACGGGCTCGCCTCTGCGGTCACGACCGGGGCACCTCGCCACGGAAGCGCAGCGCCTCCGCCACGTCCGGCTCGCCCACCTCGGCCGCGCCGCGCAGGTCGGCGATGGTTCGCGCCACCCGGAGCACCCGGAAAAACCCGCGCGCGCTGAGGCGCAGGCGTTCGCCGGCGAGGGCAAGCAGCCGGGTCGCCGCGGCGGTCGCACCGGCGGTGTCGTGCAGCTCCCTGCCGTGGAGCGCGGCGTTGTGTGTCGCCCCGCCCGGCGACACGGGATTGCGCCGCGACTGCAGGGCGCGAGCCACGCTGATCCGCTCCCGCACGGTCGCGGAGCACTCGGTGGCCGGCCGGTCGAAGAGGTCGGTATAGCGCTGCCGGGGCACGTCGATGACCAGGTCGATCCGATCCCGGATCGGTCCGCTCAGCCGGCTCGAGTACTCGCCCAGGGCTCGCAGGGTGCAGCGGCAGCCCGCCTCGTCGCCGAGGTGCCCACAGGGACACGGGTTGGCCGCCGCGACCAGCACGAAATCGGCCGGGAACATGACCGCCCCGCGCGACCGCGCCACGCTGACCTCACGCGCTTCGAGCGGCTGGCGCAATGCCTCGAGGTGGCTGCGGGAGAACTCGCAGACCTCGTCGAGGAAGAGGACTCCATGGTGGGCCAGACTGATCTCGCCGGGGCGCGCCAGGCCGCTTCCGCCCCCGATCAAGCCGGCGCGTGACACCGAGTGATGCGGCGCTCGGAAGGGCGGCCGGGTTGCCGTCGGTGGCCGCTCCCGGAGGGCGCCGCGCAGCGAGTAGAGAGCGGCCACCTCCAGCGACTGCTCGTTGTCGAGGTCGGGAAGAAGCGAGCAGAACGCGCGCGCCAGCATCGTCTTGCCGCTCCCGGGCGGTCCCACCATGAGCAGGTTGTGGCCACCGGCGGCGGCGATCTCGAGAGCGCGCTTGGCCTGTTCCTGGCCGCGCACCTCCGCCAGGTCCGCCGCCTCATCCGGGAGCGGGGCTTCCCCGGGTCTCGCCAGGGGCAGCGGCTGGCTGCCGTCGAGGTGGCCAACGCAACGCTGCAGCGAGGAGACGCCGACGACCTCGAGGGAATCGACCAGCGCTGCCTCGGCGGCGTTCTCCTCCGCAACCACCAGGCGGCGTACCCCGGCCGCCCCGAGGCAACGCGCCATGGGCAGGACCCCGGCCACCGGACGAATGGATCCGTCGAGTGCCAGCTCGCCGATGAAGGCGTGCCCGGCGAGCCGCATGGGGCGGCTCAGGCAGAGGATGGCCATGGCGATGGGAAGGTCGAACCCGGTGCCCTCCTTGGGGATCTCGGCCGGCGCCAGGTTGACCGTGAGGCGCCGCATGGGGAAGTCGAAGCCGGCATTCCGGATCGAGGCGCGGACCCGCTCGCGCGCCTCCTGGATGGCTCGATCGGTGAGGCCCACGATGGTGAAGTTGGGCAGCCCGTTGGTGATGTCGGCCTCGACCAGGACGGGGACGCCGGCGAGGCCGTGGACGCTGCAGGCGGTGGCGCGAGCGAGCACCCCCTCATCATACCTACACTGCTTTGTGTAATGTCGATGCCGAGCGGAGCGGTGCTTGCGTGTTGACTTCCGCCTGACACTGTTCATAATGCCTGACAATGTCAGCCATAACCATGAGAGATCGCCGAGCCGAACGACGGACAGCCACCCGGAGGGAGATCCTCGAGGCGGCCTGGGACCTGGTCCGCGCTGACGGCCTGGCGGCGCTGGCGATGCGGGATCTGGGCGTGCGGGTGGGGATGCGCGCCCAGTCGCTGTACGTCTACTTTCCGTCCAAGTACGCGATCTACGACGCCATGTTCGCCGAGGGCAACACCGAGCTTCTCCGTCGGCTGACCGAACTTGCGCCCGCGCGCGATCCCGTGCAGACGCTGCGCCGCGGCCTGCACCTGTTTCTCGCCTTCTGCGTCGAGGACCCGGTTCGCTATCAGCTCCTGTTCCAGCGGACCATCCCCGGGTTCGAGCCGAGCCCGGAATCCTACGCGCCGGCGGTCGCGGTCCTCGACCACGTCCGGCCCATGCTGCACGAGTGCGGGATCCCCGGCGCGCGTGCCTTTGACGCCTGGACAGGGATCACCGCAGGTCTCGCCGCGCAGCAGAACTCCAACGAGCCCGGTGGGGATCGGTGGGTTCGTCTCGCAGACGAGGTCACCGACATGTTCCTCGCGCATTTCCGTCCAGCCGAGCACAAGGGGAAGCAATGATCGCCAGCACCAGGGCGGTGGAGACAATCCCCGCGCTCGGCCACGACACGGCCATGGACCTCGCCGACGCGGAGTACGACCGCTTGCTCGCGGTCGTCGATGATCTGCGTGGCGACGATTGGGCGCGGCAGACGGACTGTCCGGCCTGGGACGTCAACGCCATGCTCGGGCACGTCCTCGGCATGCTCGAGTTGCAGGCCGACGTGGACGAGCGGATGCGCCAGATCAGGGCGGCGGCGGAGGTCTCCGCGCGGAGCGGTGGCCTGCGCCTCGATGCGTTGACCGCCCTTCAGGTGCGAGAGCACGAGCGCCTCCAGCCGGAGCAGGTGCGGCGCGCGCTCCACGAGGCGACGCCTCGCGGACTGGCCGCCCGCCGCGCCATGACCGCCGAGCAGCTGGCGGCGCCGTACGACCCCCTGCTGCCCGGCGAGGCCACCTGGACGTTCGGCTACCTGTTCGACGTCGTCCACACCCGTGATCCCTGGATCCATCGCGTCGACATCTGCAGGGCCATCGGTCGCGACGTCGTCCTCTCCTCCGAACACGACGGGATGATCGTCGCCGACGTGGTCGCGGATTGGGCGCGGCGGCACGGGCAGCCGTTCACATTGACACTGGGCGGGCCGGCCGGCGGGTCCTTCAGGGCGGGGAGTGGCGGCGCCGACCTCGAGCTCGATGCCGTCGAGTTCTGCCGCATCCTCTCCGGTCGCGAGAGCGGCGCTGGATTGCTCGCCACCCGCGTCGTCTTCTGATCGCCACCAATTTCTCGGGAGAGGCACATGCACACCTATCGACTCGACGAGCACATCACCGTCCTCAACGACCATCTCGAGGTGCCCGGGCTGGGGTTCCTTCCCGTCAACGCGTTTGTGCTGCACGCCACTGAGCCGGTGGTCGTGGATACGGGTCTGGGCCTACCGGATCGCGACTTTCTCTCCGCGCTCAGCACGGTCATCGATCCCGCAGAGGTGCGCTGGATCTGGCTCTCCCACCCCGACCGCGATCACACCGGTGGCCTCTTCGAGCTCCTTGCAGCCGCCCCCCAGGCCCGGCTGGTGACCACATTTCTGGGCGTCGGGCTGATGTCCACCGAGCGCCCGCTGCCGCTGGATCGCGTCTACCTGCTCAATCCCGGACAGAGTCTCGACATCGGCGACCGAACCCTGCACGCGTTCCGGCCGCCGCTGTTCGACAGCCCCGCAACCGTCGGCTTCTTCGACGACAGGTCGCGCACCTGCTTCAGCTCCGACTGCTTCGGTGCGCCACTTGGCACCCCCGAGCTGGCCACCGGCACCGACGTGCGCGACGTCCCCGCCGACCAGCTGCGCGCCGGCCAGCTCCTCTGGGCAACTGTGGACAGCCCCTGGGTGCACAGCGTCGATACCGGCCGCTACCTGGACACGGTCCGCTCGGTGCAAGCCCTCGACGCCGAGGTCGTCATCAGCACGCACCTGCCCCCGGCGATGGGGCTGGGCACACAGCTCTTCGACATGCTCGCCGAGGCGCCGGGCGCCGACCCCTTCGTGGGTCCGGACCAGCAGGCCTTGCAGCACATGCTGGCCAGCTTCGAGCCCGCCCCCGCGGTGAGCTGAGCCACCACAGCCGGCCGGCGTGCTCTGGCTTTGGTCAGCCGTCCTGGACGGCGTCTCTGATGTGCTCGCAGCGGGTGACCACGAGGTGCTCGTCGAGGAGTAGCCCGAGGACATCGATGCGGCAGGCCTGCTTCTGGCGCTTGGTGGCCGACCGGTACGTCTCCAGCAGCATGCGCAGCTTCTGGCGCTTGCGCGCGTCCACGGCCTCCTCAGGAAGCCCGAAGGCCACCCCCCGTCGCGCCTTGACCTCCACCAGCACCAGCGTCTCACCATCCTCGGCGACGATGTCGATCTGGCCGATGCGGCTGCGCCAGTCGCGCGCCAGGATCCGGAAGCCCTGGTCCTTGAGATGGCTGAGCGCGGCGTGCTCACCGGCGTGACCGACCCGCTCTCGCAGTGGTCGGGCGGGCGGCAGGTTCTCTGGGGCACGCCAGACGCGGTCAGCCGTTGTCGGTCTCCCCGTCACCCGCTGCCACCTCGACGGGCTGGGGCGCGGTCGCCTCTGCGGTCACGTCGGCCGGCTCGGCCACGCCCTCCTCGACAGGGATCTCGTCGATGAGATCGTCGATGGCGTCGGCGTCGCCGACCGCCGCTGCCTCGCGGCGGGCCACCATCGCTGAGCCACCGATGGGCTCACGGCGCTCGCGGATGCGGGCCCGCTTGCCCACCTTCTCACGCAGGTAGTAGAGTTTGGCCCGGCGCACGTCGCCGTGACGCAAGACCTCGATCCTGTCGAGGCGCGGTGAGTGCACCAGGAAGGTGCGCTCCACGCCGACGCCGTGCGACACGCGACGCACCGTGAAGCTGGTGTGCAGGCCGGTGGTGCCGTTGACGGCGATGACCACACCCTCGAACACCTGGACGCGCTCACGCGTGCCCTCGACCACCTTGACGTGCACGCGCACGGTATCGCCAGAACGCAGAACCGGAACCTCCGGCTTCTCCTGCTCACGCTGGAGCAGGTCGATGACATTCACTTGTTTCCTCCGGGAATCGCGCGCAACCGTACCAGATCTGGTCGGCGGCGCCGGGTCTGCTGGTGACTCTGTTCACGCCGCCACGCGGCGATGGCGGCGTGGTCGCCGCTGCGCAGAACCGCGGGCACCTGGCGGCCCTCGAAGTCCGCAGGCCTGGTGTACAGCGGCGGTTCAAGTCCGCCATCGCCGCTGTCGCCGAAGGTCTCCTCGTCGATGGACTCCGGCGAGCCCACCACCCCGGGCAGAAGTCGCGCGGTGGCTTCGACGACCGCCATGGCCCCGATCTCGCCGCCGCTGAGCACGTAGTCGCCCACCGAGAGCTCATCCCCCACCTCGTCCCTGGCGCGCTCGTCGACTCCCTGATAGCGGCCGCACACCAGCAGCACCGCCGTCTCCTGGGCGAGCTCTCGGGCGACCTCCTGGGTGAACAGGCGGCCCTGCGGCGAGAGAAGGATGGTGCGCAGGCCGGGCACCTCGGCGCGCAGCGCACGCACCGCACGGACGATCGGCTCGGGCTTCAGCACCATGCCCGCGCCACCACCGAACTGCATGTCGTCGACCTGCCGGTGTCTGTCCTGGGTGTGGTCACGCAGATCGTGGACGTGCAGCTCGAGGATGCCGCGCTCCAGAGCGCGCCCCACCACCCCGATGCCGAGCGGACCGGGAAAGACGTCCGGGAAGATGGTGAGCACGTCGAAGCGCATCAGCCGTCGGCCTCCGGCCAGGGTGTGATCACCACCGTCCCCGATGCGACGTCCACGGAACGGACCCACTCGCGCACCAGCGGGTAGCGCCGCTCCGATGCCCCCTCGCCGACCACGATGACATCGCTCGAGGGCTGCTCTTCGACGTCGAGCACCACTCCCAGGTCCTCACCCTCATCGGTGACCGCCCGGAGCCCGACCAGCTGCCACACGAACCACTCGTCGGCGCCGAGGCGGCGTGCCTCGGAGCGCTCGACACAGAGGTAGTCGCCGTGGAGGGTCGCCGCGGCCTCGCGGGTGGGCAGCTCGGCGAAGGCGAGGAGCAGGTCGCCGCCCTCCAGTGGACGAGACGTTCGGATGGTCAGAGCCCGGCGGCCGCGCTCGTCGAGGAGTGGCGTTCCCGGTGCGAAACGTCCCAGGTCGCCGCCCAGCGGCTGGATGCGCACCTCACCGCGCACGCCGTGGACGCGGCGCACGTGGGCGACGCGAAGCAGCTCCGGCGCTGCCACGGCGGATGCGCGAGGGCGCTGCTCAGGCATGGCGACCTCCGTCGGCGAGCTCGACCTGCACCCGCTCGTGCTTGCGCAGCCCGGCGGCCCGCACCACGGCCCGGATGGCCTCGATATTGCGCCCGCCCTTGCCGATCACCTTGCCCATGTCCTCCTCGGCGACCTTGACCTCGATGATCGTGGTCCGTCCTCGGGGGACCAACTGCACGGCGACCACTTCTTTGTTGGTGACGATGTGCTCGGTGATGAAGCGGGTCAGGTCGGCGTAGTCGCTCACGGGGTGGGCTCCGTCTCCCCGGCCTCGGGTTCCGCCACGGTGTCCGTGGCTGCCCCTAGCTCGGCCGGGGGCGCGGCGGCGGCTGCGGCGGCGAGCTCGCCCGCAGCGGCATCCTCCGCGTTCTCCGCGTCCCCGGCGGCGGCGGCGTCCTCGGCGGCCTCGACCTCCTCGGCGGCGCCCGGTGTCTCCGATGCGCCCGACGCTGTGGCGGTCGGCTCCGGCGCCGGCTTGAAGGTCCGCGGCAGCTTGGCGAGGATCCCCTGTTCCACCAGCAGGGCCCGCGCCGCGTCGCTGGGGCGAGCGCCCTTGCCGATCCATTCGCGGACCTTGTCGGCGTCGATCCGCACCGTGGCGGGGTTGGGCAGAGGATCGTAGTAGCCGAGCAGCTCGATGAAGCGGCCGTCGCGCGGGCTCCGCGAGTCGGCGACGACGAGCCGGTAGAAGGGCCGCTTCTTGGCGCCCATCCTCTTCAGGCGAATCTTGACCAAAACCTCTCCTTTCTCTGTGACCGGATCAACCGGCCCTACAACGGAAGCTGACTGGTGTCGATGTTGCGCAGCTGCTTGAGCATGCGCGCCTTGCCGCGCACTCCCTTGGTTCCCTTGCCCCCGCCGAGCATCTTCATCACCGATTGCATCTGGTCGAAGCCCTTGAGCAGCTTGTTGACCTCGGCGATGGAGGTGCCGCTGCCGGCGGCGATGCGTTTGCGACGCGAGCCCTTGATGACGTCGGGGTGGCGGCGCTCCTGGGCGGTCATGGAGAGCACGATCGCCTCCATGCGGGCCAGGTCCTTCTCCCCGGGGATGGCGCCGCCGTGCTGCTGGGCGTCGGCGAGCATCTTCTTGCCCCCGGGCATCATCCCCAGCACGCCTTCCAGCGGACCCATGCGGCGCACCTGGCGCATCTGCTCCAGCCAGTCCTGCATGGTCAGCTTGCCGGCGAAGGAGCGTTCCATCATCTCCTCCGCCCTGTCCTTGTCGACGTGCTCCTGGGCGCGCTCGATGAGCGTGAGGATGTCGCCCATGCCGAGGAT
>DASZKZ010000041.1:0-18962 GCA_035552595.1 Candidatus Dormiibacterota bacterium
CATCCCTCGCGCGGTGCGCGCGGAACGGGCCACCCGGTTACTCGAATTCGCCCAGCTCACCGACAAATCGTCCGAACGAGTCCAGGCGCTCTCCGGCGGCATGCGCAGGCGCCTTGCCATCGCCAGATCGTTGATCAACGAACCAGAGATCCTGCTACTGGACGAGCCCACCACCGGGCTCGACCCGCAGGCGCGGCTCAACATCTGGGATGTGATCGCGGGCGTCCGGGATCGCGGCAAGACGGTGGTGCTGACCACCCACTCGATGGAGGAGGCCGAGCGGCTCTGCGCGCGCGTCGCCGTCATCGACCACGGCCGCATCGTCGCGCTCGACACCCCGGAGAGCCTCATCGTCGCGCACGCCCCGGGGACCACCATCGAGTTCGAGGCCCCACAGGGGGTCGACGAGGCGGCCCTGGCGCGCCTCGACGGGGTCGACAGGGTGACCGTCAACGGGCGTGTGGTGGTGTCGACGCGGGTGCCCGAGCGGGTGCTGCGCGATCTCCTCGATCCGCAGGCCCACTGGCTGCTTCGCGACCAGAGCGGAGAGGCCGCGACGATTGGCGACCTGCGCGTGCGCCAGGGCACGCTCGAGGATGTCTTCATCGCGCTCACCGGACGGACGCTGCGCACGTGAGGGCCTTTCGCGCCTTGACCGTGAACGCGGTGCGGTCGAGCCTGCGCAACCGGGTCGCGCTGTTCTTCACGCTGGGCATCGCCGTCCTCTTCATGGTGATCTTCGGCGAGCTCTTCGGTGGCAACACGTTCAAGGTCACGTACGCGATCGTCGACTCTGACGGGACCAGCCAGTCGCGCCAGTTCGTCGCCGCGCTGGGCAGCATCAACGGCGTCACCGTCAAGCACGAGACCGACGCCGCGGCACGCAACGACCTCAAGAACAGCAACGTGGATCTCATCCTCGAGATCCCCCACGGGTTCGGTCAGGCGCTGAGCGCGGCGGGCGCCGCGCCGGTGACGGTGCGCATCTTCCAGGGATCGCAGACGTCCGCCGGGACATCGATCGGTGACCAGCTGGTCGCGCCGGCGCTGAAGACGGTGCTGCCCGCAGAGGCCGCCCCCAGAGTCGCCGTCGCGGCGCCGCAGAGCGCCTCTGTCAACACCATCACGGCGATCGACTACTTCCTTCCCGGGATGATCGCGTACATCATCCTCCAGAGCGGCATCAACTACGTGGCCATCGGCCTGGCCGACCTGCGCGCACGCAAGGTGCTGCGTCGCTTCCGCGCCACTCCGGTGCGCCCCGCCCAGATTCTCAGCGCCCAGATCTGCGGCGGCGCGCTGACCGTGTTCCTGCAGCTGGTGGTCCTGATCGCGCTCGGGCTGATCCTGTTCCAGGCCAGGACCTACGGCTCCTGGCTGGTCGCGGTGGTGCCCATGGTTCTCGGCGTGGCCGCGTTCGTGGGGATCGGCTTCCTGCTCACCAGCGCGGCGCGCACCAGCGAGGCGGCGCGCGGCCTGGCCACGATGGTCGCCTTCCCGATGATGTTTCTCTCCGGGGTGTTCTTCCCCATCACCACGCTGCCCGGCTGGCTCCAGACCGCGGTGCACTTCCTTCCGCTGACGTGGCTCACCGACGCGCTCCACCAGGTCATGAACAACGGAGCGGGGCTCGCCGACATCGCCCTCGACTGCCTGGTGCTTGCCGCCTGGGCGGTGGTGTCGTTCGCGCTGGCCACCTGGCGGTTCCGCTGGGACTGACCTCGCGCCGAGGCGGCGGTCAGGGGGCCGCAGGCGTCTCCGGTGGCGTCGAGGCTGTGCCGGTCGGCTCGACGGGCCGGCCGCAGACCGAACAGAACCGGGCCCCTGCCGCCAGGGCCGCTCCGCACCCTGCACAGGCGTGCGGCTCGGCAGCGGGCAGCGTGGCTCCGCAGGCCGCGCAGAACCGCGCCCCCGAGGCGTTGGCGGCGCCGCAGGCGGGACAGCTGACCGAGGCGGCCGAGCCGTTGGCGGGCGCCGGCGCCGCCTGGGTGGCCTGGCCGCCCAGACCCAGTCCCGCGCCCAGGAACGCACCACCGAGCGCCTGGCCGCCCTTGGCCATGCCCTCCCCGGCGCCGATCTGCAGCTCGCCGGCGGCGTACTGCTGGAAGGAGCCCGCCAGCCGCGAATAGGCGGTGTCGCGGGCCAGCGTCTTGAGCTGGGCCTCGTCCTCCTCGCTGAGGCTGATGGTGAAGTTGCCCATGCGTGCGATCGACAGCCCGTAGCCGGCCAGCTGGGGCGCCGACATCGAGATCACGTCCGCCTCCACCTCAGGGACGTACGCGGCCAGCCCCAGAATCGGCCAGCCCTTGCTGACCACGTGCTGGGTGACGTCGGTGCGGAGCACCTTGAGCAGCTGCTGGGCCACCCAGTCGGTGATGGCGTCGTTGTCGGTGACGTCGACGGTGCCGGTCAGGTTGGTGAGCAGCGTGGCGGGCTCGATGACCTTCAGCGAGTACTCGCCGTACACGCCCAGCGCAACCACCAGGCCGGTGACGGGATCCTGGACATTGTCGATGCGTCCCCCGAACTTGAGGTCGGGGTACTCGCGGGTGCCGACGAAATAGATCTCGACGCGGTAGAGGTTGCCGCCGGCGAGGTGGTCGGCGAAGAACCCCAGAAAGGGGATCTCGGTGGCGTCGAGGGTGTGACGACCCGGAGGCAGGGTGCCCTTGACCTCACCCTGGTACATGAAGACGGCCACCTCGTCGGGCGCCACGATGGCGTTGCTGTAGCGGCGGATGTTGAGGTCCGGCCACTTGACGACGATCTGCCCCTTGTGGTCGTCGGGGACGGCGATGTTCTCGCGGGCGGAGGGGAAGAAGCTGGGCATCGCGGGCCTCGCGGGATGTTGGACGACGTCGGGTTCATTATCTGCGCTGAGCGGCCTGGCCAAGCCCGACGGCGCGGTGGCCCTGAGCAGCGTTCGAACCGGCTCGTGACCGCGCCGTCACGGGACCATGGCGGCGCGGACGCCTCGCATCCGCCACATTTCGAGCATGTGCCGTGGACCTCGAGTCGACCTGTGATCGCGACCAGTCAGGCCGTCGACGTACTGCGCCACGGATGGCGGGATGCGGCAGATGCCCTCGCCGCCGATCTCCCTGAGGTCGCCGACCTCCTCCAGGCCCGCCTGGAGATCGCCATCGCCAGCGGGCGCCTGGACGAGGTCCATCTTCTCGAGACGATCGAGGAGGTGGAGTCGATCAGCTCCCGCGCCGGGAGCCCCGCCGGTGACCAGCTCGCCCGCCGCCTCCGGCGCACCGTCTATGAGTACCTCCTCGCCCTCGACGCCGCACGACCGACCGAGAAAGCCATGCTCCACGTGGCATCGCCCGCGCCGTTCGAGGGCCCCATGGTCGGAGCCGAAGAGGTCGCCGCGCTGGGCCATGCCCTGTCGCACCGGGGCGATCAGCCCGACAGCCGCGAAGAGCCGGTCGAGGCGGCGGCCATCCCCGTCTTCACCGAGGTCGTCAGCGAACCCGTGTTGGACACCCCGGTGGCTGTCGAGGCCGCCACCCTGGTCGAGGCCATGGCCTCCGTCGAGCCGGCGCCCGGCGTCGCAGAGTTGAGTGAACCGGCCGCCGCCGTCGAGGAGCAGATGCCCGCCGAGCCGGCGCTGCCTGATGCCACGGCCGCTTCCAGGCGGCGCTTCGGCCTGCGTCTCAGGCGCCGCCACGGCAATGGCACGGGGCCGAGCCTGCGCAGCCTGGACGCTCTTCTGGCCGGCGACCCCCTCGACGGCGACGAATCTGAGGAGGAGCCCGGCTGGCGGTTCACCGCGGTGGAGGAGCACGAGGGCATCACCGCTGAGCCGGCGACTGAGGCCGTGGCCGAGCCGGAGGTGGCGGAGGAGCCCGGGGCAGCCGTCGAGCCAGAGCCCGAGACGGTCGCTGAAACCGAACCCGAGCCGGTCGCTGAAGCCGAACCCGAGCCTACGGAGGACATCGAGCCCGTGGTCGCGTCCGTGGCCGAGCCCGAGACCGAGCCCGAGCACGAACCGGTGGCGGAGACGAATCCGGATCCGGAGCCGGTGGCGGAGCCTGAGCCCCAACCCGAAACGGAGCCCGAGCCCGCGGCTGAAGCCGCGCCTGTGTCGTTGCCCATACCAGTGTTTGCGCTCGAGCCGGCCGCGGAGGTCACGCCCGAACCGGAGGCTGAGGCCGCTCCTGAGCCTCAGTCGGTGGCCGTTGTCGAGGTCCAGCCAGAAGCAGAAGCAGAAGCAGAAGCAGAACCTGAGCAGGAGCCGGAGCCGGAGCCGATGGCCCAAGCCGAGCCGGAGCCGGAGCCGGAGCCCGAACCCGAACCGATCGCCCAGCCCGAACCCGAACCCGAACCCGAGCCCGTGGCCCAGGCCGAGCCCGAGCCCGAGCCGGAGCTCGCAGCCCAAGCCGAGCCCGAGCCTGAGACAGAGCCGGTCGCCCAAACCGAGCCCGAGCCCGAGCCCGAGGTTGCACAAGCCCAGCCGGAGCCGGTGGCCCAAGCCGAACCCGAACCCCAGCCCGAGCCCGAGCCCGAGCCCGAGCCCGAGCCCGAGCCGGAGCCCGCACCCGCGGCCGCATTCGTGGCGCCCAAAGAGGGCTTCCACATCGCGGACGAGAGATCGTCGACCGCCCCGGTCTTCACCTCTGGCGACGACACCCCGCTGACCATGCCCGTGTTCGCGGCCGACGAGGCCGCCGCCGCCGGCGAGGCGGATGTGGCCCAGCGACCCGCCGCCAGCGTGGTCCCCGCCCCGCCGGCGCCCAACGAGTTCGTGGCCTGGCAGCAGGACCGCAAGGAGAGCGCTCCGGCGTTTCCGGCGGCGGCAAAGGACACGCCGGGGCCGGTCGCCGCAGCGGAGCCGGCACCGCCACCCAGGAGCGTCGCGGCCACCCCGCAGGCGGCTCCGGAACCGGCGGCAGGCGCCTCGCCGGCGCCCCAAGCGCTCGCCACTGGCGCAGACACCGTCGAGCAGTCCACAGCTGAGGCCGCCGAGGCAGCTCGCGGCTGGAGCGTGCGCCGCCAGAGCCGTCCCGGTCGTCCCGTGCCCGCTGTGGAGATCGAGGACGACCCTTTCATGAGCAACCTCCAGCTCGCGGACAGCCGCCGGCGTATCGAGGACCGGCTGCGCCGCAAGCGCTGTGACGAGGCTGCGTCGCTGCTCCAGGAGATGGCGCGCGACACCGGTGGTCGCGCCGTGGCCGAGTTCGCCATGAACGGCGGCGACCGCTGCCGCGCGCTCGGCAAGAGCAATGCCGCGCTCAACTGTTACCTGGCGGCGTCGCGTGCCGATCCGGTCTTCGAGCTGCCTCTGAGCCGGCTCGCCGACATCTGCATCGACGACAAGGAGACCGACCTCGCCGTCTCCTACCTCGAGCGCATCGCGCGCCTCTACCGATTCCGCGGTGACGACAAGGAGGCGCTGCGCGTCTACAGACGCATCGCCACCATCGCGCCGTATCGCGAGGACATCCTGGCGCTGCTGCTCCAGGCCACCCGCTCCGGCGGCCTCGACTCGTGAACAACGCCAGCCGCTTTCATGACCCGGCGGCAGAACCGGATCGCAGTGTAGATCGCTTTGTTACCGGACGGCGACACCAATCCATCGATCCTCGGCGAAACTCAAGCACAGTTCGATAGCGCGTCATTCATCGACTCATTCATGGACGCGCGTCACCACATCACGACAACGCAAGCAAAGGGAAACTGACGTTGGCCATTCAGCCGAACAAGCCGCAAAACCGGGTGTTCCTGCTCGTGGGCATCGTCCTCGCCGCAGCCGCAGCCGTCGCCGTCCTCTTTGCCGTGAGCCACAGCGGCGGTTCCAATGTGGCCACCACCAATGTGGTCGTGGCCAAGACCACCATCGCCGCGGGAACGCCGATCACCGCTGACCTGCTCAGCACCGCGGCGCTGGCCCAGGGCAGCTTTCCCGCCGACACGTACACCGACCCCAACCAGGCTGTCGGCAAGGTCGCACCCGTGACCCTGAGCGCCAACATCCCTGTCACAGCCTCGCTCTTCGCGACGTCGGCGACGGGCGCGCCGGGCGCCGCGGTGGCGACTCATCTCGACATCACCAAGGGATACGTCGCTCTCGCCATCCCCGCCAGCTTCTCCGCCGGACCGCCGAGCAACCCCAACCTCGCGGGTGAGTTCGTGTCCGTGGGCTACTACATCCAGCCCGAGGACCACATCGACATCATCGTCGACTCGCCCGCCGGCGGGCAGTCGGCATTGCGCTACTCCTTCCAGGACGTGCGCGTGCTCCGCGTCGGGGCCGCCTCGGCCACGGCGGCGTCGGGCACCACCGCGGGCAGCGCCAACTCGTACATCATCGAGCTGCCCCGCAACCAGGCCGAGATCATGACCGCGCTGGTCGCCAACCGTGGCGGCGTCAGCCAGACGATCGTCAGGTACGTGCTCCGCCCGCAGGCCGAGTGGGGCAAGCGCGACGGCACCAACGGCTTCGACAAGCCCATCTACGAGCCCAGCACCGGTGTGCCCCTGACCCCGGGCACCGACAGCCCTGTCACCCCGGCCACGCTCAACGGCCTCTTCCCGGGCTGAGCAGAGCCCCATGAGCTGCTGCCCTCCTGATCACGGGACCCGGCGATGACCATCTCCCCACCCGCCATCGCGGCCGCCGCCCTGGCGGCCGGCACCGTCATGTCGCTCACCGCGTGGGCGGCAGGACGGCGGGTCACCGACGCCGACCGCGTGGCCGCCCGGCTGAGCCAGTACGGCCGGCCGGCGGAGGTGGCTCCGCCGCGGGTCCGCACCGGCAACCCGGTCCGCGATCTCATCGACGCCATCACCACAGCTCTGAACCCGCTGCTGGCGCGCTCGTCGCACTCGGGCAAGCTCGCCGACGACCTCCAGAAGGCCGACCTCAAGTTGAAGTCCTCGGAGTGGGTGCTCGCGGTGGCCGGCGTCGGCGTCGGCCTGGGCCTGCTGCTCACCCTGCGCTTCGGCTCCCCGATCTTCATGCTCGTCGGACCCGTGGCCGCCTGGATGGGCAGCGGTGTCTTCCTCCGCTTCCGCCAGGGACGGCGCGCCCGCGCCTTCAACAACCAGCTCGGCGACACCATCACGCTGCTCAGCAACGCCCTCAAGGCGGGCTACTCGTTCGCCCAGTCGCTCTCCTCGGTGAGCCGCAACGGCTCGCCCCCCATCTCCGAGGAGTTCGCCCGGGCCACCCGCGAGATCGCCCTGGGCATCAGCGTGGACGACGCGCTCAATCACATGGTGCAGCGCAACAAATCAGAGGACTTCGATCTTCTGGTCACAGCTGTCCAGATCCAGCGGGTGGTGGGCGGCAACCTCGCGGAGATCCTCGACACCATCGCCTACACCATCCGGGAGCGCATCCGCATCACCGGCGAGATCCGCACCCTGACCGCGCAGGCCCGCATCTCGGGGCTGATCATCACGCTCCTCCCCTTCGGCCTGGCCGGAGTCCTCGAGGTGATCTCGCCCTCGTACTTCGGACCGATGCTGACCGAGACGCTCGGACACATCATGCTCGGTGTCGCCGTGCTCTTGATCGCCATCGGCGCCGCCGCCGTGCAGAAGATCGTCAAGATCGAGGTCTGAGGTGATTCTCGCCGCCGTCGCAGCCCTCTTCGCCTTCATGGGCGTGAGCTTCATCGTCTTCGGTCTGACCAACCGCTCCACGGCGACGCAGGCCGACCTCCTGGAGGCGCGTCTCGCCCAGTTCAACGAGACCGGGCGCCAGGTGGTGAGCCTCACCGAGGCTGAGCTCAGCCTGCCCTTCAGCGACCGCGTCATCAAGCCTGTTTTCGACAAGTTGGGCAAGATGATGTCGGGGCGCATGCAGGGTGGCCAGCAACAGGCCATCCAGGAGAAGCTCAACCTCGCCGGCCGCCCCGGCGGCCTCACCGCGGGCGGCTTCGTGGCTCTTCAGCTCATGGCCATGGGCCTGGGCGTGGCCATCGGGCTGGGCCTGGCGGTGCTGCTCGCCGCCGGCCCACCGATCCTCTACCTGGGCCCGGTGGGCGGCGGGGTGCTCGGCTACCTGGTGCCCTCGATCACGATCTCGCGAAAGATCAAGAAGCGCAAGAAGCAGATCCTCCTCGCGCTGCCCAGCGCGCTCGATCTGCTCACCATCAGCGTCGAGGCCGGGCTGGCCTTCGACGCGGCCCTGGCGCGGGTCACCGAGAAGTACAAGAACGTGCTCGCCACCGAGTTCAACCAGGTGCTCAACGAGGTCCGCCTCGGCCGCCCCCGTCTCGAGGCCCTCGACGACATGGGCCGGCGCAACAAGGTGGAGGAGCTGAACAACTTCCTGCAGGCCATCATCCAGTCCGAACAGCTCGGAGTCGGCATCGCCAACGTCCTGCGCATCCAGTCGGAGGAGATCCGCCGGCGCCGCCGTCAGCGCGCCGAGGAGGCCGGCCAGAAGGCGCCCATCAAGATGCTCATCCCCATGATCGGCTGCATCTTTCCCACGCTCTTCATCGTGCTGCTCGGTCCCGCCGTCATCCAGGTCACCAAAGCGTTCCACTGATGTGCGCGATGCGCGCAGCCGTGATAGGTTGAGGGCCGCATGGTAAGCGCCATCGACAGCACCCTGCAGCAGTTCAGCGCCGACGCGGTCCTCGTCGTGCTCATCCTCATCAATGCGGTGCTGGGGTGGCGCACCGGCACCCTGCGCCGCATCCTCGCGCTGATCGGCCTGTATGTCGCGTTCCTGGGTGCGTACTACACGGGCAACGGCTTCGCCGCCTTCTTCCGCAAGGGCGACCTCTTCGCCAACGCCTGGGCCTTCGTCGCCGTCCTGGTGGTGGTGGTGGTCCTGTTCGAGCTCCTCGGGGCGGTGCTCGCCGACCGCATCAAGCTCATCGCCACCATGGCTTTCGACCGCATCCTCGGCGCCGCGGTGGGGGGAGCTGTGGGATTCTTCCAGGCGGCGGTGCTCTTCTGGATCGCGCTCGCCGTGGGAGCGGCCAGCCCCGGGGCTGCCAACAACGTCCCCGTCTCACGCGACACCGCCGCCAACGCGGTGCGCAGCGCGACACTGGCGAGCCACGCCAGCGGCGTGCAACCGCTGCTCCGCGACGTCTTCGCGCCGCTCATCTCAACCGACCTGACCACCCACCTGGAGAGCGGCACCCAGCTGGTGTCGCTGCACTTCTGAGCGGACCGTTCCCTCACACGGCCACGTGGTTGTCGGGCGCGAAGAACGACTTGACCACCGAGCCCAGTCCCACCAGGTTGAACGGCTTGGTGATCAGATGATTGGCACCCGCCAGGCGGGCCCGCTCCACATCCTCGTCGCCCGAGAGGGCGCTGAACATGAGCACGGGAATGTCGGCGGTGGCCGGGTCGGCACGGATCCTCCGGCAGGTCTCGATGCCGTCGATGCCCGGCATCATGATGTCGAGGATGACCAGGTCGGGGCGCCGCTTCTGCATCTCGGCGAGGCCGTCCTCGCCGTTGCTCGCGATGGCCACGTCGTAGCCCTCGATGCCCAGGTACATGGCAACGATGTGGAGCAGACGGGGATCGTCGTCGACCACCAGGACGTGTCGGCTCATCGGGGCTGGGCTCCTGGAACGAGGCAGGGGGCGGACCCCATCTCTACCAGATCAGGGGGATGAGGCGCCGCGTCCGTCGCGCGTAATCCCGGTAGTGTGGGTAGGCCTCGGTGAGCAGGCGTTCCTCGAACCGCGAGCGCAGCAGCTGCACCGCGATGAACGGGGCCAGGACGGCCACCGCGAGCGCTCCGGGCTTGGCCGCCACGAAGGCCACCGCGGCCAGGATCTCCGCGGCGTACAGCGGATGACGCACCAGGCGATACGGCCCCCCGGTGACCAGGCGGCGCACCTCGGGAATGATGCTCAGGCTGCGGCGCAGATAGAGCAGGCCGCACACAGCCGCCGCGAAGGCCACGATCGTGGCCGCGCTCGACACCCCGCCCAGCCAGGTCGGCGTGGTGTAGAGCTGATCGCCCTGGGGCAGCGTGCCCGTCACCAGCAGCATCAGCGTGCCCGCGAGACCGGCGACCCGCGGCAGCACCCTGCCATCGCGCGCGCGCGGCGCCGGGCGTCCCACGTAGATGAGCACCGGGATCAGACAGAAGAGCAGGTACAGCGCCGCCGGCAGAGGCCCGCTCAACACCGCACCGATGCTCACCGGATGCATCCCCCTGACCGAGCTGACCACCTTGGTCAGCTGCGCATAGCCGAGCAGCGCAAAGAAGATTGCCGGCACCACGCGCCCGAACACAGTGAGCCGGAGGGCGTCCGTCGAGGAGGTGCGGAGGCGCGGCGCAGCGACTTCCAAGGTCATCACCCGAAGTCTAGGCGTCGCTCGGCGAAATACGTGTCCCGTATGTACGAGGCTTTGTTACGATCCTTTCGCAGAGCGTCCATCTCGGAAGCACGTCCGCTGGGTCATAGTGCGTGAGGTCACCGGGAAAACCCCCGGGACACCACGTCACAATATCCGGTGCAAAGGAGGTGAATCCCAGAATGCTTAGTAATCTCTATCTGCGTCTTCGCGAGCTCATGGTTCGTAAGGACGACGAGGAAGGCCAGGGCATGGTCGAGTACGCGCTCATCCTCGTTCTCATCGCGGTCGTCGTCATCGTCATCCTCGCCGTTGTCGGCAAGCAGGTCTCCAACGTCTTCTCGAACGTCAGCGGCGGTCTCAACACCTAGATTCCGGCGTGGTTCGCGAGAACTGACAAGGGGAGTCGCACTGCGCGGCTCCCCTTTCTCTTTGTCCGCTGCCTACCATGCAGCGCCATGGCACGGGAGCAGCAGAGACCGGCGATCCGCGTGGCGGTGGCGGCGCCGTACCCGGAGATCGTGGCCATCCACGAGAGCTCCACGGAGTACGCCGACGACGTCGAGGTCTGCGGGATGATCTCCAGCGCGGACGCGGTGTTCGATCAGACCCGCCTGCTCCAGCCCGACATCCTGCTGCTCAGCGACGAGCTCGGCGTCGACGGGCCGGACACCCTGGCCCGGCTCACCGCGGTGGCGCCCAACACCAGGCTGGTCGTCCTGGTGGGACGCGGCGAGGGTCGCGCCCCGGTGATCGCCGACGCGGTGCTGAGCCACGATGCTCCGGCGGCCGAGCTCCGCGCCGTCATCGCCGAGGCGGCGGGGCGGCCCAGCGCCCAGCCGGCCCCGCCCGCGCACTCGCGGGCCGAGCCGGGCGGAGCCCCGGCGCGCCTGGTGGCGGTGTTCAGCGGCAAGGGTGGCGTGGGCACCTCGATCGTCGCCGCCAACCTGGCGACCCTCCTGGCCCAGGATGGCGCCACGGTCGCGCTCGTCGATCTCGATCTCCAGTACGGCGATCAGGGGGTGCTCCTCCACCTCGAGGCCCACCCCGCCTCGATCGAGACCGTGGTCGGCGCCGGCGAGACGGTCGACGCCGGCAGCGTCGCCCGGGCCCTGGCCACCAGCGCCGCGGGCGTGCACGTGCTGCTCGCCCCCAGCCGGCCCGAGGCCGGCGACCTGGTCACCGCCGCCGACCTCGAGGCCATCCTCGGTGAGCTGTCGCGGCAGCACGACCATGTGGTCGTCGATTGCCCGGCCCACCTCGAGGAGCGCATCGTCGGCGTCCTCGAGGCGGCCGACCACATCCTCCTGGTCAGCTCGTTCGGGATCACCTCGGTGAAGGACGCCAAGACCACCCTGAGGCTCCTCCAGTCGCTCGGCATCGAACCGGCCCGCGTGGCCCTGCTCCTCAACCGGACCCGGCCTCGTGACAGCTCACCCGAGGAGGAGATCGCCAGGGCGCTGCGCTTCCCGGTGCTGGCCACCCTCCCCTTCGAGGCCAGGATGGACGAGAGCGTCGAGAGCGGCCGCCCCCTGGTGGCCATCGAGCCGCGCGGTGAGTTCAGCAAGCGGCTCGGGGTCGTGGCCGGTCACGTGGCGCGCCCGCGCGATGGGGGCGCCCCCGCCGGCGCTGGCCCCCAGCCGAGCTCGTGGCGGCTGCGCTTCCGCCACTGACAGCGGGGCTCGGCGACGCGCCGGCATCGCCTCGGTAACGCGCTCAGTGCCCCGGCTAGTGGTGATCATGCAACGACGCGTCTGACAGTAATTGACGACACGCGCACGGCCCGTTCGATTGCGCATGGCCACTCAGGCGGCGACTGTACCCTGCCGTGGTGCGCAAGCTTCTCATCGCGCTGCTCGCGGGCGGCCTCCTGCTGATCGCTGCCCCCGCCCAGGCCGCCCCCGCCACCATCCCGGCGCCACCGGCCGCGCCGACCGCGGCGCCCGCGGCAGATCCCCTCGCCGCCCAGCTCCAGGCGCAGCTGGCTGAGCAGGCCGCCCTCAACAACACGGTGAGCTCGCTGGCCACCGAGCTCCAGGCCGCCCGCAACTCGCAGGCCTCGCTCCACGACCTGGTCGGCGCCAACCAGAAGGCGATCGCGCAGACCCTCGGCCAGCTCCAGGCCGCCGAGCAGCGCTACAGCGACGCCACCAGCCGCGAGGCCACCGAGACGGCCAACGCCGCCGCCGACCGGCGTCGCGCCCTCGCCGACAAGGATCTCCTGGCCATCTATCTGCGGCTCGGCTACCAGACCCATGACAGCCTGCTCTCCTACCTCCTGGCCAGCGCCTCGGTGTCCGACCTGCTCAGCCGCGCCGCCGACCTCTCCCACGTCGTCCACCGCAGCTCTGACCTGGTCGCCCAGATCACCGCCGACATCGCCGCCGCCGAGGCGGCGGAGGCCAAGGCCGCCGCGGACGCCGCCATCGCCGCGCAGGCCACCGCCCAGCTGCAGCAGCAGCAGCAGACCCTGCAGGACCAGACCCAGCACGCCCGCGATCTCATCGCCCAGCTCGGCTCGCAGGCCGCCGCCACCGCCGTCGAGATCAAGGCGGCCAACGGCCAGAGCCTCGCCGTGGCCCAGGCCATCGCCCAGACCAGGCTGACCGAGCTCGACCAGACCATCGCCGCGGCCGAGCAGGCCGCGTGGGACGAGGCCGCCTTCTACCTGAAGAACAATCTGGGCAGCCTGCCGCCGAGCATCGCCACCCCGCCGTCCACCCCGATCACCGCCAACGGCAGCCAGCTGGTCTGGCCCGCCCATGGGGTGAAGATCACCCAGCCCTTCGGGCCCAGCTCCTACCCGTTCGAGCCGGCCTTCGATGGCTACCCCCACTTCCATACCGGCATCGACCTCGCCGGGCCCCTGGGCTCGCCGATCGTGGCCGCGGCGGATGGGGTGGTGGCCGCCGCCACGGTGAGCACGGTCGGCTACGGCAACCACGTCATCATCGCCCACGCCGGCGGCCTGTTCACCCTCTACGGCCACCTCGAGACCATGCTGGTCAAGGTCGGCGACGTCGTCAAGGCGGGACAGCTCATCGCCCTGCTGGGATCGACGGGCAACTCCACCGGCCCGCACTGCCACTTCGAGGTGAGGATCAGCGGACAGCCGGTCGATCCCACCCCCTTCCTTCCCGCCCTGCCCGCGGGTGCGACCGGACCGTGACAGTCACGCGGTCGAATCGCGCCTAGACTGCGGCGCAGGACCCCCATCTCGAGTGAAGCCCCCATGATCCGAGTTCTGATCGCCGACGAGAGCCGGCAGATCACCGACAACATCAGCCGCCGTCTCGCCCTCGAGGACGATGTCGAGGTGTGCGGCACCGCCGCCGACGGCGAGGCCGCCGTGCAGCAGGCGGTGTGGCTGAAGCCGGATATCGCTGTCATCGACGCCGGCCTGCCCGGCATGGACGGCGGTCAGACCACCCAGATGCTCGCCCAGGCCGTCCCGGGGACGGGCGTGATCATGATGTCGATGGAGGCGGACGACGACGCCTACCGGCAGGCCATGCTCGCCGGCGTCCGCGAGTTCCTCCAGAAGCCCTTCAAGGGCGACGACCTGGTGGACGCGGTGCACCGCGTCAACTCCTTCCGGCAGCGCCGCGCCGCCGGGGCCTCCCTCCCTCGGACCGGGGCAGCCGCTGCCGCCCGCTCCGTCCCCTCCCCCTCCCCCGCTCCCGTGGTGCCGGCCACCGCGACCGCCGCGCCCCGGGTCAACACCAGGGGAGTGGTCACCGCGGTCATCTCCGGCAAGGGCGGGGTGGGCAGGACGGTGGTCGCCATCAACATCGCCGCCGTCCTCGGCGAGAAGCACCCCAGCCGGGTCGCGCTCGTCGATCTCTCCCTGCAGTACGGCGATGTGGGGGCGGCGCTCAACCTGCCGACGTCGGGCACCATCAACGACCTCCTCCAAGCCAACGGCACCGGCGACCTCGAGGTGGTCCGCCAGGTGCTCGCCGCCGGACCGGGGAACGTCCAGGTGCTGCTCGCGCCGGTGTCGCCGGAGCAGGCGGACTACGTCACCGTCGCGCACGTCACCGCTCTCATCGAGACCCTGCGCAGCGACTTCGACTTCATCGTGATCGACACGCCCTCCCACCTCAACGACGTCAGCCTGCGCACCCTCGAGCTCGCCGACCACCTGGTCATGCTCACCGATCTCAGCGTGACCGGCGTCAAGAACGCCCGGCTGACGCGCGGGATCCTCGAGACCGTGGGTGTCGACCCCACCAAGGTGCTGGTCGTCGCCAACCACCGCGAGGGCAGCGGCGAGCTCGACCGTCGCGGCGCGGAGACATTCCTCGGGGCGCGCATCTCCGTGGAGATCCCCTTCGCCCCCGACATCGTGGCCATGTCGGTCAACCGCGGCGTCCCCTTCGTGATCAGCAGCCCGTCGGCGCCGCCGAGCGCCGCGTTGCGCACCATTGTTGCGACCCTCGATCCGTTGTCACAGAGTGGCAGCGACCGTGCGCCAAATCCTGAGATAGGCGACGCCAGGAAGAAGCCGCGTCGCAAGCTGAGCTTCACACGCTAGAAATCGTCGTTCAGCTCGGGAGCAGTCATGCCGGCAGCAGATGTCGTGGTCGACGACGGGGTGGAGAGCGTCGCGCTGTCCATGGCCAGGCGCCGCGGTCAGCGCGGGCAGGGCATGGTTGAGTACGCCTTCATCCTGGTGCTCGTGGCCGTTGTGGTCCTGGTGTCCGTGATGGTCCTGGGCAAGACCACGGGGAACCTCTACTCCAACGTCTCGACCGGCCTCGGCAACTGATCAGCGGCCGAACAGCCCCTTGCGGCGCTTGCCGTCGGCGCTGCGCGGCGACGCCGCCACCGCCGCATGCTCGGGCACGATCCGTGCCACCAGCTCGCGCACGGCCCGGCTCACCTCCGCGTCCCGATTGGCGATGACGAACGGCTGACCGTTGGTGATGGCGTCGCCGATGACGCGCGGATCGTGAGGGATCTGGACGGCCACCGGGGTGCGCAGGCTCTGCTCGATCGACCCCTGGTTGAAGTCGGCATAGCTGTCGACGCGGTTGACGACCAGCATGATCTTCTCGGCGTCGACTGAGAGCGACTCGAGCACCTTGAGGGTGAGCTTGGCATCCTTGATCGCCGGGATGGTGAGAGCGGTGACCACGAGCACGCGCTGGGCCATCTCGACGACCTCGAGGTTGAACTCGGTGAGGTGGCTGGAGCTGTCCACGACCACATAGTCGAACGACTTGCGCAGCTCCGCCATCAGGGAGCGGACGTGCTCGGCGGTGACCAGGTCGGCGAGCTCCGGGCTGATCGGCGCGAGCAGGACCTTGACGCCGGCGGGCCCGTTGGCGAGCACCTCGGCCAGGCTCTCGTCGTCGATGCCGCTGGAGCCGTCGACCAGCTCGGTGATGCTGCGACTGTGGTCGAGGTTGAACATCACGCCGACGTCCCCGAACTGGAGGTCGAGGTCGACGAGAGCGACCCGCCCGCCGGTGTGCTCGGCCAGCCCCACCGCGAGGTTGGTGGCGATCACCGTCTTGCCGACACCGCCCTTGCCGGAGAAGACCAGCAACACCTCGGCCGGCCCGCTGCTGCGCGGCGCCAGCGGGGCCTCGGGCACGGGCGGGTTGGTCCTGGCGAGGAAGGTGCCCTTCTTCTGCTCGAGCTGATAGACGCGGCGGATGGCGGCCACCAGCTCGTCGTGGCTGAAGGGCTTGATGAGGAACTCGCGCGCCCCCGCCTGCATGGCGCGGCGCAGGTAGTCCCGCTCGCCCTGCACGGACATGATGATCACCGGCGAGGTGGGCAGCTCGGACGCCAGCGTCTCGGTGAGCTGGATGCCGTCCATGACCGGCATGTTCACGTCGGTGAGCACGATGTCGGGCTGGAGCCGGTGGGCCGCCTCCAACCCCTCGCGACCGTCGGAGGCCGTCCCGGCCACCTCGATGTCGTCAGCGAAGGCGAGCAGCTTCTGGAGGTTGTCCCTGGTGCTCGAGATGTCGTCGACGATGAGCAGGCGGATCATGCCGGGGTCAGGCCACCGACATCCGCGCCGCGGCGGCGGGATCCACGGCCACGCCGGGGCCCATGGTGGCGGCCAGCGTGACCGTCTTGACGTAGGTGCCCTTGGCGGCCGAGGGCTTGGCCCGGACGATGGCGTCCATCAGGGCCGCGAAGTTGTCCTTGAGCTTGCCGTCGTCGAACGACGCCTTGCCGATGGCGGTGTGGATGATGCCCGCGCGGTCGACGCGGAACTCGACACGCCCGCCCTGGACGTCACGGACCGCCTTGGCGATGTCGAAGGTGACCGTTCCGGCCTTGGGATTGGGCATCAGCCCGCGGGGCCCGAGCACCTTGCCGAGGCGGCCGACCGCGCCCATCAGGTCGGGGGTGGCCAGGGCCACGTCGAAGTCGATCTCGCCGGCCTGGACCTTCTTGACCAGGTCGTCCCCGCCGACCAGGTCGGCGCCCGCGTCGAGAGCCTCCTTGGCCTTCTCGCCGGTGGCGAAGACGGCGATGCGCCGGGTGCGGCCGGTGCCGTGGGGGAGCACCACGCTGCTGCGCACCATCTGATCGGCGTGACGGGGGTCGACGCCGAGGCGGATGTGGGCCTCGATGGACTCGTCGAACTTGGCCTTGGAGGTCTTGCGCACCGCGCTGACGGCCTCCTCGGGCGGGTAGGCGCGGTCCGGCTCCAGGACGGCGGCGGACTCGCGGTACTTCTTTCCGTAGCTGTGAGGCAAGGCTCTTTCTCCTGTGGTTCGTGCGGGCGCGAGGGCGCCCTCCCACGATCGGGTCGGTCTAGTTGACAGTCAGTCCCATCGAGCGGGCGGTGCCTTCGATGATCCGCGTGGCGTGCTCGAGGTCGTAGGCGTTGAGGTCCTGCATCTTCTGCTCGGCGATCTCGCGCACCTGGTCGCGGGTCACGGTGCCGACCTTGTCGCGGTTGGGCACGGGCGACCCCTTCTCCACCCCGGCCGCCTTCTTGAGCAGGTTGTAGGCGGGCGGGGTCTTGGTGATGAAGGTGAAGGTGCGGTCCTCGAAGACGGTGATCTCGGCGGGGATGACGGTGTCCCCCATCGAGGCGGTGCGCTCGTTGTACGCCCTGCAGAACTCCATGATGTTGATCCCGTGGGGACCGAGAGCGGTCCCGATGGGCGGGGCCGGGGTGGCCTTGCCCGCGGGGATCTGCAGCCGGATGACTGTCTTGACCTTCTTCTTGCCCACAGGAACTCCTAACGCAGCCGCTCGACCTGGAGCAGGTCGAGCTCGACGGGCGTCTCACGCCCGAACATGTTGACCAGAACCTTGAGTTTGCCCTTCTCGGCGTTCATCTCGGTCACCTTTCCATGGAAATCGGTGAACGGGCCGTCGGTGACGCGCACATTCTCCCCGATCTCGTACTCCACCGAGACCTTGGTGGGCGCCTCCGCCTTGACCTGCTTCTGGATGCCGCGGACCTCGTGGTCCTGCAGCGGCACCGGCTTGTTGCCGCTGCCCACGAAGGAGGTCACCCCCGGGGTGTTGCGCACCACGTACCAGGACTCGTCCGACATGATCATGTTGACCAGGATGTAGCCGGGGAAGATCCGCTTGGCCACCTTGCGGCGCTGGCCGTCCTTGATCTCCATGACCTCCTCGGTCGGGACCAGGACGTCGAAGATCTTGTCGTGCATGTCCATCGACTCGACGCGCTTGAGGAGGTTGGCCTTGACCTTCTCCTCATGCCCCGAGTAGGCGTGGACGACGTACCAGCGGACTTCGGTGGTGGTGGCTGTCTCGTTCATGTTGCGGTGCTCACGGTGTGACGGGGGCGGTGGTCCCGCCGGCTGATGTGGGGGCTGCGGTGGCGCTTGGCGCGACCGTCGGTTGGGCGCTGACGTGGCTGCCGGTGCTGCCGGTGCTGGTGCTGCTCGAGGTGGTGTAGAGCTGCTTGACGACGAAGCCGAGGCCGTAGTCGGCGGCGGACACGATCACGGCCATGAGGATGACGGTGGTGACCACCACCCCGGTCATGCGTCCCAGCTCGTTCCATGTCGGCCAGACCACCTTGCGCAACTCGTCGACGACGCTCGCGAAGTAGTTGCGCTCGCCGGCGCCGGCCGGTGGTCCCACCGGGGGGCGTGGCCTCACGGGCTGGCCGCGTACCGCTTTGGCCACCTGTCCAAAGTTCTCCTTGTTGGCGCCGCGTCCGCGGCGAGCTGCTGGTGTTGCGTGGCAGGGGCGGCAAGACTCGAACTCGCGACCCTCGGTTTTGGAGACCGATGCTCTACCGGCTGAGCTACGCCCCTGTGCACTGCCGGCGCGGCCGGCATCCTCTGGTTACCTGGTTACTTGGTCTCGCGATGCCGGGTGTGGCACCGGCAGCGGTGACAGAACTTGCGGAGCTCCAGGCGATCGGGGTCGTTCCGCCTGTTCTTGACCGTCGTGTAGTTGCGTTCCTTGCAGTCGGGACACTGCAGAGTGATGATCGCCGACCCGCCCTTCGCCGTAGCCACGTGCTTTGCCTCGACACAAAAAAGAAACCTAGCGGCGCTAGGTCAAGTCGGATTGTACCAGAGGCCCGGCGGGAACCGTGCACGGAGCGGTTGGTACCATCTCGGCCGCGGGCCCAAGTAGCTCAGAGGTAGAGCAACGCCTTGGTAAGGCGTAGGCCGTGGGTTCGATTCCCACCTTGGGCTCCGCCC
>DASZKZ010000042.1:0-5953 GCA_035552595.1 Candidatus Dormiibacterota bacterium
CGCAACCTGGCGACCGGGCAGGTTGCCGAATGGCTGGTGTGGACCCGGCTGGTGGCGTCGTCCGGCGGTGACCTGCACGTCTTTCTGCCGCTCGACGACCGCGGCATCGACGGCATTGTCCACCGCATCTCGACGGACGAGTACGCGCGAGTCCAGGTCAAGGGGCGCACGCAGCACCCGCGCGGGGGCATCGCCGTCCAGGTTCCGGCGGGAGAGCTTGCCGACGACCGCACGGTGCTGGTGGCGGTGGACGTCGACCTGGCGTCGGCGGCCATGAGCGAGCACGTGCTCGCCGTCAACGCGCCGGCGTTTCGCGAGCTGGCGCAGCGCAACGTGACGCGCTGGGGTGAGGTGCTGTATGAGGCGGAGATGATGCTGCCACCGCCGCCCCACAGCCCCTGGGCACCGTGGTGCGTGACCGTCGAAGAGCTTGGGGAGCGGTTGCTGGCGTCCGCGGTCACTCCGAGCGTCGCGGCCGAGCCGCACGATTGGATCGCGGCGCGGCGGCTGGGGTATCGCGCCGAGATGGAACTGCTGCGCCGGGCGGCAGACTCCGACGCGCTCAACGTCTTCAAGGCCTTTCCCGATCTCGAGCCCAATGAGTACCTGCTCTACAACACCAGCACGCGCGAGATCGCCGGCATCCAGGTGAAGTCGGTGACGTTCCCGCCGGGCCTGAATGAGGCACAGGTGTCGGTGTACCGCCCGGCGCTGCGTCCGTCACCGCGCACCTGGTTCGTGGTGTTCCTGGAGGACACCGCCGCCGACACGTTCCTGCCCGACTGCGCGGTGATCGCGTCGATCGTTGTCGGCGAGTTGCTCGCCGGAGGAGACAGGTCGAACGGCAAGCTCTGGGTGACGCGCGGTGTCACGGGTCGCCTCGCCCCCTGGAGGGTGCCGGTGACCTCGTTGGGCCGGCACCTCGCTGAGCTGGCCCGGTGACGGCGGCCTGCTAGTGTTCGGCCGCGATGGCTCTCACGACGCGCGCGCGCGTCCTCGGCTGCCCCGTCGACGTCGTCGACATGGGCGCGGCCGTGCGACGCCTGGTGGAGCTGCTCGAGGCCTCGCCTGACGGTCCGGCGATCGTGGTCACGCTCAACCCCGAGATCCTCATGCTGGCGCGGCGTGAGCCGGACTTCCAGGCGGTCCTCGAAGCGGCGGCGCTCATCGTCCCCGACGGCGTCGGCCTGGTCCGCGCCCTGCGTCGCCGGGGATACGACGCCGTCCGGGTCGGCGGTGCCGACCTCCTCGAGGCCTACCTGCCCCACGCGGAGGAGCTCGGCCACCGCATCGCTCTCGTGGGCGCCGGAGAGGGGGTGGCGGAGCGGGCCGCCACGGCTCTGCGCCTCCGCCATCCCCGTCTCGACGTGGTGGCGGACGGTGGCGACCCCACCGCGGCGACGGCCCTGCGGGTCGGACGCCTGGCTCCCCAGGTGATCGCCGCGGCGTACGGAGGTGGCCGCCAGGAGCGATTCCTCCGCGACCACCTGGGCACCATGCGGGCGCGCCTCGGCATGGGCGTGGGCGGCACCCTCGACTACCTGGCGGGAACCGCGCGGCGGGCGCCGTCGCTGGTGCGGCGGGCGGGGCTGGAATGGCTGTGGCGGCTGGCGCTCGAGCCCAGCCGCTGGCGGCGCCAGCTGGTGCTCCCCCAGTTCTGGTACCTGGAACGGCGCGAGGCGCGGCGGTGATCAGCGTCGTCATCCCCGCCTACAACGAGCACGACCGCATCCCCGCCACCCTGCGGCGGGTTCGCGAGTACCTCGATGCCGCCGGCGAGGAGTACGAGGTGATCGTTGCCGACGACGGCAGCACCGACAGCACCGTCGCCATCGTCGAGGCGGCCACACCGAGCTGGCCTCAGCTCTCCCTCATCGCCCTGGCCCGCAACCAGGGCAAGGGCGCGGCCGTCCGCGCCGGCATGCTCCGCGCGCGCGGCGAGCACCGCCTCTTCAGCGACGCCGACCTGAGCACGCCCATCGAGGAGCTGCCCCGGCTCCGCGAGCGCCTCGGCGGCGCCTGCCAGGTGGCGATCGCGTCGCGCGCCGTTCCCGGGTCCATCATCGATGTCCATCAGCCGGGACGCCGCGAGACGATGGGGCGGACCTACAACCGCCTCGTCCAGCTGCTGGTGCTCCCCGGCCTGCATGACACCCAGTGCGGCTTCAAGGTCTTCACCGCGGAGGCGGCGACGGTGTGCTTCGGACCCCTGCGCACCATGGGGTTCGGCTTCGACGCGGAGGCCCTGGTCCGGGCCCGCCGCCAGGGCTGGGAGATTGCCGAGGTGGCGGTGCGCTGGAGCCACCGCGACGACTCCCGGGTCAGCGCCCTGCGCGATTCGGGCACGGTCCTTCTCGACCTGATCCGGTTGCGGCTGCGGCGGAGCTGAGGGCGCGCTAGACTGGGGGCAGCGGGGGCAGACGCGCCAATCGACGCAGGATGGGGAGACGATGGCCACGGACATCTCCGCACCGCCGTTCACGCTGGACGTGCGCGTGGCGCGCTCGCCACTGGTCGGGCTGCGCTACAGCGTCGACGGCCGGGCCACCGACATCGACGACCTCATCGAGCGCCTCGAGGCCGCCCACAGCGCCGCCGAGGCGGAGCGCAAGGCGATCAAGACACAGCAGAAGCCCTACGCGGCCAACCACAAGGCGATGGTCCAGCGCCTGACGCGCGGCTCCGCCGGCTACCGCCAGCACCTCGAGGAGGATCTCGAGCTCCGCGCCGCGCTGGCGCGGATCGACGAGCAGATGGCCTGCCTGCGCGGGCGCATCGAGGCGCTCCGCGAGCAGCGCGCGACGCTGCGCGAGGTGAGCAGCTCCCTGGCGGGGATCGACACTCTCGGGGAGGCCAGCATCGACGGCCCCGGCGCGGCCGCCAACCAGGCGGTGCGGCAGCTCTTCCACCTCATCGACATCGATCACGACAGCACCGCGCGGCGCATCTTCGAGGGACCGATGCAGCTCCTCGCCGACGCGGCGCTGCACACCGAGCTGATCGGCCGGGTGGTGACCGACGACGGGCCCGGGGCGAGCGACGGCGCCGCCAAATGCCGCCGTTCCACCGACGCGGCGCTGCGCGAGCTCCAGAGCATGGTCTTCCGCCTCCATCCCGAGGAGCTGCACGAGGACGGGCTGGTGCCGTCAGTGCGCCGCCTGGTGTCCGACCTGGCCAGCGGCGCGAGGGCTCAGGTGATGGTTCTCGGCAACGCGCGGCGGCTCCGCCCGGGCGTGGAGATGGCCATCTTCCGCATCGTCCAGGAGGCGATGGCCAACGCGGTGGCGCAGGGCCACGCTCGCAGCGTCGAGGTGTCGTTGCTCTTCCAATCCGAGCGGGTCGCCGCGGTGGTGCTCGACGACGGCGAGGGGTTCGACGTCGCCGCCACCGAGGCCCGCCTGGGCCGGAGCACGGGACTCGGCCTGCTCACCATGCGGCAGCGCGCCGAGATCGAGGGGGGGCTCATCGACATCCGCAGCCTGGTCGGTGAGGGCACCGAGGTGCGGGTCACCTTCCCGGATCCCGACTGAGGGCCTCAGAGAGGCCGGTGCGCCCCCACGTGCACGAGGTCGTGGTGGCCCTCGATGTTGCAGTAGAGCGGCGCCTCGACTGAGCACGCGGGGCATTCCGGCTGCAGGGTGGCGTGCTCGATGTCGAACTCCTCGCAGAGGAGGAGCTCGACGGAGCGGATCATCGCGGTGACCTCGCCCAGAGGACGGTCGGCGACCAGGATGTGAGCGGAGAGCGCGCGGTGCTCGCGATCGAGCGACCAGATGTGCAGGTCGTGCACTCCCTCGATGCCGGGCAGGGCGCGGATCCGCGTGCTCACCGTATCGGCATCGAGGTCGCGCGGCGTGCCCTCGTTGAGGATGTGCAGCGCCTCGCCGAGCAGGCGCACCGCGCCGAGCACGATGAGGGCGGCGATGACCAGCGACACCACCGCGTCGGCGCGCGTCCACCCCAGGGTCAGCAGCGCGATGGCGCCGACCACGACGGCGGCGTCGGTGAGCGCGTCGGCGATGACGTGGAGGGCGGCGCTCTGCACACCCAGGCCACCACCGGCTCCCCGAAGCAGGAGCGCGATGCCGGTGTTGCCGGCCAGCGCCACCAGGCCGATGACCAGCACCGGCACGGCGGACACCGGCGAGGGGTGCTCCAGGCGCCCGATCGCACCGACCGCGATGGCGGCTGCGATGACCACCAGGACCGCCCCGTTGAGGGCGGCGACCACGATCCCGCCGCGGTGGTGGCCGAAGGTGTGCTCCGCACCCGCCGGACGGCGGCTGCGCGAGATGGCGAGCCAGGTGAGCCCGAGGGTCGCCGAGTCGGTGACCAGGTGGCCGGCGTCGCTGAGCAGCGCCAGCGAGCCGGAGAGGAGGCCGCCGGCGATCTCCAGGACGGCGATGACGCTGACCGCCGCGATGGCGAGCCGGAGCCTCGAGACGGTTGCCGGCGGAGCGGCGGAGGTCATGTGTCGATTATCCCCCCGCGGAGTCGCCTCAATCGCGCTATTCGCGCGGGAGCTCTGTCAGCCGGCGGCGGCGGAAGCCATCTGGCGGATCCTGGTGCGACCGATCTCCGGGTCGCCGCGGGACCGCTTCAGCTCGAAGACGTAGGGGTGGAGCAGCAGCGGCCGCACCACGTCCCAGAGCTGCCCCGCCTCCTCACCGGTGATGCGCCGGTCCACGATGGGGCCGAAGTAGGCAGGGCTGCCGTCGATGCTCAGGGTGGGGACCCCGAACGCCCCGCGTTCGACGGCGGCGTTGTGCTCGGCCACCACCGCCGCCTGGATGCTGTCGTCGCTGAGGGCGGTCTCGACCAGCGACGCGTCGAGGCCGGCGGCGCTCACCGCGGCACGGAGGGTGGCCTCGTCGGCGAGCGACTCGTCGCGCTCGTGGTTGGCCTCACCGATCTCGGCGTAGACGGCGCGCATGGCCGCCTCGCCGCCCGCCCGCCGGGCCGCCATCAGGATCCTGCCGCCGCGGCGCATGGAGTCGAGGTGCTTGGCGATCTCCGGCTTGTCCTTGTTGACCTCGGCCAGCGAGAACACCTTGGTGACCACGGTGAAGTCGCGGACCCGCTCCGCCTCGTAGAGCCAGCGCGATGACAGCCAGGCCCAGGGGCAGAGGGGATCTGTGTACATCTCGACGGTCTCGACGGTGGGAGTGCTCATGGCTTCAACCATACCCCGAGGGGGTCATTGTTCGACCTGGGTCGAATTGCTGGGTACCATGGGCACCGTGGGAGCCGTGTTCCGCCTCGAGACCGGCGCCGGCGTGGTGGTGGCCGACCACGTCGAGGTGGCCGGCAGCGCGCTCTCGCGCTTCCGCGGGCTGATGTTCCGCGATCACCTGCCCGAGGGGCACGGACTGGCGCTGCGCCCGTGCAGCTCCATCCACATGTTCTTCATGCGCTTCCCGCTCGACGTGCTGTTCGTCGACGGGGACGGCGCCGTGGTGCATCTCTACCACGGGCTCAAGCCGTGGCGGATGAGCCGGATCGTGCGGCGGGCCAAGGCGGCGCTGGAGCTGCCTGAGGGGACGCTGCGGCGCGCCGGGGTTGGCGTCGGGGACGTGGTGCGGCTGGTGGCGGACGAGGCGTAGCCGGCTGGCGCGAAGGGCGTCTTTCACAACACCGCGACAACTGCGGTGCCGGTTGTCGCAAGGCGGTAAAAACCCTTGTGGGGGCTCGGATTCCCCTTGTATTGCGAACGTCTGTTCGGGTACAATCTGGGCATGGGATTCAGCGCTCCCTCGGCACCCGTTGTAGCCCTCAGCGAGGCCATCGACGCGTACTGCGCGCGCACCGAGACCGGCACCGACGAGGCGCTGCCCGCCGACCTCATGCTCCTGCGCGCGGCCATCAACCGCCTCGAGGTGGACTTCTCCCACCACGCCGCCCGCTTCGCGGCCAGCTACGACGAGGAGCTGTACCTCAACCCCGGGGCCGTCTC
>DASZKZ010000043.1:0-15571 GCA_035552595.1 Candidatus Dormiibacterota bacterium
ATGGATGTGGTAGACGAGCTGCTCTCCCGCCTGGCACTGGATGCCATCGATGGTCTGGCCGGTCACCGACGTCGAGATCGGCGCCAGCACCGCGCCTGTTGGAGCGGGATTCGACGCCGGGGATGACTGGAGCGCGAGCACGACCGCCGCCACCACACCGGCGATGATCGCGACGAGGATGGGCGCCCCGGGCAGCGGCCACCAGCCGCGCCGTGCCGGTTGGGGACGGCGCCGTGTCTGCTGCAGGCGGCGCTGCTGCGGCCGTTGCTGCTGGGGGTGACGCGGTGGGACAGCGGCCGGCGCGGGCGTTGGAGCTGGAGAGGGACCGGCCGCGCCTGCGTCGGGAGCCGCCGAGGTGGGCGGTGTCACCGCCGGCGACGGCGCGCCGCGGGGCCGGGTGCGGGGTTGCTGCTTGCGGCGCCGGCTCATGGCGCCGAGCTCGGGGCCGGCGGGCAGGCGGGCGGCTCCGCCGGCGACCCCACCCCCGACACCGTGATGGTCTCGGTGGTGAGCACCGGCGGCGCGTACTCGCGGTGCGCCGTGGTCAGCAACTCCACGCGCACGCTGTGCTGCCCGGTGTCGACGTTGACCGCCGCCGTGCTGGCGTTCAGCTCGGCCACCTGGCGGCCGTCGACGCTGATGCTCAGCAACCGCCCGGGACCGGGGATGCTGCTGGCGCCGCCGCACACCCGCACCACCACCGGGCTGGTCACCGTGGCCCCGTCGACCGGGGCGGCGATGCCCAGCGAGAGGCCGCTCGGCGCCGACGGGGCGGCGGGGAGGAGCAGGTAGACGACCACCGTCGCCACCAGTCCCACACCGGACACCGCCAGGCAGGCGCGCCGCGACGTCTCCGGCACCGCCATCGCCGCCACGGCGCCACCGAAGAGCAGCGTGCCGGTGATCCACAGCGGCCAGACCGGGCCGCCGCCGAGAAGGTGCGCCAGCATCGGGGTGCTCACCACAGCAGCACCGCCAGCGGGGTGGTGGCCGCGTGCACGGCCGTTGACGATGTCTCCTGCACCAGCGGCTGGGCGAGCAGCCACAGCGAGGTCATGGTGTAGCCCACCATGGCCACGATCCACGGCCACTCGCTGCGCCGCGCCCGGGCCACGCTGCGCGACGCCCGCGTCAGGTAGCGGTGGGCGAGGACCACGGCGGCGATGTGCACGACGATGATCAGCGCCACCTGGATGTACCAGACCACCGACGAGGGCAGCAGGTTGGGGTTGATCTCGTAGCTGTCGTTGAAGGGCGCCGGCAGCAGCTTGACGCCGCTGATGCCCGCGGGGTTGCCCAGCAGCGGGACGAAGAGCTGGCCGTTGATGGCCAGGTACTCCGCGTTGTGGGCCACCAGGTAGCCGAAGGCGATCGGCAGCAGCGAGGGGAGCAGCCCGGCGAGGACGGTGAGCGGCGACCGCTCGATGCTGCCGGCGCGCCGCACCAGGGCCGCGAAGCCACCGAAGAGCGCCCAGGCCACCAGCACCAGCACCGCGAAGGCGGCGGTCTCGAAGAGCTCGAAGGCCACGCCGGTCAGCGAGACCTGGGTGCGCAGCGTCTTCCATGCGGGGGTGGAGAGCAGCCCGTCGAAGGTGACCGACATGAGCAGCAGGAGCACGAAGGTGACCCTGCTGACATGGGCCTCGAACGGCACCCGCAGGCCGCCGCCGAAGCCGCGCCTGCCCTCGGCTCCGAAGCGGAACCAGCCCAGCCGCCCCCAGGTGGCGAAGAGCACGCTGAACAGCTCGCCGCGGCCCACCCACGCCTCCGCGCCCACGAGCACGCCGGCCACGGCGTTGACCATCGCGTAGATGAGCAGGCCCCAGGCGGTCACCGCGGGCAGCGTGGCGGTGCCGTTGTAGATCAGCTCGCCGCAGGCCACCGTGAAGAAGAGCACCACCGCCGGCCACCAGCCCAGCGCGCGGGGCCAGGCGATGACCCGCTCCTCGCCGATCAAGGTGCGCCGCAGCGACGGCCTGTCGCAGGCCCGCGCCAGCGCGGCGAAGGGGTTGACGGCGCGCGTCCAGTCGCCGATCACCCCGCAGCTGATCGGGGCCGCCACCCACACCGCCAGCCAGAAGAAGGTGGGCACGATGTTCTCGGCCACCGACTGGGAGCCGATCCAGCCGCAGACCATGAGCCCGGTGGCGATCAGCCCGGCGATGACCCAGCGCACCGGCGCCGGGGAGGGCAGCGCGATGCGGTCCACCAGCCGGGCCTCGCCGGCGGTGGCGGGAGCGACCGCCCGGGGCAGCACGAGAAGGAAGGACAGAAAGACCACCAGCGCCCCCCCGAAGACGAAGAGCCAGAGGGGCACGGGCAGGTCGTAGCGCTTGCCGAAGGCGTGCGCGACGATGGGGATGAAGCCGGCGATGCCGTCGCCGGCGGCGTGAAGAGGGGATGTCAAGAGTGGGATCTCCGGTGAATGATCGGGCGCGCCCGCGCGGTGCGGGCGCGGCGGCGTCGCTCAGGCGGCGGCGGGACGGGGCGGCGGCCGCTGCCAGAGCGCGCTGCCCAGGAGCAGCCCCGCGGCGGTGACGTGGATCGCCGCGGGCGCCGGCGAGGAGGTGCCCCGCAGGGTGCGCTCCCAGAGAGCGCGGACGAGGTGCTCGCACCATGCCGCGGCGGTGCCCCGCGAGCGCAGCAGGCGCGCGCCCGCCACCAGCACGGTGGCCAGCAGGAGCGCCACCGCGCCCTGGATCCACGCCGCCGCGCCGAAGCCGTCGAGGAGCGGGGCGGCGCCCGGCGCGGCCATCCCGTGAACGGCGCGCTCGAGGTTCTCCTGGACCAGGTAGACGGCGCACTGGACGAAGGCGAGAGGCACCGCCAGGGCGGCGACGCGTGCGGCTGGCGACGGCGTGCGCAGCGGCGCGGAGGGGACGGCCGCCGCCTCTGGAACCGGGCCCAGACGGCCGCCGCGGCGCAGCCTCGCCAGCGCGGCGCGCGAGCCATCCAGCCTCCGCCCCAGGGCCAGCCAGGCGCGGGTCCAGACGGTCGCTCCCGCGGCGGCGCCGAGGAGCAGGGCCACGCCCAGCGGCAGCATGTAGTCGTGGACGCCGCTGCTCAGCCCGGCCTGCAGCCCGGCGCTCCCCGCCACCCGGTAGTAGGCGAGGCTGTGGCCGAGCCACTCACCGGCCAGGGCGGCGAGCACGGCCGCACTGACGGCGAGACGTCGTCGCATCACCGCGACAGTATCGCCCAGGTGCGACCTTTCGCCCGCGTCCTCAGACCGCGTCGCTGCCGGCCGCAGGAGTACTCTCGCCGCGAGCTCGCGCGCTCGTCCCATGCCCATGCCCAAACACCCATGCCGTGTGTCCGCGCTCGGCGCCGCCGCGCTCACCGCCCTGCTCGTCAGCGGCTGCAGCCTGCAGCCCGACGTCTCCGCCAGGGTGCAACCGGAAACCCGCACCGCCCAGCCCGCCCCGCCGCTCGACGGCACCTCCCTGACGGGCGGCCACGTCGACCTCACCGCCCTGCGCGGGCGCCCCGTGGTCATCGACTTCTGGGCGTCCTGGTGCGGTCCCTGCCGCGCCGAGCAGCCCGACCTCAACTCCCTGGTGTCGCGCTACGCGGCGCGCGGCGTGCAGTTCCTGGGCGTCGACATCCGCGACGATTCCGCCAACGCACAGGCATACGCGCAGGAGTTCCACGTCCAGTACCCCAGCGTGTTCGACCCCGCCAACGACATCGCCGCCACCTTCAACGTCGACGCGCCCCCGACCACGCTGGTCGTCGACGGCTCCGGCACCATCCGTCTGCGCGAGCTGGGCACGCTGGTCGACGTCCCGGCAACGCTCAACTCGCTGCTGGGAACCACCTGAGATGGCCACCGCCACCGCGCCGCCGCAGCGTGCGCGTCGACCGCCGGCGCCACCGCCGCGGCGCCCCCCGCGGCTGCGCGCGTGGCTGGGCCGCTTCTGGCACCAGTACACGCGCATGCGCACGGCGATCTATTTCCTGATCGGCATCCTCTGCATCGTGCTCATCGGCACCTTCGTGCCCCAGGAGTTCACCTCGGCGTCACAGAAGGTCAGCGAGTTCGCCGCCGCCCACCAGAACCTCGACGACCTGGCCACCCACCTCGGCCTGCCGCTGACCTCGGTGTTCGTGTCGCCGCTCTTCTACATCCTGCTCGCCAGCCTGTACATCGCGCTGCTGTCCTGCGTGCTCACCCGCGGACGGGCGCTGATCGTGCGCACCCTGCGCGGCTACCCGCGCACTCCGCAGTACTGGGGGGAGTGGGGCTCCTGGATGTTCCACACCTCGTTCTTCCTGCTGGTGGTCGCGGTGGTGTGGGGCAAGGCCACCGGGTTCGACGGGATCATGACCATCACCGAGGGGCAGCGCGTCGCCGAGACCCAGGCCAGCTACGACACCCTGCAGGAGGGGATGCTCTTCGACGGCCACCACAGCGGCTACGAGGTGCAGCTCAACCGGTTCAGCGCGCCGCTCCAGTCCAACGGCATGCCCTCCGACTTCGTCAGCAACATGACGGTGTACGACGGCGGCAGGCCGGTGCTGACCCAGGACGTGCGCGTCAACGAGTACCTCGGTTACCACGGCGTCGACTTCTACCAGCAGGACTACGGCTGGGCGCCGCACATGGTGGTGCGCAACCCCGCCGGTGAGGTGGTCAGCGACACCGCCATCCAGATGATCAGCGACGACAAGACGGCATCCACCGGTGTGCTCAAGGTGCCCGCCTTCAACTACACGCTGCCGGGACAGAGCAAACCGACCCAGATCGGCGCCAAGCTGGTCCTCTACCCCGACGCCCAGGCGCTCCCCCAGGTGAGCGGCGCCTCCAACGGGCTCAACTTCTCCTACGCGCCGGGTACCGCCGCCGCGCGCAACCCGGTGCTCGAGGTGCAGCTCTTCGTCGGCGACCTCGGCCTCGACAGCGGCGCCTCGCAGGACGTCTTCACCCTCGACACCGGAGGCATGACGCCGTATTACAGCGGCGCCGCCGCCTTCGCGCTGCCGCTCCACCAGACCACCACCCTGGGGCTGCCCGCCGCCAGCGGCGGCACCGCCAACTTCACCGTCTCCTTCCCCGACCTCCGCCAGTTCTCCCTCTTCCACGTCAAGCAGGACAACGGGGTGCCGCTGGTGTACGCCGCCTTCGTGCTCACCATGACGGGGCTGCTCACCAAGCTCTACCTGCGGCCGTTCCTGGAACGCCGCCGGCGGATGCGGAAGGCTATCCTGCATCCCGTCGGAGTGGCGGCGTCCCCGCCGGGGGAGCCGCCGCCGCGTGGCGTCGGAGAGGAGGTGCTGACCCGATGAACGACACCCCGCTCTCGCTGACGCTGTTCGGCGTGGCCGTGGCGTTCTACGTGGCCGCGCTGATCGGCTTCTTCGTCTACATCCCCATCCGCCGCCGCCGCATCGCCGACACCGCGCTCGGCCTGGTGGCCCTGGCCTGGCCCTTCCACCTCGCCTCCATCCTCACCCGCGCCATCGAGGCGGGGCACTGGCCGCTGGGCAACATCTACGAGTACTCGACGGGGATCTCCTTCGTCATCGCCACCACCTTCCTGGTGATCTCGCTGCGCGCCGGGCAGCGCCTCATCGGGGTGCCGGCGATGATCCTCACCATCGGCCTGATGGCGGTGGCGTACATGCTCTACGTGCCCCCCGGCAACCTGGTGCCCGCGCTGCACAGCTACTGGCTGACCATCCACGTCACCTCGATGGCGACCGCGTCCGGGCTGCTGGTGTTCTCCAGCTTCTTCGCCATGTTCTTCCTGGCCCGGCGCTGGGGCGACGGCTACGCGCTGGCCACCGCCGGCGCCGGCTCCGGCGGCGCGGTGGTGTCGGGCGGCGGGGGAGCGGCGGTGATCAGGGGCGGCGGCGGCGGCGGTCCGATGGGGTCGCTGGCCGGCTCGCTGCGCCACCTGCCCCCCGCCACCACGCTGGACTCGTGGAGCTTCCGCTTCGTGATGATCGGCTTCCCGGTCTGGACGTTCGGGGTGATGATGGGCGCGGTCTGGGGCGAGCACGCCTGGGGCCGCTACTGGGGCTGGGACCCCAAGGAGACGTTCAGCTTCATCGTCTGGGTGGTCTTCGCCATCTACCTCCACGCCCGGGTCACCTACGGCTGGCGCGAGACCCGCGCGGCGCTGATCACCGTGATCGGTCTGGTGGCCATCTTCGCCGACCTCTACGCCGTCAACCTCTGGATCGCGGGTCTGCACTCCTACGCCCGGGCGTGAGGCGCGCCTCGATGCCGCGGTCTTCGCGCCGGTCGCCGTCGCCAGGTACCGCAGTGGCTGAGAGGGCTCGACGTGGAGCTATCCTTCGCGCGTGAGGGTGGGAATCGGAGACGTGCGCCTCCATGTCGAGGTGGCCGGCCTGGAGTGGGTGCCCGACGGGGACACCATGCGCCACCGCCCCACCGTGGTGGTGCTGCACGGTGGCCCGGGCAGCGACTGCGCGGGGGCCAAGGAGCGGTTCGGGTTCCTCGCGGAGGTCGCCGAGGTGGTGTTCTACGACCACCGCGGCAACGGGCGCAGCGACGACGGCGACCGCTCACGGTGGACGCTGGCGCAGTGGGGCGATGACGTCGAGGCGCTCTGCCAGGCGCTGGGCATCGAGCGACCCATCGTGCTGGGCACCTCCTTCGGCGGGTTCGTGGCCATGAGCTATGCCACCCGCCACCCCGAGCACCCCGGCGCGCTCGGACTCCTGGTCACGGCCGCGCGCAAGCCGTCGCTCGACACCATCGTCGAAGGCTTCCGCCGCCTGGGAGGCGATGGCGTCGCCGCGCTGGTGCGCTCCGACATGCAGAACAGCACGCCGGAGACCAGCGACCGCTACCTCCACGAAGCGCTGCCCCTGATGAGCCGGCATCCCGACGCGGCTGCCCTGGTGGAGCGCGACGTCCATCGGGCGGTGCGCAAGCGTGACGTGGAGATCCACTTCAGCAACGGCGAGATCAACACCCTGGACTTCCGCGCGGACCTGGCCAATGTCACCTGTCCAACGCTGGTCCTGAGCGGCGAGATGGACCCTCTCTGCCCGCCCAGCTGCCTCGACGAGATCGTGGACGCGCTCCCCGGCGGGCTCGCCGAGCCCCACCTCATCCCCGGCGCCGGACACCTCGTGTTGCAGGACGCCAGGGAGGAGTGCGAACGCCTCCTCCGCGACTTCGTGGTCCGCCACTCACGGGTCTGACAGAGCCGCCGGCGCGCCCGGCTCCGACGCGGTGTCCAGGAGGAAGTCCAGCGCCTCCTGATAGGACGGGCTCGGGATGGCGTCGGCGCCACGAGCGATCTGGGGATGGGTCATGCCGGCGATCGCGACCAGCTCGATGGGCAGCGACCGCGTGTCGTAGGGGCAGACGATGGTGGCCGGCAGCGACGCCAGCGTGAGGTTGAGCAGCGACTCGTAGCGGGTCCACGTGGTGATCTCCGCCGCGGACCGCCCCGACCAGACGGGCTCGCCGACGATTCGAACCCACGGCGCCCCCTCCTCGAACTTGGTTTGCACGAACACTCGACAGCGCTCGGATGCGCCCCGGGGCGAGCCATACCAGTCCACCGAGTCCGCGAACTCGACGTGCTCCGAGGCGTCCCCGAGCGTGTCGCGAAGGAGCTCGGCCTGCCGCTGCGTGGTCACCGCCAGGAGGTTGTCGGACCGTTCGATTCCCTGGGTGAGGAACGGGACCGCCGTCGCCAGGAACTCCTCATCGGACCCGTAGGGGAGCGCTCGATGGTCCAGGCGCATGGGCGTGGTCGCGGCCCCGGTCCCGATGAGGTGGTCGACGCTCATCGCCAGGGCGTCGGCCAGCGCGGCCAGGCTGCTGAGCCGCACGTCCCGGCGACGGCCCGACTCGATCTGGGCGATGGCGGCCCAGCTCACCCCGGAGCGGGCGGCGAGCTCCTCGCGGCTCCATCCCGCTCGCGCCCGGGCCGATCGCAGGGACTCTCCGATTCGCGACGAGGCCACGCTGCATCTCCTCAGTGCATCCCCATGCCGCCGGGCCGGCGGGCGCGGAGAGTATGTCATATGAAAGTGTCATTTGACACAGAGGCGGGCCGGGGCGAATAATCTGAACATGCGTGGTGCAGCCGAGACCAAGGCGGGTCTTGGGGATGTCGAGGACGAGCCGGGGCCGTCCGAGCTCCCCGAACAGGCGGGGCTCTCTCCGAATCAGGCGCACGAGGCGGCCTACCGCCTCCTGGCCCGGTACTACGAGTACGAGCGCACCGCCCCGATCCGGCGGCTTCTCGAGGCCATCTCCCTGAACGGGCCGGCGGCGACGACGTGGGCGGTGTCCGAGCTGTGGCAGGGCTGCGTCGACGAGACCCTCGACGGTGCGCCGATCCCTGAGCTGCCTCCGCCCTGGGAACCGTGACGGCGGCCGCCGAAACGGGGTGGTAGCCGGTGGCTGTCGTAGGATCGCTGCCATGGGACATCAGCATGGCTGACCACGGCGTCCGATTCCGGCCGGGGATGGTGGTCAGCCCGGGTGAGTACCGCAACGTCGAGACCGGCGCCACCCGGTACTTCGACGGCAGCTCGCCCATCCCCGGCGGGGTCAACGGCGCAGCGTGGGAGCAGATCTCCGATCACCACCATCCCAACACCGGGCGCAGCCGTCCCCCCGCACGCAGCGAGCCCGACAAGCACTCGTCGTCGGGGGTGCGCTTCGCCGCGGGCACCATGGTCAGTGCCGGTGAGTACCGCAACGTCGAGACCGGCGCGGTGCGCTACTTCGACGGCAACAGCCCGCTGCCCGGGGGCGCCAACGCGGCCAGCTGGCAGCAGGTGTCCGACCACCACCACCCCGAGCAGGGCCGCGGCAGCGCGGGCCGGCGCAGCGAGCCGGGCTCCCCGTCATCGACGGGGGTGCGCTTCACCGCCGGGACCATGGTCAGCGCCGGCGAGTACCGCAACACCGAGACCGGGGCGGTGCACTACTTCGACGGCAACACCCCGCTGCCGGGCGGGGCCAACTCGGCGAGCTGGCAGCAGATCTCCGACCACTTCCACTCCTCGCCCGCGGAGAGTTGACCGCCGCGCTCGCCGCGCCCTCGCCGCTGAGCGATGGAGGTGAGCCCGTGGTGACGCTCCTGCCCCTCGACGCCGAGGTGCCGGCGCTGCTGGTGGCGGCCTCGCACGACCACGAGATCACCCGCTGGACCCAGGTGCCCGCGGGGATGACGCTGCTCGACGCCGGGCTGGTCACCGCCGGCTGGGCGAGCAACGCCGGTGTGGCGCGCTTCCAGGTCTCTGTGGCGGACGGGTCGCGGGTGGGCATGGTCACCGTCTGGATCAACCGCGACGGCGAGGCCGAGGTCGGCTACTGGCTGCTCGAGCAGGCGCGCGGCCACGGGGTGGCGCGGCGGGCCGTCCGGATGCTCTGTGACTGGGCCTTCGCCACGTCCGGCCTCGAGCGTCTGGAGCTGACCACCATGCTCGGCAACACACGATCCGACAGGGTCGCCGCGGCGTGCGGGTTCCATCCCGCGGGAACGGTGGCTCGTGAGGTCAAGGGCGCCACGGAGACGATGCGGCTCTGGGTGCGCAGCCGGGGTGACGAGGTCGGTGCCCCGGATCAGCGCGAGGCGAGGGGGACGTAGTCTCGCGGGCTCGGCCCGACGTACTCGCTGTCGGGCCGGATCAGGCGGTTGTCCTGGTGCTGCTCCATGATGTTGGCGGTCCATCCCGCCATCCGCGAGAGCGCGAAGATGGGCGTGAACAGCCGCTGAGGGATGCCCAGTGACGTGTACACGGAGCCGGAGTACAGGTCGACGTTGGGATACAGCCCCTTGGTCTCGTGCACCGCCGCCTCGACCGCGCGGGTGAGCTCGTACCAGCGCGTCTCACCGTGGCGCTCGCCGAGCCGCCTGCTGTAGCCCCGCAGGATGGTCGCGCGTGGATCCTCGGTGCGATAGACGCGGTGGCCGAACCCCATGATGCGTTTCCTGGCGGCCAGCATGGCCTCGACGTGGGCGCGCGTGCCGGCCACGTCGGGAAGCTCGCGGAGCAGCTCCATGACGCGCTCGTTGGCGCCCCCGTGGAGCGGTCCCTTCAGTGTCCCGATGGCGCTCACCACCGCGGAGTGCATGTCGCTGAGGGTGGCGGCCGTCACCCGGGCGGCGAAGGTCGACGCGTTCATGCCATGTTCGGCATGAAGGATGAGGCAGACGTCGAGGGCGCGCACGTCCTCCTCGTCGGGCTCCTCGCCGTGGAGGAGGTGGAGGAAGTTCCAGGCCAGGCTGTGCTGCGGATCGGCGATGACCGGGGCGGTGCCGGTGCGGATGCGCTCGCTGGTGGCCACCAGCGCGGGCGTCTGCGCCACCAGGCGCATCGCCTTGGTGCGGTTGGCGGCCTCGCCGTTGTCGGCGGCGTCGGGATCGGCCATGCCCAGCATCGAGACCTGGGTGCGCAGCAGGTCCATGGCGTCGGCGGTCACGGGCGCGTCGGCGGCCACGTCCCACACCGCGGGACGCGGCTCGAGGTTGGCCGCGAGGTCGTCGCGCAGGCCCTGCAGCTGCCGATTGGTGGGCAGCTCGCCGTGCCAGAGAAGCCAGCACGTCTCCTCGAACGTGGAGTGCTCGGCGAGGTCGACGATGTCGTAGCCGGCGTAGAGCAGCTTGCCGGTCGTGCCGTCGATCTCGCAGAGGGCGCTGCGGCCCGCGATGATGCCCTCGAGGCCGCCCTTGGGGGTGGCGGGGACGGTGGCCATCAGCGCGGCACCACCTCGAATGTCCAGGATTCGCCGCCGCACTGCGGGCAGGCGTTGGGGCGGCGCAGCCCCACCACCGTGGCCGCGCACCAGTCGCACGTCCAATGGGTGTGCCGGACGTGGCGGAGGAGATCGGCGCGGGTCAGGATGCCCACCAGCCGGCCGTCGCGGACCACGGGCAGTCGCCGGATCCGCCGGGTCAGCATGATCTCGGCAGCGGCATCCAGTGTGGTGCTCTCCTCGGTGGTGACGACGTTGCCGGTCATCACGTCGTCGACCGTCACGCCGCGCTTGCCGAGCACGTCCGACTCGGCGACGATGCCGAGGATGTGATGCTCGCCGTCCACCACGGGGACACCGGTGATGCGGCTGTCCACGATCAGGCGCACGGCGTCGTCGATGCTGTCCCCGGAGTGCACGACGAGCACGTTGGCGACCATCACATCGGCGACGGTGATGGCTGTGGGGTCGCTGGCGGCGGGCTGGCTGTCGGGCATGTGGCGCTGAGTGTAGTGCGGCTTCCGCGCCCCACCGTGCTCTGCGGGGGCGGCCGCCCGGCGGCCGGGGTGGGGACTCTGCCCCATGGCGGATTTGGCCGAGACCCCGCATAATCGCCACGTAGACGTGTTTGGCGAGAACGGGGGGGTTGATACGATTGCCTGATGGGAATCGCCTCCTCGCGCCGGGGTGAGGGTCCCACCCAGGGCCTGGCCTGGGGCGGAGGAGGTCCACGTCTGGCAGGCCGAGCTCGACGTGGATGCGGACGAGATCGGCGACCTGCTCGCGCACCTGTCGTCTGAGGAGCGCGACAGTGCCGGCCGCTACCGCGACGCGCGGGAGTGGGCCCGCGACGTGGCCGCGCGCGGGTGGCTGCGCCAGCTGGCCGGCCGCTATCTCGGCGATGCCCCGGCCGCGCTGGCGTTGGTGACCGACGAGCTGGGCCGGCCGCGGCTCGACGGGCCGATGGGAGACAGGCTGCGGTTCAGCATGTCTCGCTCGGAGGGCACCGCCATCTATGCGTTTGCCCGGGATCGCAACGTCGGAGTCGATGTGGAGCGCGTCCGCGACGGCGTCCCCGTGGACGCGGTGGCGCGCCGGTTCCTGTCCGAGACGGAGCGCGAGAGACTGGCGGCTCTGCCCCCGCGTCTGCAGGTGCGCGCCTTCTTCGAGTGCTGGACGCGGAAGCGCGCCTCGCTCAAGGCGATCGGCGTCGCGCTCAGCGGTGTCGAGCAGTCCACCACGGACGGCGCCGGCTGGTCGCTGCACAGAGTCGACGCCGGCAGCAGCTTCGCGGCGGCCCTCGCGGTGACGGGTGCGCCCGGGATTCCCGCGGCTGCGACAGCGCTGTCACTGAACCGCTCGACACAGAACCCGCGCCTCGCGCCACGATCTCCTCGGCTGATGCGCATTGGCACCGGCCCCGCGGCGTGGCCTGACAGCCCACCTGCGCCGCGCCGTACGCTTGTGACCGACACCCGCACTGTTCAGGAAGAGGCGCCCATGACCGACCAGCCCCAGGTGTCCCGCACCGAGCCGCCCGACCCGATTCCGCTTCTGCCTCGCGGGGAGGTGCTGTTCGAGGGGCTCCCGGTGGCCGCTGTGATCATGGAGGCACTGGCCCCAACGCTGGGGCACGGCAGCATGGTGGTCCGCGACCGCGACCGCGGGGCTGTGGCGCTGGTGCGCGAGGGCACGCTCGTCGAGGTGCACGCATTCAGCGGGACGGCGTCGCACGGCGGCGACGGCGTGCTCGCCGAGGTGCAGGGGTGGGCCGGCGCGACCCTGTCCGCGCATCGCCTCGGCCCCCTGCTCGTCGACGTCTGCGAGGCCCTGCTCCGCGGCGAGATCCTGTACAGCGACCTGCGCCTGGAGTGGGTCGAGTGGCCGGCGCTGTTGACCGACTTCAAGCGCCGCGGAGGCGCCTACGCCGTGGAGATCTTCACCCCTGCCGGCCGCGGGGTCACCTGCGTTGCTGTCGGCCAGCAGGCGCTCTCCTACACGGACATCCATCCCTCGCTCGAGGACCCCGCCCTGCTCGAGGCGATGGCCTCCAATCGCGACGGGAGCATCCGCGTGCGGCGCCTCAACACGGCGGCGTTCGCCGCCACCGCCATGGCCGCGACCGGGTCCGCGAGCGGGGTTGAGGCTGCGGCCGCGGCCGCGACCTCCGCGGGACCCCTGCCCGCGACCTCGCTGGCCGGCAACGGCAACGGCAATGGCAATGGCAACGCCACGCATGCGGATGCGGAGATGCGGACGGAGGCGGAGACGCGCACCGCCGACGCGGCCCCACGAGAGGCGACCGCAGCGGCGCCGGCGGCCACCCCCGATCCCAGCGAGCCGGGGCCGGCGCTGGAGGCGGACGACATCCTCCCCGACCTGACCTGGGTGGCGCCATGGCAGACGCCCTGGCGGGACGAATCCGCCGCGGATCGGGCGCCGGCCGCGGGCGCCAGGCCGTCCGATGCGCCCGCCCTCTCCGTCGGCGAGATGCTCGACGACCTTCGCTCCATCGCCCAGCGCCGCCTCCAGCTGTCGGCATCGCGGGTGGAGACGGTCCTCGACGAGGCGGCACGCGAGCAGCGCACGCTGGATTCGGTGCTCGAGGAGATTCGTTCCATGAGCATCCGTGGGGTCATGCCCTCCACCGTCGACGCCATGGTTGCCGAGATGAAGATCGCCGCGGCGGAGCACCGCTCCGTCTGACCCGCCGCCGGGCTACGCGGGGGTGAAGTGCTCCTGCAGATGGCGGGCGTAGTAGTCCTCCCAGGCCCCGCTCTGCGGCGCGCTGGTGTACTCCCTGTCCAGCTTGACGAGCTCATAGATGAGCTCGCTGCGCACCGGCGTCACCCCCAGATGCTCGGGCAGCTCGGAGAGGTCGATCAGCCAGTCCGCGTACCACGACGCCCAGTCGTCGTCGTCGCCGTCCACGATGCGGAAGACACGGTGATGCGTCTCCGACGCCTCGTGCAGCAGCTCGCAAATCTGAGTCAGCGTGTCATCCATCACATCCCCTCGATTGGCGACGCGGATCCAGGTCAGGGGGGACTGTACCCCCGCCGTGGCTCAGCTGGTACGGGGCGCCGCGCCGCGGACGAGGTCGGCCAGCGCACGGTCCGCGTACCACGGCCGCAGGCGCACGATCGTCGGCGGCCTGCCCCGATACAGCACCACCCCCATGCCCTCCGGCAGCTGGCGGAGGGCATCCGGCGAGGCCATCTGGTCCTGGCGCACCGAGTAGGAGCGTGACGCCCGGCCGTCGTTGTGGCTCACCTGCACATCTGTGTATTCACCGCGACCCACCAGCTTGGCGATGACCTCGCTCGTCTCGGGATCGCTGATGCCTGGCAGCACCATCTTGCAGCCGTGATTGTTGAGGATGGAGTTGGCGCGGTCGCCGCCGTACCGTGCGCGGAGCTGCGAGAAGTCCTGGATGATCGACATCAGCACGATCCCGCGGCCGGCGCCCTGCGACGCCAGCGACGGGAGCTCCTCGATGGGGACCACGTTGGCCAGCTCATCGAGGAAGAGGCCAAGCTCGGGCTGGAGCCGGCCGCGCGGCTGCTGCGCCGCCATCCCGTAGGCGCGGGTGACCACGGTCATGAGGATGCCCACGAACAGTGACGCGACGCGCTCCGGTGACTGCCGCGGCGTGCAGAGGTAGAGGGTGCCGCGCTCGCTGAGGAAGCGTTCCGGGTCGAGGCGCGACGTCATCGCCGACGCCGCCACGGCGCGCTCGTTGAAGACGCTGAAGATGCGCATCACGGTGGAGAAGACGGTGCCGCGCTCCTTCTCCGGTCGCTGGTCGATGGAGCTGAGCATGGCGATGGCGCGGCCCGGGTCCGTGTCACGGCCGGGCTGGGCGGCCGCCATGCCGGCGAGCAAGGCCAGTGGCGTGTCGACGTCGAAGGAGTGAATCCAGTCGCGGACGTCGACGATGGTGTGATCGCACGCTGCCGCGGCATAGAGGAGCGGGGCGATCAGCAGCTTGCCGGACTCCGCCCAGTGCGCCCAGTCGTTGTCGCCGCGCCCGCCACCCTGCTGCAGGCCCGCGCACAACCACGCGGCCACCGTCCAGGCGACGTCGAGAACCTCGCAGCCGGCCAGCGGAGACCAGCTCACCGTGTCGGCGCGGTCGCCGATCTCACCGGTGGGGTCGTAGACGAACACGGGTCCGCCCCCGCGGCGGTGCGCGGCGGTGAGCTCGACCAGCTCGCTCTTGGTGGACGTGACGATGGCCGGCCCGCTCCACTCCAGCAGGTTGGGCACCACCAGCCCGGACGTCTTGCCACTGCGGGTGGGGCCGATGACCAGCACCGAGGTCTCCGCCTCGGTGGCGATGAGGTGGGCGCCGCGCCGACCGAGCACCAGCGATCCGGGCCGCGCGCGGCGCACCCGCAGTGATCGCAGGTCACGCCACGTCGCCCACCGGGAGGTGCGCTGCAGGCGCCCGGGTACGAGCAGCCGGGTGGCGCCCATGCCGGGGATGCCGCCCGCCCAGGTCACCGCAGCTGCGACGACCGCCGTGACCAGCGCCGCCACCGCGACGGCGATGAAGCCGGCGAACAGCCACACGTGCGCCGGCTGCACCGCACCGACCAGGTGCCACCACACGATCGAGTCGCCGTCGGCGTGGTAGAGGGTGATCAGCCGCACCGGGTTGATGAAGTCGAGTGGGGAGATGATCGGATGCGCACCCGAAACGATCGCCGCGCCGGTGAGGAGCAGCCACGGCACCAGCCAGGTGATCACCACGAAGCCGAGCAGGAGCAGGTCCGCGCGACGTGAGCGGACGCGTGGGATGCCCCTGTCGTTCACCGGCGAAAGCTAGGTTTCGGGCAGGGACGCGGCGGGGACAAAGGCGCCTGGTACCCC
>DASZKZ010000044.1:0-2298 GCA_035552595.1 Candidatus Dormiibacterota bacterium
GGGTGGGATACACCATTGCCGTGCCGGCGCCGAGGAGGACGGCCGCGCCGGCCCACGGCCAGAAGTCGTGCAGCGCAGCGACGAGACCGATCGCCACCGCCTGGGTCCACATGCCTGCCGCGATCAGCCACTTGCGGCCGATGCGGTCGGATAGGGCGCCGGTCGCGAGCTGACCGAATCCCCACACCGCCGGGTACAGCGCGGCAAGGATGCCGATCCGGCTGACCGACAGACCGGCCTGGGCAAACAACAGCGGGAAGACGCCCCAGGCGAGGCCGTCGTTGAGGTTGTTGACCAGCCCGGCTTGGCTGACGGCGGACAACGCCTTGTCCTTGAAGCTGGTGAGCACGAACACCTGACCGGTGCCGAGCCCCCCGCGCAGCGCGGCGGAGTCGGCGACGTGAGTGCGCGCCTCGTGGCGAGCGTGCCCCAGGGTCTCTCGGACGAACAGGGTGGAGAGGCCGAGGCCCAGACCGGCAAAGGCAATGCCCAGAAAGAAGGGGTCGGGGCGCAACCCGGCGTGTGCTGCGATGAAACCGGTCGCCAACGCGGTGATCGCCACCGCCCCGTACCCGGCGCCTTCGTTGAACCCCATGGCCAGTCCGCGACGTCCCGGTCCGACCAGGTCGATCTTCATGATGACGGTGGTCGACCACGTCAGTCCCTGGCTGACGCCGAGAAGCACGTTGGCGACCACGATCCACGCCCAGCTCGGTCCCCAACCGAGCAGGAACGGGACCGGCACGGCAATCAGCCAGCCGACGACGAGCACCGGCTTGCGGCCCAACCGCTCGGCGAGCGTACCGGCGACGAAGTTGGTGACGGCCTTGACGATCCCGAAGGCGACGATGTAGGTGAGCGCAGCGCTGTACGCATGCAGGTTGAACACCCGCGTGGCGACGAGTGGCAGCACCGTGCGCTCCTCGCCGAGCATTCCGCCAACGAGCGCGTTGACACCGACGAGGAGAGAGAACTGGGCCAGGTTGGCACGAAGCCCGAGGCGCAGGGAACGCGCCGCGATCATCGCCCGGTGTCGAGCGGCAGCTGGTGTGCAGCAGCCCAGTCGTCCGGGCCACCGACAGCCACCGCCACGTCAGTGCGGCCGGCGCGCGTGAGCAGGCTGGCACCGGTCATGGCTCGCTCGCCATGCCCGCACATCACCGTGAGCGATCCGCCGCCATCGAGCTCCGCGATCTCCGAGGGGACGGCCCCGAGCTCGACGTGGTGCGCGCCAGGCACGTGACCTGCCTCGAATTCGGCGACCTGGCGAACGTCGAGCACCGCACCCCCGAGCTGCGCCGCCGGCACCAGCGGGATCTGGCGGGCCGATAAGCCGGCGGCTTCCCAGGCGTCGCTGCCGCCTGCCAGCTCACCGGCGAGGAGTTGATAGCCGACATTGAGCGCCTGGCGAACCAGATCCACTCGGTCCATGTCGGGGTCGACGATGAACACGAGCGGACGTTCCGGGTCGACGAGCCAGCCCAGCCAGGAGGCAAGCGCCGGGCGCAACTCGATGGACAGCGACCCCGGCACATGACCGGCTGCGAAGCGCTCGATCGGCCGGACATCGACGAGCGTGGCGCCCTCATCGATGAGGCGGCCAACGTCGGCAACGGCAAGCGGGGTCAGCGCTGGCATACGCGAGCCGTACACCACAGGGCCGGCCCGGTTGACCTCGCGCAGCCGCAAGAAATACGACGGGTAGGTGCCCAGACCGGCGAGCAGCGCCTCGACGAAGGCGTCCTCGTCGGCCACCGCGAGCAGCGGGTTGGCGGCCTTTTCGGCCCCGATGGTCGTGGTGCGCCGGCCACCGGCGGGAGCCGAGCAGAACGAGCCGGCGCCATGGGTGGGATAGACAGCGAGATCGTCGGGGAGGGGGAGGATTCGCTGCTGAAGTGACCGCCACAGCGCGCGAGCGAGCTCATCAGTTCGCTCCGGCGCGATGAGGTCGGTGCGGGCCACGGCACCGACCAAGAGTGACCCACCGGAGAACAGAGCCAGCGGCCAACCTCCGTCCAAGAGAAGGTAGGAGAGGTGCTCAGGCGTGTGCCCCGGCGTTGCGATGGCCCGCAGCTGCAGCCCGCCAAGGTCGACCTCCTCACCGTCGACCAGGGCGCGATGAGGAAAGGCGATCCCACCGGCCCTCGCCGCGAGGACCCGCGCACCCTGCGCGGCAAGCTCGCGGCTGCCGGATACGAAGTCGGCGTGGAGGTGGGTCTCCGCCACATGGGTGATTGCCAGTCCCCGGCGCTCGGCGGCCGCCAGGTACTGGGACGGATCGCGGACCGGGTCGATCAC
>DASZKZ010000045.1:0-17678 GCA_035552595.1 Candidatus Dormiibacterota bacterium
TCTCGTCCTGCTCTGCACCCGCCACCACTGGTCGGTGCACGAGGGCGGCTGGCAGCTGGTGCGCGCCGACGACGGCGGCCTGCTGACCCTACCCCCGCTGCCGCAACAGGTCTCGCTGGCCCGTGCGCCCACCACCGTGGCCGTGTGATCTGGCCTACAACCCACCGGCGACACGCAGGATCGCCCCGGTGACGTAGGAGGCGTCGGGGCACAGCAGCCACGCGATGGCCGCGGCGATCTCATGTGCTTCACCCGGCCGCCCCAGCGGGATGCGCGCCGCGGCGCGGTCCGCCCGATCGGGATCGCCGGCCGCGCTGTGGATCTCGGTGCGGATGACCCCCGGGGCCACCGCGTTGACACGGATGCCCTCGGCGGCGAGCTCCTTGCTCAAGCCGATGGTGAGGGCGTCGACCCCCGCCTTGGCCGCGGCGTAGTGCACGTATTCGTGCGCAGAGCCCAGTGTCGCCGCCGCCGAGGACACATTCACGATCGCACCGCCCGCCCCGCCGCGACGCGACGACATGACCTGGGCGGCGCGGCGAGCGCACCACAGCACGCCGAGAAGGTTGACCTCGACGACCGTCCGCACCACCTCAACCGGCGTGTCGGCCAGATCCCCCATGTGGACGGTGGCGCCGGCGTTGTTGACCAGGCCGGTCACCGGACCCAGCTCGTCCTGGGTGATCGCGAAGAGGCGCTCCACGTCGTCCGAGGAGGTGACGTCCGCCCTCACCGCGATGGCGCGCGCGCCCTCCTCTTCGGCCGCTTCGACGACCCGTTGCGCCGCGTCCTCGTCGCGGCGGAAGTTGACGGCCACGTCGTGGCCATCGCGGGCAAGGCGCACGGCGGTGGCCGCTCCGATCCCGCGAGCGGCACCGGTGACGATGGTGACCGGCCGTCGACCGCTGTCCACGCGGTGATGATTGCTCAGGCGCCCGGCGGCGGATGCGTGGCCCCCGGACCGCCCGGTGGCGGTGCTCGCCAGTCGGACGCACCGCTGGACAGCCGCAGCCCCGAGCCCCGCGCCAGCTCGACAGCGTTGGCCGCCAGCGCCAGCACCAGGGCGACAAGCACGAGGATGAAGCCGATGGCGGCGTGGATGCTGAAGAAGTTCACCAGCCCGAGCCCACCGGTCAGGCCCAGGCTGGGGGCGGATGCGCCGCCCGCCGAGGAGGTCAGCTTGCTGAGGATGGGCGTGTGCACCATGGCGTTGTTGATGACGATCAGCACCGCCGCCACCAGGGCTGCGCTGCCGGCGATCACGGCGCGCGCCGGCGCGCGCAGCAGGCTGGCAAGAAGTCCCACCACGATCAGCACCAGCGCCACCACCATGAGCGGCTGGACGCCGATGCCCGTGTCCTTCGACACCGTCGCGGATGCCGACGACGATGACGACGCGGAACCGGTGTCGCACCCCGGGATGCTCGTTGCTGCGGTCGGGTTGCCCCCGGTGAGCATGTCGACACCGCTGTAGGTGACCAGGTCCCGGCCGTTGAGCGCCTGCAGGCAGGAGGTCAGCGCCGAGGAGTTGCCACCGTTGCCCGATCCCCCCGCCTGCGAGAGCGCGCTGCCCAGCGCCGCTCCCCCCGCGGCGGTGTTGCAGGAGACCCCGACAAACGGCAGCAGGAAGCAGAGCGCAGCCAGCACGAGGAGGATCGGCGACACGCCGCGTGCGGATCTCTCGGCGTTGGAGGGCACGTCGTCTCTCCCCAGTCCCACAGGTGTGGCCGGCACTGTACGTGGCCCGCCGCCTCCTGTGTGCCCGGCCCCGGTCACCCGACGCGGCGCCCCGCGCCCGTCACCCTATGCGGTCGCCGGGCCGGCAGTCGCCCTCGGGACGGAGCAGGGTGACGGTCTGCCCGCCGTTCTGGTACGCGCCCAGCACCAGCACCTCGCTGCGCAGCGGACCGATCTGCCGCGGGGGCAGGTTGACGACGGCCACCACCAGGCTGTCGATCAGCTCGGCGGCGCTGTAGTTGTCGGTCAGGCGCGCCGATGAGGCGCGCCGGCCCAGCTCGCCGAAGTCGATGACCATCCGGTAGGCGGGCACGCGCGCCTCCGCGAACCACGCACACTCCACAACTCTGCCGACGCGGATGTCGATGTCGAAGAAGTGCTGCGCCGGGACTGTGGACGACGTGGGCTCTGTCATCGCGCGAGTATCGAGTGCGTCGCGGAACGCTGTCTATACTGCCCCCAGATCACCAGGGAGGACTCGCGTGCGCGGCGCCCGCCGGCTGCTCGGCACCACCGCGGCATTGGCAGTGCTGGCGGGGTGTGGCATGGCACCGGTCGATCCCGCGCAGCTGCTCCGCGACGCCAAGCACAGCATCGATTCGGCCTCCTCCGTGCACTTCACCCTGACCAGCCAGAACGTCAGTGGCGCGGGTCCGCTGATCACCGGCGGCGAGGGCGACGCACGCCGTCCCAACAGCTTCGCCGGCAGTCTCAGCGTCATCGCCGCCGGGTTCACGCTGAGTGTCGACGTGGTGTCCAGCGGCGGCGTGTTCTACGCCAGGACGCCGCTGAGCAGCGGTTTCGCCCGCACCAACCCCGCCACCTACGGCTTCGGCGACCCGGCGCAGCTGCTCGATCCCAACCACGGTCTCTCCAGCCTGCTGCCGGCGTGCACGAGCCCCAGCAACCGTCCTGCCGACCGCCTCAACGGTGAGCAGCTCGACGAGGTGGGCTGCTCGCTGCCGGGCGCCCGCGTCGCGGCACTGCTGACCAGCGCCGACCCCACCCAGCCGGTGGCCGCCACCATCGGCGTCGACCCCAGCAGCCACCAGCTTCGCCGCGTCGCCCTGGTCGGGCCCTTCTTCGAGAGGGCGCACTTCAGCACCTTCACGGTGATTCTTGACATGTATGGCGAGAACGTGACGATCACTCCCCCGGCCGGCTGAGGTGGCCGCGGCCGCGGGCCCGGTCCCGCGGGGAGCCCGGCGGCGGCTGGGGTTCGCCAGCGCCGGGGTGCTCCTGGGCGCCGCGGACACCTACGTGGTGGTCGTGGCGCTGCCCGCCATCATGACCTCGGTCGGTGTCGATCTCGCCCACCTCCAGCAGGCGACGCCGATCATCACCGGCTTCCTGCTCGGCTACGTCGCCGTGCTGCCGCTGCTGGGCCGCCTCTCCGATCTGTACGGCCGCGCGCCGGTGCTGACCGCCTGCCTGGTCGTCTTCGCGGGCGGCTCGCTGCTCACCGCGTCGGCGAACACGCTCGGGGCGGTGGTGGTGGGGCGCACCCTCCAGGGCGCCGGCGGGGGTGGCCTGGTCCCCGTCACCCTGGCCCTGGTCGCCGACCTCTGGCCACCGCACCGCCGCGGGGTGCCCCTCGGCGTGGTGGCCGGCGTCCAGGAGCTGGGCAGCGTCGCCGGCCCCCTCTACGGCGCCGCGCTGACGGCGGCGAGCACCTGGAGGGCGATCTTCTACGTCAACCTGCCCCTGGCGGTGGCCGTCGCCGCCGGCGTGCGCACCCGCCGGCGACCGCGCAGCACTGACTCGCCGGCGCCGCGCCGTGATCTCCCCGGGGCGGCGCTGGCGGCGCTCTGTGCCGTCGCCACCGTGCTCGCGGTGTCCACGCCGCCCGCGCTCGCCGACGACGTCACCGCCGGCGCGGCCTTCGCCCCGCTCCTGGGAGGCGCGGCCATCACCGCGCCCATCAGCCTGCTGGCAGTGCTCAGCGGGCTCGCCCTGGTGCTGCGAGAGCTGACCGTCCCGGCCACGGTGCGCGCGCTCATCCCGATGCGCGGCTTCGCACGCGGGACGGGGCGTGTCGACTGGGCCGGGGGCGTGCTGGTGGCGCTGGTGCTGGCGTGCATCGTGGTCGCGTTCGCGACCGCCGACCCGCAGCAGGGTGTGGTGGGTGCCGCGGCGCCGGTGCTGCTCCCCGCCGCCGCGGTGCTGGCGGTGCTCTTCGTGCTGCGCGAGCGCAGCATCCCCGATCCCCTGGTCGACCTCCGCGCGCTGCGCGACCGCGCCGCGCTGGGGTCGCTGGCGGCCAACCTCGCCGTCGGCGCCGCGCTGATGGCCGCGCTCGTCGACATCCCCGTGTTCGCCCGGGTCACCGTGGCCGCCGATTCCCAGGTCGGCGCCGCCCTGGTCCTGGGCCGGCTGCTGGTGGCCGTTCCCCTCGGCGCGGTGCTCGGCGGGGCGCTGGTCGGCCGCCTCGGCCACCGCGCCGTCGCCGGGGCGGGCATGCTTCTCGCCGCCGCGATGTTCACCGTGATGGCCGGCTGGAACGGCACCGCCCTCGACGACCCGCTGGCGGGACAGCGCTGGCTGCACGCCACCGACCTGGTGCTGGTGGGCTGCGGCCTCGGCTTCGGGCTGGCCATCGTGCCGGTCACCGCGGCCATGCTCGGGGCCGTTCCCCAGCGTGTCCACGGCGTCGCCGCCTCCCTGACGGTGGCCGCCCGGATGGTGGGCATGCTCACCGGGCTCGCGCTGCTCACCGCCATCGGGCTGCGGCGCTTCGCCAGCGTCCAGGCCACCCTCCCCGGCCCCGCCTCCCTGTGCCCCAGCGCCCCTCTCCACTGTCCCGCCTACGACAGCCTGGTGACCGGCGCCGTCCTCGACGAGCTCCACGTCATCTTTCTCGGCGCCGCCGCGTGCGCCGCCCTGGCGGCGGCGGTGGCCGTGGTGGCGCTGCGCGGGCCCGGCGACGGCGATGCAGGCGGGCGCCGGCTGCTCGAGGTCGGGATGGCATGAGGGTCGACGTCGAGGAGCATCAGCTGCCCCTGGGAGACGAGCTCCTCGTCGAGGCGATCGCCGAGGCCGCCGCCGACGCCGGTGTGGAGACCTACCTGGTGGGGGGCTTCGTCCGCGACCGTCTGCTCGGCCGCGGGGGCAAGGACGTCGACCTGCTCGCCGTGGGCGATGACGGCACCGCTGTCCTCGCCGGGCTGGCCCGCCGCTTCCACTGGTCGCCTCCGCAGCGCTTCGACCGCTTCGGCACCGGACAGATCCGGGGCGACGGGTTCGTGGTGGAGGTGGTGCGGGCTCGGGCGGAGAGCTACGACCCCGCCTCGCGGAAGCCCGAGGTGCGCCCCGGCACCCTGGAGGACGACGTCTGGCGCCGTGACTTCACCGTCAACGCGCTCTGCCAGACGATGAGCGGCCACGTCCTCGACATCACCGGGCAGGGGCTCGACGACCTCAGACACGGCATCCTCCGCACCCCGCTCGATCCCGAGCGCACCTTCAGCGAGGACCCCCTGCGGATGTTCCGCGCCGCCCGCTTCGCTGCCCAGCTCGGCTTCGCCACCGCCCCCGGGCTGACCGAGGCGATGCGGCGGATGGCACCCCGCTCGGAGATCCTCAGCGCCGAACGGGTGGCCGAGGAGCTCCGCCGCCTGCTCGTCTCCGACCATCCCCGCGCCGGCCTCGAGCTGCTCCGCGACGGCGGCCTGCTGGCGGTGTGGCTGCCGGAGCTGGAGGCCATGGTCGGGGTGGAGCAGGGAGGATTCCACATCTACGACGTCTTCGACCACACCGCGCACAGCGTCGCCGCCGTGCCGCCCGACCTGGTCACCCGCCTGGCCGCGCTCCTCCACGACGTCGGCAAGCCCCCCACCCACGCCGTCGACCCCCACGGCAAGCACACCTTCTATGACCACCCCCAGGTGGGCGCGGATTTGGCCACAGCGCTGCTGTCACGGCTGCGCTTCAGCAACGACGAGATCGCCGCGGTGTCACTGCTGGTGCGACATCACCTGCGTCCCATCCAGTACCGCCCCCACGAATGGACCGACGCGGCGGTGCGCCGGCTGGTGCGCGACATCGGCGAGCAGCGCGGCCGCCTCCTCGACCTGGCGCGAGGTGACACCCGGGCGTCGTCGTTTCCCGACACCATCACCATCGACGAGCTCGACCTGCGCATGCGCCGGCTCGATGCCGGGGGCGCGGTGTCAGAGCTGCGCGCGCCGCTGGACGGCAACGAGATCATCCGCATCGCCGGCGGTCGGACACCGGGACCGTGGGTGGGACGGGTGTCGCGCGCGCTCGAGGAGGCGGTGCTCGAGGGCGACATCCCGGCGGCCGACGCCGCCGCCGCGCGGCGCTGGCTGGACGGGCATCGCCACCTGTTCGACGACTGAACCACTCACGGGTCACCAGCCGGGGGGCGATAGAATGCCCACTCCATGCTGAGCCGAGTGCGCTTCCTCAAGCGCTTTGCTGTCGACCTCCCGCGGCAGGCGCGCCTCGCCTACTGCCTGATGCGCGATCCGCGCGTCCCCCGCCACACCAAGATCGCATTCGCCGCCGGCATGGGCGTCATCGTGACTCCGTTCATCGATCTGCCCGCGGCCATCCCACTGGTGGGTGAGCTCGACATGCTGGCGCTGTCGCTGCTGGCTCTGCGACTCTTCATCGCCGCCTCGCCGGATGAGGTGGTCATCGATGTGCAGCAGCAAATCCTTGAAGGGCGCAGCGTTTTCGACGACGACCTGCACGACGGGGAGCGCATCGCCAGCGCCATCGCGCGACGCTTCCAGGGCGACCAGGCGTCGCAGCATCACCCTGAGCTCAGCGAACCACCCCCGCCACCGGCGACGAGGGTGAGCGCGTGAAGGTGCTCTTCGTCAAGGAGATCCAGGGGACCGCCAAGGCGGGTGATGTCAAGGAGGTGTCTCCCGGATACGCGCGCAACTATCTGTTCCCCAAGCGGCTCGCGGTGGTCGCCGACGACCGTGTGGTCGAGCAGATCAAGCAGCGTGAGGAGGCCACGCGGCGCCGCGCGGAGAAGGTGCTCACCGAAGCACGCGAGGCCGCGGTGCGTCTCAAGAAGCTGACCGTCACCGTGTACGCCAAGACCGGAGAGGGTGGCCGGCTCTTCGGCTCTGTCACCAACGCCGACATCGCCACACAGCTCAAGCGCGAGGCGGGGCTCGACATCGACAAGCGCAAGATCGAGGTGGACCCTCCCATCAAGTCGCTCGGTCCCCACGAGGTCACCGTTCAGCTGCACACGGAGGTCACTGAGACACTGCGCGTCGTCGTCGCCGCGCAGTGAGCATGCGGCCGCCGTCCGAGATCGCCGTCAACGTCACCGGCACCATCGCGTCCGCACGGGTGCCGCCGAGTGACCTGGGCGCCGAGCGCGCCGTGCTCGGCTCGCTGATGATCGACCAGTCGTCGATCTCCGAGATCCGTGACCTGCTCGAGCCCGACGATTTCTACGCGGAGCGCCACGCCCACATCTACCGCGCCGCCACCGCGCTGGCCGACCGCGGCGACCCCATCGACGAGGTCACCCTCCAGTCCCAGCTCGACCGCGGCCCGGGGATCGGCCGCGCCGGGGGGCTCGACTACATCACCGAGCTCACCCTGGAGGTGCCCACGGCGGCGTCGGTGCGCCACTGGGCGGAGATCGTCATCAACCACGCCCTGCGGCGCCGCCTCATCGAGGCGGGCGGGGAGGTGGCGCGCCTCGGCTTCGACAACGCGGTGTCGGCGGTCGACGCCATCGAATCGGCCGAGCAGCGCATCTTCTCGATCAGCCAGGCGCGGCGGGGCAGCGAGGCCACCCACATCGCCCGGCTGGTGCACGACACCTGGGAGATGCTCGAGGAGCGGCTCCAGAAGAAGGAGCTGATCAACGGCGTCCGCACCAACTACGCCAGGCTGGACGGGCTCACCCAGGGGCTGCAGCCCCAGGAGCTGGTCATCCTGGCGGCCCGTCCCTCGGTGGGCAAGACCTCCTTCGCGCTCAACATCGCCCGCAACGCGGCGGTCCTGGCCCGCGTCCCGGTGGCCATCTTCTCCCTGGAGATGAGCCGGCAGGCCCTGGCTCAGCGCCTGATCTGCAGCGAGGCCATGGTCAACTCCCACGTCCTCCGCTCCGGCCAGGCCAGCCAGCTCGACTTCCAGCGCATCGCCGCCGCCATGGACAAGCTCACCCAGGCGGAGCTGTGGATCGACGACACCCCCCGCCTCTCCATCGCCACCCTGCGCGCCCGAGCCCGGCGCATGAAGTCGCAGTACGGCATCGGGCTGGTGATCATCGACTACCTGCAGCTCATGCAGGGCGGCCGCCAGGAGTCGCGCGTGCAGGAAGTGTCGGACATCTCCTCCGGGCTGAAGGCGGTGGCCAAGGAGCTCGAGGTGCCCGTCCTGGCCCTCTCCCAGCTCTCCCGCGCCAGCGAGCAGCGCAACGACAAGCGTCCCCAGCTCTCCGACCTCCGCGACTCCGGGGCGATCGAGCAGGACGCCGACGTGGTCCTCTTCCTCTACCGCGAGGGCATGCACAAGCCCGACATCGACAAGGCCCGCACCGAGCTGATCGTGGCCAAGAACCGCAACGGACCGGTCGGCGAGATCGAGCTGATCTTCAACGCCGAGCAGACCACGTTCCGCGAGCCGTACCCGCACGATGAGTAGCTCCCGGTAGGGGACCGGCCGAGTGCGGGGACGTCCCGGCCCGCACTCCGCCCGACCACCTCGGCGCTATCTGGCGCGGCTGTCGGGACGGTGCATCGGTGATGCTGAGTGCTCAGCGGTGGATGTTCGATGGTGGTCGACCATTGGATCCCTGCTCCTTGACGGAAGCTGTTAGGAGGCCCACTCTGCTTGTCACCGGGCTGTCAACACGTGGGCGGCGTGCCGCGCGTGACGCGCACAAGTTCTCGCGCGGGTGCAATGATTTTTTGACGGCCGTCGTTAGACAGAGTGACGGACCGCCGACCGTACCGATGCAGCCGGTACGGAGATGGTTGAATGGCTGACGTGAGGAGAGTCATGACGGGCGTGCGTGCCGTGTTCGGCTCCAAGTGGCTGCGCATCGGCGGCACGCTGGTCGGGGTCGCCTTCCTGGTCCACAACGTGGACATGAGCACGGCGGGGAAGAGCCTGCTCGGCGCCGATTGGCACTGGGCCGCTCTGGCGGTGGTGCTCACCACCGTCGCCTGTCTCGCCTCGGTGTTCGAATGGGGGGTGCTGCTGCGCAGCAGCGCCGGCCTCGGGGTCCGCAATCCGAGGGCGAGCGCCGAGCATCGCCAGCACCATCACCTCTTCAGCTGGGCCCGCCTCTCCTCGTCGTACCTGCAGAGCCTCTTCTTCGCTCAGCTGCTTCCTGCCGGGGTCGGCGGGGACGCGATGAGGACTGTCGAGATGGGCAAGGTGGTGGGCCACGGCAAGATCCTCGCCTCGCTGGCGGGCAGCCGCATGGCGGGGACCATGGGCATGGCCCTCTGGGGGCTGGCCGCGGCGGTGCTGCTGCGCGGCTGGATCGGGATCGGCTCGCTGGTCGGGGCCTGCGTCTTCGCCGGCGTCATGGTGCTGGCCTGGATGGCGGCGCTGGCCGCGGATCGCATCGTCGGCCGCCACGTCCTCAAGCGCAGCTCGCGGGCATTCGTGCGCACCCTCCACAACTTCGCCCAGACGTTCTCGGGCTACCGCCGCCATCCCCACGCCATCGTCCAGTGCATCGTCGTCGGAGCGGCGGGCTGGGGGGTGAACATCCTCGCCCTCGACATCTTCGCCAGGGCGATCGGCGTCGATGTCAGCTGGACCGTCTTCGCGGTCGCCATCCCGGTCACGCTGGTGGCCACGCTGACCCCGTTCTCGGTCAACGGCCTGGGCATCCGCGAGGGCGTCCTGGTGGGCATGCTGACCCACGCAGGCGTCTCCGCCGGCCACGCCGCGGCCATGGCGGTGCTGGTCGACCTGCAGATGCTCCCCTTCGGGATCCTCGGCGCCGGGTTGTGGATGCGCCACCGTCGCCGCGCCGCGGCCCCCGGCATCGCCGAGGTGGCACACGCAGAGGCCGAGGCCACGCACCAGGTGACCACGGCGGCCTGAGGCCGGCGCCTGCTCGCGCTGACCGGAGGCTGCAACGGCGCGCAACGCCTCGTTGACGGCTGGGCCACGGCCAACTCGCAGCCAATACACTCGGGGCGCCCATGACCGGTCAGTTCAGCGACTTCCTGGCCGCCCACGCCGAGCGGGTCGCCGACGTCATGCGTCGCGCCGGCGCGGAGCAGGAGGTCCGCACGTCGTCGGGCGCCGACCGGGGCCCGCGGCAGTTCATCAACGCGGCGCTGGTGGCGCTCACCGCCGACGACCTCCGCCCGCTGATCACCTTCTTCGACCTCGGCGGCGAGAAGCTGGCGGGCATCGACCAGCGCCTGGAGGCAGCCCTGGCGCGGCTCGCCGCCGTCCGCCGCGCCACCGTCGAGGTGGCGTCGGGGGAGATGCGAGAGGCCGAGCAGGTGGCTCTCGCCAAGGCCGCCGCCGACGAGGTCGGGCTGATGGGGCGCCGCCTGGCGGCCACCGTCACCGCCACGCTGGCCGCCCGGCTGAGCGCCATGACCACCTCGAGCAGCGCTCGCGGCACCTCGATGAGCATCACCATGCACGAGCTGCGCCGCCCGCTGACCATCCTCAACAGCTACGGCCAGCTGCTCTCCACGGGGATGCTCGGCCAGCTCCCCGAGACCGCCATGGTGGCCATCGAGGGCATCACCGCCAGCACCGAGATGATGGTGCGGATGGTCAACGCCATCGCCGAGGTGTCGCGCCTCGAGGATCCCGACGACCAGCTCAACTTCGAGGTCATCTCCATCGACGAGGTGGTCACCGGCGCCGTCGACCACGTCAGCATGGAGGCCAAGCTGCGCGACACCGTGATCGAGACCGACGTGCAGCCGGGGGTGACCATCCTCGGTGACCGGCGCCGCCTCACCCTGGCCATGACCAACATGATCGGCAACGCCGTCAAGCACGGGCCGCCGGGCTCCACCATCACCGTGCGCGCCTTCGGTGACGACTCCGGCGCCCACTTCGTGGTCCGCGACCGCGGCCAGGGCTTTCCCGACCAGGACGCCAACCACCTCTTCGACAAATACTTCCGCTCCGTGTCGGAGCGGCAGCGCAAGGTGCCGGGCAGCGGTCTCGGCTTGTTCATCGTGAAGACGGTGGCCGAGCGCCACAATGGCGAGGTGTCCGCCCGCTCCACGTCCGGCGAGGGCGCGGAGTTCGAGATGATCATCCCCAACCACCAGTAGCAGCGGGCGGCCGGCCGGGTGAGGCGCAGCCCGCGGAGCCCCAGCCAATGACCAGCACCGCCGCCAGCCGCACCGAGCGCGACTCCATGGGCGAGCTCGACGTTCCCGCCGACGCCTACTACGGCGCCACCACCGTGCGCGCGCAGCGCAACTTCCCGATCAGCGATCTGCGCTTCAACCGCGCCTTCATCCGCGCGCTCGGCCTGATCAAGGCGGCGTCGGCCCAGGTGAACCTCGAGCTCGGCCTCCTCGACGCCGGCCTCGCCGGGGCCATCCTGCAGGCCGCCCAGGAGGTGGCCGACGGCCGCTTCGACGACCAGTTCGTGATCGACATCTTCCAGACCGGCAGCGGCACCTCCACCAACATGAATGCCAACGAGGTGATCAGCAACCGGGCGATCGAGCTCCTCGGCGGGGAGCGCGGCTCGCGCACCCCGGTCCATCCCAACGACCACGTCAACATGGGCCAGTCGAGCAACGACGTGATCCCCGCTGCCATCCACGTCGCCGCCGCCGTGGCCATCCGCGAGGAGCTGCTGCCCGCCCTCGAGACCCTCGAAGCCTCCCTGCGGGCCAAGTCCGAGGAGTTCTGGCCGGTCATCAAGACCGGCCGCACCCATCTCCAGGACGCCACCCCGATCCGCCTCGGCCAGGAGTTCCTCGGCTACGCCGGGCAGGTTCAGCGGGCCCGGCGGCGCCTCAACCGGGCGGTGGTCGAGCTGCGCGAGCTGGCCCTGGGGGGCACCGCCGTGGGCACCGGGGTGGGGACCGACCCCGAGTTCCCGGCGCGGGTCTGCGCGCGGCTCGCCGACGTCACCGGGATCGATCTGGTCGAGAGCGACAACCACTTCCAGGCGCAGGCCACGCTCGACAACGTGGTGGCGGCGAGCGGCGCCCTGCGCTCAGTGGCGGTGTCGCTCCACAAGATCGGCAACGACATCCGCCTGCTCGGCTGTGGCCCCCGCGCCGGCTTCGCCGAGATCGAGATCCCCGCCGTGCAGCCGGGCTCGTCGATCATGCCCGGCAAGGTCAACCCGGTCATCGTGGAGTCGCTGACCATGGTCGCCGCCCAGGTCATCGGCAACGACTCCACCGTGGCCTTCGCGGGCGCGGCCGGCTCCATCCTCGAGCTCAACGTGATGATGCCGGTGGCCGCGTACAACCTCCTGCAGTCGATCTCGCTGCTCGCCGCCGGCTCGTCCACGCTGGCCACACGCTGCGTCGACGGCCTCCGCGCCACCGGCAACGGGCCCGCCGCCGTCGAGCGCGGGCTGATGACCTGCACCGGGCTGGTGCCGCGCATCGGCTACGACGCCGCCGCGGCCATCGCCAAGGAGGCGTACACCACCGGGCGCACCATTCGCGAGGTGGCCCGCGAGCGCACCGAGCTCAGCGACGCGGAGCTCGACGTTTTGCTCGACCCTGAGGCTATGACCTTGCCGGGGCGGGGCGGGGGTGCAGGAGGGTAGCCGGCTCCTCCTCCGGATGTTGACGTCCGCGTCAATTAGACTCGAGGCGATGGGTGGTTCTGTGGTGCTCGACGGGCCCCTCTGCGTGGTTGGTGCTGGGGCCATGGGGAGCCAGATTGCTCACCAGGCGGCTCTGCACGGGGTCGAGGTCCATCTCTACAGCCGCAGCCGCGAACGGCTTGACGCTGCGTCTTTGCAGTGCTCCGGGTTGCTTCGCAAGCGGGTGGACAAGGGCAAGCTCGAGGCGGAGGAGTGCGAGGCTGCTCTGCTCCGGGTCGTGCCCACGACGGACCTCGAGCAGGCGCTCGACGGCGCCGCCATCGTCATCGAGTCTGTGGCGGAGGATCGGGCCGCGAAGCGGGCCATCCTCGAGGCTGTCGGTGAGCTGGCCGGCGACGAGGCTGTGATCGGCACCAACAGCTCGACGCTGCCGTCATCGATGTTCGCCGACCTGGTCCCCAATCCCGGCCGGCTGCTCAACCTCCACTTCATGAACCCGGCGATGGTGATGCCTCTGGTCGAGGTGGTCCGTGGCGCCCACACCGCCGAGGCCACCGTGGAGGTGGCGATGGGGTTCGTGCGGCACATCGGCAAGGCCGCCGTGCTGGTGGAGCGGGAGGGCTTCGGCTTCGTGGCCAACCGCATCCTCTTCATCGCCATGCAGGAGGCGTTCACCCTGGTGGAGGACGGCTTCGTGTCCATCGAGGACTGCGATCGCGCCGTCCGCGACGGCCTGGGCTGGCCGATGGGCCCGTTCGCCATCGCCGACCTGGTCGGCCTCGACGTCGTCGAGGCCATCCTCGGGGAGGGCCACCGCCAGACCGGAGAGGATCGCTGGGCGCCGCCAGCGCTCCTCCACGACCGCGTCGCCCGCGGCGAGCTGGGCCGCAAGAGCGGCCGTGGCTTCACCCTGCCGGGCTGAGCCTCAGCCGGCCAGGCAGAAGTGCTCGAGCACGTCGGCAACGCCGGCCTCGCCGGGGTCGGCGCAGACGGCGTCGGCGACGGCCAGGACCTCGGGGCGGGCGCTGCGCACCACCACCCCGCAGCCGGCCCCGGCGAGCATCTCGGAGTCGTTGGGCGCGTCGCCCACCGCCACCGCGTCGGCCAGGGTGAGACCGAGCCTCGCGCAGACGCGCTCGACAGCGAGAGCCTTGTTGATGCGCGGGCTCACCACCTCGACGAACCACGCCAGTGATCGCGTCACCCGGACGCGGCCGCCGAGGCCCTCGCGCAGGGCGGCCACGCAGGCGTCGACGGTCGCCGCATCCTGGCTGACGCACACCACCTTGGTGCACCCGTTGGCGACAACAGTGGCCAGATCGGTGACGAAGTTGATGGGGACGCCGGCGATGCGCGCGTAGAGATGGGCTTCGGGGCGGTCCTCCTCGCAGAACAGCTGGTCGTCCGCGTAGGCCTGGCGGTGCCAGCCGTGGGCCCGGGCGATGTCGATCGCGCCCATCGACTCCGGCGGGGCGAGCTCCTCTTCGAAGATCACCGCGCCGGGATCGCTGCCGTGGGGCTGCTCGCGAACCAGCGCGCCCTGGTAGCACACCAGCGGCTCGCCGACGTGGAGCTCGCGCGCCCAGGGCAGGGCGGAGCGGTACATCCGACCGGTGGCGAGGACGATGGGCACGCGCGCTGCGGCGGCGCGAACGGCGGCGCGGGTGCGCGGGTGCAGGACCAGGTCGGTGTCGATCAGGGTGCCGTCGATGTCGAGGACCACCAATCGCGGGGTGAAGGCGACGGCCAGCTCCTCGATCGGCGGGGGGCCCGCTGGCTGCGGCGGCGGCACGGCTGCGGCGTCCCGGCTCACTCCGCCGGCGGCGGGGCTCCCGCCTTCCACACCTCGGGATTGACGCAGTGGGTGGGGACGCGGCCGTCGAGCGCGTCGAGGGCGTTCTGGGCGGTGAGCCGGGCCATGTTGGCGCGGGTCGTCACCGTGGCGCTGCCCAGATGGGGGGAGAGCACGGCGGAGCGGCACTCGCGCAACCCCGGGGTGAGCTCGGGCTCGTTCTCGTAGACGTCGAGGCCCGCGCCGGCGATCCAGCGCTCCTGCAGCGCGCGCACCAGGGCGGCCTCGTCGATGACGGGGCCACGCGAGGTGTTGACCAGCACGGCGGTGGAGCGCATCGACCGCAGCGCGGTCTCGTCGATGAGGTGATGGGTGGCGGGGGTGAGCGGTACGTGCAGGGACACCACGTCGGCGGCGGGGAGCAGATCACGCAGCGGCTGCTCGCTGACGCGGTCGCGAATGTCCTCCTCCACGGTCACCTCGACGTCGGTGGCGTAGGCGACCCGCATCCCGAACCCGAGGGCGCGGCGAGCCACCGCCTGGCCGATGCGACCGAAGCCGACGAGGCCGAGAAGCGCGTCGGTCAGCTCCATGCCCAGCATGTAGTCGGGCGCCCACCCGGTGAAGAGCCCCTCGCGCACCGCCGCGTCGCCCTCGCAGATGCGCCGGGTGGCCGCCAGCAGGAGGGCCATGGTGCAATCGGCGGTGGCGTCGGTGAGCACTCCCGGCGTGTTGGCGACGGCGATGCCGCGATCGGTGGCCGCGTCGACGTCGACATTGTCGTAGCCGACGGCGTAGAGAGACACGCAGCGCAGCCGGGGCAGCCCGGCATCGAGGACAGCCGGCGTGATGGGATCGCGGAGCTGCGCGCAGAGCACGTCGGCAGGGGCGGCGCGAAGGCGGTCGATGAGCTCGGACGTCGGCACGATGCGACCGAGCACGTCCATCGAGCCGCGTGGCCGCACCATCTCCTCGAACGGGCTCGGAAGGGCAAGCGTGCAGAGGATCTTGGCCATGAGGCGATCTTAGGTGGCGTGGCGCATGGCCGTCGCACAGCCGATGTCGGGTACAATTACGGGGTCTTGCGCTCATCCTTTCGCGTGCGGTCGCACAGACCGCCGGTCGCGAGGCCCCGTCCAGCCGCACTCAGCGTGGACGGCGAGGCCGCGACAGAACCGCTTCAACAGTCCGCTCCCTTCGACCGGCTGGGGCTCAGTGCCGCCATGCTGGCCACAGTTGGCGAGATGGGGTTCGTCGTCGCCACGCCCATCCAGGCGGGCGCCATCCCCCCCGCGTTGCGCGGCCAGGACGTCATCGGTCAGGCGCACACCGGCAGTGGCAAGACGGCGGCCTTCGGGATCCCCATCATCGAGCAGCTCGATCCCCGCCGGGGCTCGGTGCAGGCGCTCATCCTCTGCCCCACCCGCGAGCTCGCCGTGCAGGTGCACGAGGAGATCACCGTGCTGGCGGCGCGCCATCAGATCTCGTCGGTGGCGATCTACGGTGGCGACTCGATGGGCCGCCAGCTCGAGGCGCTGCGTGCCGGTGCCCACATCGTGGTGGCCACCCCGGGACGACTCGCCGATCACATCCAGCGCGGCTCTCTGAGCCTGGCGCGGGTGCGCTTCGCGGTGCTCGACGAGGCCGACCGCATGCTCGACATGGGCTTCGCCCCCGACGTGGAGAAGATCCTCCGCCAGTGCCCCACCGACAGGCAGACGATGATCTTCAGCGCGACCATGCCCGAGTGGGTGCGGCGCCTGGCCATGCGCCACATGCGTGACCCGGTGACGGTGGCGATCAGCGTGCGTCCCGAGGTGGTCGCCGGGGTCCGGCAGCTCTACGTCCAGACCACCTGGGCCGACAAGGTCGACGTGATGATGCGCATCCTCGACCAGCCCGACGTGGTCATGTCGCTCATCTTCGTGGAGACCAAGCGCACCGCCGACCTCCTCCAGGCACAGCTGGAGCGGCGTGGCCAGAGCGTCGGGGTGCTCCACGGCGACCTCACCCAGAAGGAGCGCAACGCGGCCATGGCCGCCTTCGTGGCCACCCACGTCAAGCACCTCATCGCCACCAACGTGGCGGCCCGCGGGCTCGACATCGACGACATCTCCCACGTCATCAACTACGACGTGCCCACCACCCCCGACGAGTACCTCCACCGGATCGGGCGCACAGCGCGCGCCGGCCGCACCGGCGTGGCCATCACCCTGATCACCCCCAGCGAGATCCTCAAGCTGCGCGACGTGGAGAAGCACGCGCGCACCACGATCGAGCGGGCCAGCCTGGCGGATTTCCCCGTGGTGGCGGCGCCGGCGCCGAGCTGAGCCACCCGGCAGCCGGGTCGGCTACTGTCGGCGCGTGAGCGGACCCGTCATCCACGACAGCGGCGCCGGTCCCGCTCTCCTCCTGCTCCATGCGTTCCCGCTCGACGCCTCCCAGTGGGACGGACAGGTCGCCGCTCTCAGCGACCGGTATCGCTGCCTGCGCCCCGATTTCTGGGGCTGCGGCACCTCGCCGCCACCGCCTGGTACGGTCAGCGTCGACAGCTACGCGCGCGACGTCCTGGGCGCACTGGACGGGCTCGGCATCGATCAGTTCTCGGTCTGTGGCGGGTCGATGGGCGGATACGTGGCATTCGCCCTGCTCCGCCAGGCGCGGGACCGGGTACGCTCGCTGGTGCTCGCCAACACGCGCGCCACCGCGGACAGCAGCGACGGTCGCGCCGCGCGCCGGGCCATGGCGGAGGAGGTCCGCTCCGGTGGGGTCGAGGCCATCGTCGAGCCCACGACCGCGCGGATGCTCTGCTCGCGCTGTCGTGACGAGGTGCACATCGCCGACCCGGTGCGCGGCCGCATCCGCCGCTGCACAACCGCGGGAGTGGTCGCCGCTCTGACCGCCATGGCCGAGCGGCCCGACAGCAGCGAGCTTCTCGGTGGCCTCGACATCCCCACCCTGGTGGTGTTGGGCAGCGCCGATCCCGTGGTGCCGGTGGAGGAGGCGCGGGCGGTGGCCGCCGCCATCCGCGGTGCTGCGCTGGAGGAGTTCAGCGGCAGCGCGCATCTCACCAACCTCGAGCAGCCGGCGCGCTTCTCCCAGGTCGTCGGCGACTTCCTGGACGCCCAGGTGACGCCGCGCTAGGAGACTGAGACGCGGAGGGTCACGGGGCCTCCGCCGCCGGCCAGCACGTCGATTCGAACGGCGTCTTGCAGTCGTTCGCGCGCTCGTCGCTGGGCGTCTTCACCACGATCAGCGACCCCTCGGCCAGCACAGTGACCAGGGCGGCGGGCATGATCAACTGACCTTAGTCACACTGACGCACGTGCGTGAGGTGAGTGTGCGGAGGGTCGACTTCGGATACTTCATCCGCCCGCCTGTGGAGACCGGCACGGGCGCTCCGCGGGCGGAGCC
>DASZKZ010000046.1:0-3572 GCA_035552595.1 Candidatus Dormiibacterota bacterium
CGCACAACGGATGCCGCCCGCCCAAGCGGCGCCGGGTCTAGGACACAGAATGGCCAACCAAGCAGGACCCGTCTGCCGCCTCTGCCGCCGTGAGGGCACCAAGCTCTTCCTCAAGGGGAGCAAGTGCATGACCAACTGCACGTTCGACAAGCGCAACGCGCTTCTCCCCGGGCAGCACGGCCTGGCGCGGCGCCGCAAGACCAGCGACTACGGCATCCAGCTGCGCGCCAAGCAGCGCGCCCGGCGCCAGTACGGCGTGCTCGAGGCCCAGTTCCGCACCTACTTCGCGCGCGCCGAGCGCAGCAGCGGGGTCACCGGCACGGTCCTCCTCCAGCAGCTGGAGCGGCGCATCGACAACGTCGTCTACCGGCTCGGCCTGGCGGCGTCGCGCCGCGAGGCCCGCCAGCTGGTCTCGCACCGCCACTTCCAGCTCAACGGCCGCACCATCAATGTGGCCTCCGCGCAGGTCCGCCCCGGCGACGTGGTCGAGGTGCGCGAGCGCAGCCGCACGCTGCCCCCCATCGTCAACGCCCGCGAGCTCGTCGCCGGACGCACCATCCCCGACTGGCTGACCCTCGACGCCTCCGCGCTGCGCGGCACCGTGGTGCGCCTCCCGGAGCGCCACGAGATGGAGCAGACGATTGATGAGCAGCTGGTCGTGGAATTCTATTCCCGCTGATGACACCCCTTTGCACCGTGAGGCCCCCATTCCATGACTGACACCATCGCCGCCCCCGCCGTCCGCGAAGTCGAAAGCGGCACCGATTACGGAAAGTTCGAGATCGAGCCGCTCGAGCCCGGTTTCGGCACCACGCTCGGCAACTCGCTGCGCCGGGTGCTGCTCTCCTCGCTCAACGGCGCCGCCATCACGTCGGTCTCGATCGACGGCGTCGCCCACGAGTTCTCCGCGATCCCCCACATCAAGGAGGACGTCACCGAGGTCCTCCTCAACATCAAGGAGATCAACGTCGTCTCCCACAGCGACGAGCCGGTGCGGATCACCCTCGACGTGCGCGGGCCCAAGGAGGTCACCGCCGGGGACATCCAGACCAGCAGCGACGTGGAGATCCGCAACCCCGACGTGCACATCTGCACCCTCGACGGTCCCAAGTCGCACCTGCGCATGGACCTCACCGTCGAGCGCGGCAAGGGCTACGTCACCGCCGAGCGCAACAAGCGTGAGGGCCAGCCCATCGGCGTCATCCCCATCGACGCCATCTTCACCCCGGTGCGGCGCGCCAACTTCACCATCGAGAAGACCCGCGTGGGCCAGGAGACGGAGTGGGACAAGCTGGTCGTCGAGGTGTGGACCGACAGCACCCTGAGCCCGGTGGACGCGGTCAGCCAGGCCGCGGCCCTGTTCACGCAGCACCTCGACCTCTTCGTTCGCTTCGGTGACAACCTGGCGGTGCCCCCGCAGAGCCAGAAGCGGGGCAACGACCTGCCCAGCCGCCTCGCCGACACCCCCATCGAGGACCTGGAGCTGAGCGTGCGCGCCCTCAACTGCCTCAAGGCCAACGACGTGACCAAGGTGGGACAGCTGGTGGCGATGCGCCAGGAGGATCTTCTGACCCTGCGCAACTTCGGCCAGAAGTCGCTCGACGAGATCCGCGAGAAGCTGGTGGAGCGCCAGATGGTCACCCCCGAGGAGCTCGAGACCCTCTTCCAGCCCGGCGGCCGGTAGCGGAGAGCAGTGCGTCACCGTCGCGCCGGCCGCAAGTTCGGCCGCACCGCCGCCCATCGCCAGGCGATGACCCGCAACCAGGTCACCTCGCTGCTGCGACACGGCCGCATCCAGACCACCGAGGCCCGCGCCAAGGAGCTGCGGCGCTGGGTCGAGCGGGTCATCACCACGGCCAAGCCCGACGACCTCCATGCGCGCCGCCAGGTGGCCCTGTACGTCACGGATCGCGAGGTCAGCGCCCGGCTGTTCACCACCCTGGTGCCCCGCTTCAAGGATCGCCCCGGCGGCTACACGCGGATCATCCACACGGGCCCGCGCCCCGGCGACGCCGCGCCGATGTCGATCATCGAGCTGGTCGACTGAGGGGGGTGACCATGCTGCGCCTGGTGCTCGAGTACGACGGGACGGACTTCCACGGCTGGCAGTCGCAGCCCACTGTGCGCACCGTCGAGGGCGTGCTCCGCGACGCCGTCGAGCAGGTCACCGGTGAGGCGCCGCGGTTCAGCGCAGCCGGCCGCACCGACGCCGGCGCCCACTCGCACGGCCAGGTGGTGGGTGTGCCGCTGGCGCGCGAGTGGCAGCCGGAGCGCCTGGCCACGGCGCTCAACGCGGTGCTGCCCCAGGACGTCGCCGTGCGCCGCGCCGAGCGCGCCGGCGGCGACTTCCATGCGCGCTTCGATGCTCTCAGCCGCACCTACCGCTACGTGGTGGTGTCCCGGCCCGCGCGCACCCCGCTGCTGCGCCGCTACTCCTGGCAGATCGCCGGCGACCTCGACGTCGCCGCCATGCGCGAGGCCGTGGCCCTGCTCCGCGGGACCCACGATTTCGGCGCCTTCGGCCGCTCCCCCCGCCCCGGCGGGAGCACGGTGCGGACGGTGGAGCGCATCGCGCTGCGCCGTGTCGCCGCCCCCGACGCCGATGCCACCCCGGTGTACGTCATCCAGGTCAGCGCCGACGCGTTCCTGCACGGCATGATGCGCGCCATCGCCGGGGCGGTGGTGGCGGTCGGCCTGGGGCGGATGAGCGCCGCCGACGTCGCCGCCATGCTCGCCGAGCCGCAGGGCGGCCGCACCGTCACCGTGGCCCCGGCGCGCGGCCTGCACCAGTGGACGGTGACCTATCCAGAGGCCCCGGAGGCCTCGGCCACGGAGATCAGAGCATGAGCCAGAGCCAGGTCGCCCAGCCCACCTACACCCCCAAGCCGGGGACGCTCGCCGACACCTGGTACCTGGTGGACGCCCGCGGCCAGACGCTGGGCCGGCTCGCCGTCAACATCGCCCGCATCCTGCGCGGCAAGCACCGTCCTCAGTTCACCCCGCATCTCAACACCGGCGAGCACGTGGTGGTCATCAACGCCCGCGACATCGTGGTCACCGGCCGCAAGCGCACCCTCAAGGTGTACGACAGGTACTCCGGCTATCCCAGCGGGCGCCACGAGCGCACCTACGAGGAGCAGATGCAGCGCGACCCCACCTACCCGCTCATGCACGCGGTGCGGGGCATGCTCCAGCACAACACCCTCGGCGCCGACATGCTCAAGCGGCTGCGCATCTATGCGGGCCCCGAGCACCAGCACGCCGCCCAAACCCCCCAGCCGATCACGTTCGGTGAACTCGGAGAGATCAAGCGTGCCAGCAGCTAGCGAGCATTACTTCTACGGGACCGGCCGCCGCAAGAGCGCGGTGGCCCGCGTCCGCCTGGTTCCCGGCGAGGGCATCCTGATCATCAACGGCCGTTCGCCCAGCGAGTACTTCGGTCGCCGCGACCTCGAGACGGTGGTCACCCAGCCCCTGCGGGTCACCGACAACCTGGGCCGCTTCGTGGCCAGCGTCAAGGTGATGGGAGGCGGCGTCTCCGGCCAGGCGGGAGCCATCTGCCACGGCATCGC
>DASZKZ010000047.1:0-9060 GCA_035552595.1 Candidatus Dormiibacterota bacterium
CGTGTCCCCACCGACCATGAGGCAGTAGCCCACCGTCAGCCCCCAGATGCCGCCGCTGGTGCCGGCGTCGATGAAGCTGATGCCCTTGGCCTGGCAGCGCTGCGCGCGCGCCACGCTGTCGTGCCAGTTGCTGTTGCCGCCATCGACGATGCTGTCGCCAGGTTCGAGGCCAGCCAGCAGGGAGTCCAGCGTCTCTTCGGTGGCGTCCCCGGCGGGCACCATCATCCAGACCGCCCGCGGCACCCCGAGCCTGGGGATGAGGTCGGCGAGAGTGGCCACGGTGGTGGCCCCATGCTCCTCGACGGCGGCCCGGGCCTGCGGGTTGGGATCGAAGGCCACCACCGCGTGGTCGCCGTCGCGGCGCAGGCGGTGAACCATGTTGGCACCCATCCTGCCGAGGCCGACGAATCCGATCTCCATCAGCGTGCTCCCGTGGCCGCGTGGATGACGGAGTCGGTCAGCCTGCTGAGCCCCAGCGCGAGGTCGCCACGGATGTCGAGCCGGATCACCCGCCGGCCGTGGTCGCGGAGCGACTGCAGGTCGCCCTGCGCCTGTGCCTGCTTGAGGATCGAGAACGTGAACGGCTGGCCGGGGATGGGCACGTCGACGGCATCCGCGGCGGTGATCTGGATGTACAGGCCGCTGTCCGGGCCGCCCTTGTGCAGCTGCCCGGTGCTGTGCAGGAAGCGCGGACCGAATCCCAGTGTGGTGGCGACGCGGTGCTCATCGCGGATGGCCACGCGCAGCCGCTGCAGCGCAGCCTCGTTCTCGCTGTTGGGGGTGACATAGGCCATCAGCGCGACGTAATCACCGGCGCGTACCGCGGAGAGGAAGTCGATCAGCGCGCTGTCGATGCTCTGCCGTCCCGGCGCACCGAACACGGAGATGCCGTCGTCGCTGGCGCTGGCCGACTCGTCCGCCAGGGTGCCGTTCTTGACGAAGTGGTCGAGAACCCGCCGGGTGTTGTCCTTGGACTCCTTGACGTTGGGCTCATCGAACGGGTCGATGCCCAGGGCGGCGCCCGCCACCGCCGTGGCGAACTCCCAGCGGAAGAACTCGGCCGCCAGGTCGAGGAGGTCGTCGAGCTGCATGGTCACCGCGGGCAGGCCCGCGCTGCGCAGTGCGCCCACCTCGGCGTCGAAGTCGGGGTCGTCGTCGCGCAGGCGGAGCACGGTGAGGATGCGGTCGTCGCCGTAGACCCCGGGTTCGCCGATGGGCTCGTCGCCGATGGGGATCAGCCCCTTGCCCTCCTTGCCGGTGCTCTCGGCGATGAGCTGCTCCGCCCACAATGAGAAGGCGGCGATCCGGGGCGGCGCCAGGATGGTCACCTTGTCGCGCCCGCTGCGCCGGAGCAGGCCGAGCACCGTTCCCAGCGCCAGACCGGGGTTGAGGTCGGCGGGGACGCCGGGACGCGATTGCCGGCGCATGTGCTCGGCGCGGTCGAGGAATGCCTCGACATCGACGCCGATGATCGCCGCCGGCACCAGGCCGAAGAAGCTGAGCGCCGAGTACCGGCCGCCGATGTCGGGCGGATTCTCGAACAGATGCCGGAAGTTCCTGTCCCGGGCGGTCTCGGCCAGTGGCGAGCCGGGGTCGGTGATGCAGATGAAGTGCCGCCCCGCGTCGAGGATACCGGCCGAGGTCATCCACTCCCAGAAGTGGGCGAGGTGGCTGAGCGTCTCCAGGGTGGTGCCCGACTTGGAGGCCACGATGAACAGCGTCGTGCGCGGGTCGAGCCGATCGGTGAGCTGGGCGATGGCGGCCGGATCGGTGGTGTCGAGAACGTGCAGCTCGGGCTGGCCGGCGGCGCTGCCGAACGAGCTGCGCAGCACCTCGGGGCAGAGGCTGCTGCCGCCCATGCCCAGCAGGACGCAGTTGCGGAAGCCGGCCTGCTGCACCTCGGCGGCGAGAGCGATGAGACGAGGCAGGGCCGCGCGCATGGTGTCGATGACGTCGAGCCATCCGAGACGGTTGCCGATCACCTTGGCGTGCGCCGCATCACCCGGCTTCCAGAGGTTCGCATCGCGATCCCAGATCCGCCGCGCCACCTCGGCGGTGGCGCCGCCCTCCACCACCGCCGAGACCGTGTCGGTGCTCGCGGCCAGGTCGAGTCGCTGGCGCCTGCCGTAGCCGCCGTGCATGGCGTCCACCTTCTCGGCGATGCCGCGGATGAGCTCGTCGTATGAGTCGGAGAACGACGTGACGCCCGCCGCCAGCAGGTCGGCGGTGACCCTGTCCATGTCGATGCCGACCTCGGCGAGCTGCTCCATCACCCGGTGCGCGCCTGCGTAGTCGCTGTTGACCGTGCTGCCGGTGACGACCCCGTGATCGCGGAAGGCCGTGATCGTCGCCGGCGGCATGGTGTCGACGGTGTCCGGCCCCACCAGGGCCTCGGCGTAGACGACGTCGCGGTACTTGGGGTTCTTGGCGCTGGTGCTGGCCCACAGAGGGCGCTGCACGTGCGCGCCGGCCTGCGCCAGCGGTGCGAACTCCGCTCCGCGGAAATAGTGCTCGAACTTCTCGTAGGCGAGCACCGCGTTGGCGATCGCCGCCTTGCCGTAGAGCTCCTCGAGCGTGGCGTTGCCTGGGTCCGCGGCCAGCTTCTCGTCGATCAGCTTGTCGACCGCGGTGTCGACGCGGCTCACGAAGAACGAGGCCACGGAATGGACGTCGAGCGCTTCCCCCCTCGACCGTCGCTCCCGGAGCGCGTCCAGGTAGGCGTGGATCACGCCGTCGTAGGCCTGCAACGCGAAGATCAGCGTGATGTTGACGTTGACGCCCGCCGCCAGGGCGCGCTCGACGGCCGGCACACCCTCCGGCGTGGCGGGGATCTTGACCATGAGGTTGGGCCGGTCGACCCGCCGTGCGTACTCCAGGGCCAGGGTGCTGCTGCGCTCGCTGTCGTGCGCCGACTCGGGCGGGAGCTCGAGGCTCACGAAGCCGTCGGCGCCACCGCTGCGCTCGTGGACGGGGCGCAGGATGTCCGCGGCGTGCTGGATGTCGGTGACGGCCAGCGCCAGGAAGATCTCGTTGGGGTCATCGATGCCGGACGCCAGCAGCTCGCGGATCTGTTCGTCGTACTGGTTGCCGTCCGCGATGGCCTTCTGGAAGATGGTGGGATTGCTGGTCATCCCGGTGACGTTGTCCTCGGCGATCATCCGCTCCAGCTCGCCGCTGGTGAGCAGCTCGCGGCTGATGTAGTCCAGCCAGATGGACTGACCCTGCTCCGCCAGCTGCTGCAGCGGATTCGAAGCGGCCATTCAGCCCACCCCGGAGGGGAAGGCACGCACCGCGGCCACGATGGCGTCGGCGTCGATCCCCGCGGCCGCCATCAGCTCAGCGGGAGTGCCGGAGCCGGGCAGGTCGCGGACCGCGAGGTGCACGACGCGCGGCAGGCGATCGTCGCCGGCGAGGGCCTCGAGAACCGCCGCCGCGATGCCACCTTCCGGGTAGTGATCCTCGACGACGACGAAGCGGCCCCCGGTGCTGCGTGAGGCAGCGCGCAGGCCGTCGGCGTCGACCGGTTTCACCGAATAGAGGTCGATGACCCGGCACGACACTCCCTCGCCGGCCAGCCGCTCGGCGGCGTCGAGGCAGTGATGCAGAGTCACGCCCGCGCCGATCAGAGTGATGGTGTCCGACTCGCTGCTGCGCACCACCTTGCAACCGCCCACAGGAAATTCGGCGTCGTTGTCGTAGATGGTCGGATAGGCACCCCGGGTGGTACGGAGGTAGACGACGCCGCTGGTCTCGGCCATCTCGGCGACCAGCTTGGCGGCGGACACCGGGTCGCTCGGGTAGAGAACGGTGGAGCCATGCACGGCGCGCAGCGAAGCCAGATCCTCGAGCGCCATCTGCGAGGGCCCGTCGGCCCCGATCTCGCAGCCGGCGTGGGAACCGGCCAGGCGGATGTCGGCGCCGGACACGCCCGCCATGCGCACGAAGTCGTAGGCGCGGCTGAAGAAGGCCGCGAACGTGGAGGCAAAGGGCACGAGGCGGCGCACGCTCATGCCCACAGCCGCGGCGACCAGCTGCTGCTCGGCGATGAACATCTCGAAGAAGCGATCGGGGTGCGCCGCCTTGAACTCCTCGGAGTGCGTCGAGTTGCTCACCTCGCCGTCGAGCGCGACCACATCGGGGCGGGCGCCGAGCGCCGCCAACGCGTCGCCATATGCCTTGCGCGTGGCCACCTTGTCCTGCTTCGAGTACGCCGGCAGCGCGATCGACGCGCCCGCCCCGCCACGGCGCGCCGCCGACTCGCCGGGCTCGGGGTGGGGCGTGTCCACGCGGATGTGGCGGAGCCCGCCCAGCTCCGCGATGGCTCGCTCCGCCATCTCCTCGGGGAGGGCCTTGCCGTGCCAGCCATCCCTGTTCTCGACCTCGCTGAAACCCTTGCCCTTGATGGTCCGGGCCAGCACCACGGTGGGCCGCTCGCGCTCCACCCGGCAGCTGCCCAGCGCCTCGTCGATCTGCTCGACGTCGTGACCGTCGATGACCAGCGCTCGGCACCCGAAGGCTTCCACCCGGCGCTGATACGTGGCCATGTCCCACTCCAGCTCGGTGGGCCCGCGCTGACCGAGCCGGTTGACGTCGACGATGGCGGTGAAGTGTCGGAGCCCGTAGTAGCCGGCCTTGTCGAGGCCCTCCCAGATCGACCCCTCGGCCATCTCGGAGTCGCCGCAGACGGTCCAGACGTGGAACGGCAGCCTGTCCACCGCCTGTCCCGCCAGCGCCACACCGACCGCGACGGGCAGGCCCTGGCCGAGCGAGCCTGTGGCCACGTCGACCCAGGGCAGGATCGGTGTGGGGTGGCCCTGGAGTCGCGAGCCGTGGGTGCGGTAGGTCATCAGCTCGGCGTCGTCGATCGCCCCGCAAGCCTTGAACACGGCATAGATGAGGGGAGACGCGTGGCCCTTGGAGAAGATGAGGTGGTCGTTGTTGTCGAGCGTGGGGTTCTGCCAGTCGTAGTGAAGATGCCGGGCAACCAGGACGGCGAGCAGATCGCTGGCCGACATGCTCGACGTGGGGTGGCCCGAGCCCGCCCTGGTGCTGGCGCGAATCCCATCGACCCGGAGCTGCTGACCGAGGTCGCGCAGAAATGCGACATCCTCGGCGGTCAGGCCTTTCTCGAGGCTCCCTGTCATCGCCATGGTCACGACCTCCCGCCGTCAGGGCTTCACGTTTCTCTCCACCATCATGCCGCGCAGGCGTCCGTCAGCGCAGCCAACGCCTCGAGCGGCCGGCGAGCCCTCGTGTACACTCGGAGACCGCTCCGAACTCGGAGCCGCGCGCCTATAGCTCAGCCCGGATAGAGCGTCTGACTACGGATCAGAAGGTCGGGGGTTCAAATCCTCCTGGGCGCGCCACCCTTCCGCCGGCTCACGACAGTCGGGGACATGGCCGAGGATCTCAGCGCACGAACTCGAACGGATCGGGCTGGCGCGGACGGCGCCAGCGCGTCACCAGCCACGCGGTCCCGCCGGCGCCGGTGAGAAGCACGAGGGCACCGGCCAGCGCCAGGCCGCCCGGCGGCCCGGCGCCGCCCCTGGCAGTGGGGACGGTGAACGTCCCCACCCCCTGGGCTGTGGGCGCGACGGAGGGCGAGGCGCTCGCCGTTGGGGACGGTGACGCGCTCGGCGCGGCTGTGGCCGTGGGCGGCGGCGGGGTTGGGGCGGCGGCGCGCGTGGCCGGCGCCGACGTGGGCGGGGGCGTTGAGGGCGGCACCGGCCGGGGCGTCGGGGTCAGCTCGGGCGGGGGCGTGAGCAGGATGGTGGGCAGGGGGCTCACGATGGGGCTCGGCTTGGCCGGCACCGTCCCCTTGGTGGCCGGGGCGGCCGAGGGGCCCGCCGCGGCGTGAATGCTGCTGAGCGCCATCGTCGCCGCCAGCATGGCGACGCCGAGGGCGGCTCCCTTCCTGACAGCCGTCATCGGTCACAGGATACGAAGGCGGAGCCTCGCCGCGATCTCGGAGCGGCGTCCCGCCCGGGTATGTCCCTGGCATTCCCCTACACTCCGTGCCTCCATGAAGGGTCTGGGGCGGATCTCCACAGCCATCGGCGCCGCCGTTGCCGGAGTGGCCGCGGCCGTCTTCCTGCACCCGCGGTCGGGGGCGCGTCATCGCAGCGCGGCCGCAGGCGTGGCCCGGCGCCAGTCCGCCACCGTGGCCACCATGGTCGGAGCGTCGGTGGCGCGAGCGCCGCGGCGCACCTCGCGCGGTGCCACCGAGGTGGCGGATCGGGTGCGTGCCGCTCTCGCCGAGCAGCACCCCGGTGCGGACGCGATCCAGCTGACCGTCCACAAGGGAACGGTGACCCTGCGGGGCGAGGTGGACCATCTCGATGACATCGATGCCCTCGAGGAGACCGCTCGGTCCGTGGCCGGCGTCACCGACGTCAACAACCTGCTCCGGCTTCCCACCGCCGCCTCCGCCGGACGATGAACGCCGCCGGCGCCGGAGCCCGGTCGGGATCGCGCCGGCGGTGACGCTGCCCGTAGCGCCGCCCCTGGAGCCGATGCTGGCCCGGGCCGCCGAGCAGATCCCGGCGGGTCCCGGCTGGCGCTACGAGCCCAAGTGGGACGGCTTTCGCACCCTCGTCTTCCGCGACGGCGCCGACCTTCTCCTGGCCAGCCGCAACGGCCAGCCGCTGCAGCGATTCTTCCCGGAGATCCTCGAACCGCTGCGGGCGGCGCTGCCCGACCCGGCGGTGGTCGACGGCGAGATCATCATCGCCACCCCACGTGGCCTCGACTTCGACGCGCTGCAGATGCGTCTCCATCCCGCCGCATCACGGGTCGCCCGCCTCGCCGCCGAGACGCCGGCGACGGTGATCCTGTTCGACATCCTCGGCGAGGGAGCCGACGATCTGCGCGACCAGCCCCTGACGGCCAGGCGTGAGCGCCTGCTCGGCGCCATCACCCCCAACGCGCGGGTGGCGCTGACCCCGCACACAGCGGTTCTCGATGAGGCGAGCGACTGGTTCACCCGCTACGAGGGGGCTGGGCTGGACGGGATCATGGCCAAGCCGGAGGGTGGCGGCTATCACGCCGGCGAGCGCGGCTGGACCAAGGTGAAGCACCTGCGCACCGTCGACTGCGTGGTCGGCGGCTTCCGCATGGGGGTGAAGGGTGATGGCGTCGGGTCGCTGCTTCTCGGCCTCTACGACGGCGACGGCGTGCTCCACCTCGCCGGGCACACGTCCTCCTTCTCCGCCCAGGAGCGTCGCGACCTGGTGCAGCTGCTGACACCGCTGACGGGGGGGGAGAGCTTCGGACACGGCCGCACCCCGGGAGGCCCGAGCCGGTGGACACGGGACAAGGACGCCGCCTGGACAGCGGTGACACCATCGCTGGTGTGCGAGGTGTCGTTCGACCATCTCCAGGGGCAGCGATTCCGCCATGCGGCGCGCTTCCTGCGCTGGCGCCCTGAGCGCGATCCGTTGACCTGCACCTACGACCAGCTCACCCCGGCGGACGCCTTCCGACTCGGCGACATCGTCGATCTCCCCGACGCCGGAGGCTGAGCCGGCACGCGGCCCACACGGTACCCGGCGCCTAGCATCGCCTGGTGCCCCGCCGCGCCCAGCCCGCCCCCACGGACCCCGAGGAGAGCGCGCGGGCCGCCCGCCTCCGCTACGTCAACGACGGCTCACCGGGGATCGGTCGCGAGCCAAGAGAGGGCGGGGGATTCCGCTACATCGGCCCCGACGGCCGCACCGTGCGCCGAGCGGCCGAGCTGCAGCGCATCGCCCACCTCGCGGTGCCACCGGCGTGGACGGACGTCTGGATCTGTCCCGCCCCCAACGGCCATATCCAGGCCACAGGACGGGACGCCCGCGGCCGCAAGCAGTACCGCTACCACGAGCGCTGGCGCGAGGTCCGCGATGCCACCAAGTACGAGCGCACCGTCGCCTTCGGCGAGGCCCTGCCGCGCATCCGCGCCCGCATCGACAGCGATCTGCGCCGCCCCGACGTCGGCCGCGAGCGCGTCCTCGCGACCATCGTGCGTCTCCTCGACACCACCTACATCCGGGTCGGCAACGAAGAATACGCGCGAGAGAACCGCTCCTTCGGGCTCACCACCATGCACTCCCGCCATGTCGAGGTGGACGGCTCGAGGCTGCGCTTCCAGTTCCGGGGCAAGAGCGGCAAGCTGCACACCGTCGGGATCACCGACCGGCGGGTGGCCCGGGTGATCACCCGCCTGCAGGACCTGCCCGGCCAGCAGGCCTTCCAGTGGCAGGACGGTGACGGCAGCGTCCACGGCGTCGAGTCCGACGATGTCAACGGGTACATCCGCGAGGCGGCGGGTGAGGACTTCACCGCCAAGGACTTCCGCACCTGGGCGGGCACCGTGCTGGCCTGCGCCATGCTGCATGAACTCGACCCGCCCGAGACCCAGACGCAGGCGAAGAAGAATGTGGTCGAGGCTATCAAGCGCGTGGCCAACCGGCTGGGTAACACGCCGTCCGTTTGCCGCAAGTGCTATGTGCATCCGGCGGTGCTTGAGAGCTACATGGGCGGCGCGATGGTCGAGGCGGCGAAGAAGGAAGTTACCCACGAGGTCGAGAAGGAACTCGAGAAGGACCTCCACGCCCTGCGTGAGGAAGAAAAGGACCTGGTGAAGATGCTGGAGCAGAAGCTGGCCAAGGCGGCGTAGGCCTGCCTGATACCCCTCCCCACCCCTCCTCTTAGTCCTAAACTACTCTAGCCCAACAACGTGATCCACGCGCTTCGCGATGAAGAGCACAACTCGCTGAAGATGCTGGAAACGAGAGGAAGCTGGCCAAGGCGGCGTGAGGCAGAGCGGGCCGCCAGCGCTCGTGCTCATCGAACCAAATGAATCGGACAGCCCAGGTTTATGCCAGCCCACGCGCGATCTGCGGTGTAGACTTCGGCGTCAAGTTCGAGAGCCAACGCCAGGCAGGCTCTATCGCCGAGCGACAGTCCAGCCTGGCGTGTCTGAGCGCGCAGCCTGCCGGCTGCGCGGGCCTGACCTTCGGTGAGTGGCTCAATCCGGCCCAGCAGCGCAACGAGAGCATCGGTTTTGGGCGACAACGCCAA
>DASZKZ010000048.1:0-4667 GCA_035552595.1 Candidatus Dormiibacterota bacterium
CTCCGGAGCGCAGGACGTGCTCAGCATCCAGCGCTTCGCCCACCTCATCGGCGGATGCCGCATGGGCACCGGCCCCGAGAACAGCGTGGTGTCCAGGGATCACCAGTCATGGGCGGTCCCCAACCTGTTCGTGTCCGACGGCAGCGTCTGCCCGACCCAAGGGAGCGCCAACCCGGCGCTCACCATCATGGCCCTGGCGTCGCGGCTGGCCGACCGTCTCGGATCCAAGAAGGTCGACGTCGGCGGCGCCAGGTCCGCTCGCCTGCCGGCCATGTCAGGAGGCCAGAGTTGACAGAAACCGGTGGCGAAGTGGTGGTGGCGACGATCAGGCCAAGCCGCGCAGTGCGGAGACCTGGCTGGCACCCCACCGCCGCATCGCGGTGGGGGCGGTGGTCGGCTGCGCCGCGGTGGCCTCGGGCGCGTAGGCGTGCGCTGAGGTCGTGAGTGACGTGCTGCCGTCCGGCGAGCAGGTCGAGCTGCGCTGCGACGGTCACCACGCGGTCATCGTCGAGGTCTCCGGCGGGGTGCGGTCGTACGAGGTCGACGGCCGGCCTCTGCTGGACGGCTACGGAGCCGGCGAGATGGCGACGGACGGCCGCGGCCAGCTCCTCATCCCCTGGCCCAACCGCCTGCGCGACGGCCGCTACTCGTTCGGCGGAGCCGACTATCAGGTGCCCCTGAGCGAACCCGACAAGATGAATGCGATCCACGGTTTCGTGCGCTGGACGAGCTGGCGGGTGGCCCGGCGCGGCGCGGATTCGGTGGTCATGGAGCACACGCTCCATCCCCGCGCCGGCTATCCCTTCACGCTACGGGTCTCGGTTCGGTACCGGGTCAGCGGTGACGGGCTCTCCTCCACGGTGACCGCCACCAATGTGGGCGAGCGGCCGTGCCCCTACGGGATGGGGGCGCACCCCTACCTGCAGGTGGACACCGACACCGTCGAGCCCTGCCGGCTCGAGGCCCCGGGAGCCTCCTGGCTCACCCAGGACGACCGAGGCATCCCCACGGGCAGCGCCGGGGTCGACGGCACCGAGTACGACTTCCGCTCGCGCCGCAGCATCCTGAGCACGCGCCTGGACACCGCGTACACCGACCTGCACCGCGACGGCGCGGGCCGTGCCTGGGTGCGGCTCTGGCATCCCACCGAGGAACGCGGCGTGGGGCTCTGGATGGACGAGCGCTACCCGTACTGCATGCTGTTCACGGGCGACACGCTGCCCGAACCGCAGCGCCGGCGGCGCTCCATCGCGGTCGAGCCGATGACCTGCGCGCCCAACGCGTTCGCCTCGGGGGCGGGGCTGATCACGCTCGCCCCCGGCGAATCTGCTGTGAGCAGCTGGGGGATCGCACCGCTGGGCCGTGCTCGGTGAGCGACGACCTGCTCGTGGAGTCGGTCGGGGTCCAGGTCTACACGGTGCCGACGGAGGCGCCCGAGGCCGACGGGACGCTGGGGTGGGACCGAACCTCGCTGGTGGTGGTGGAGCCGGTGCTTCGCAACGGAGTTCGCGGGCTCGGCTACGCGGTCGCAGACCCCGCCACGGGCGCGCTGGCGCGTGACACCCTGGCCGACGTGGTCATCGGCAGGGACGTGCGCGAGACCGGCGCCTGCTGGGAATCCATGGTGCGCCGGATCCGCAACCTGGGCCGCCCCGGGATGGCGTCGATGGCGATCGCCGCCGTGGACATCGCGCTGTGGGACACCAAGGCTCGCGCCCACGGGCTTGCACTGCACCACGTGCTCGGGCCGGTCCGCGATGCCGTCCCCGTGTACGGGTCCGGCGGCTTCACCAGCTACTCCGAGCACGAGCTCTGTGCCCAGCTGGCCGGCTGGGTCGAGCGTGGCATCCCGCGGGTGAAGATGAAGATCGGCAAGGACCGCGGCGCCTCGTGGGAGGAGGACCTGGCGCGGGTCCGCGCCGCGCGGGCGGCCATCGGCGATGACGCGGAGCTCTTCGTCGACGCCAACGGCGCCTACGATCGCAAGCGGGCTCTCCGTCTCGGACACGTCTTCGCCGAGGAGCTGGGGGTGACCTGGTTCGAAGAACCGGTGACCTCGGATGACCTCGAGGGCCTGGCGGCTCTGCGCCGCGACCTCCCGCTCGAGGTCACCGCGGGGGAGTATGGGTACCACCTCGAATACTTCCAGGCCATGCTCTCGGCGCAGTCGGTCGATGTCCTCCAGGCCGACATCGGTCGCTGCGCGGGGGTGACCGAGTGGCTGCGGGTGGCCGCGACCAGCGCGGCGTTCAAGATCCCGTTCTCGGCGCACTGCGGGCCATCGATCCATGCCCACGCCGCCACCGTGCCTCCCAACCTCCGACACATCGAGTATTTCCACGACCATGTCCGCGTCGATCACCTGCTCTTCGACGGTGTGCTCGAGCCCGAGGCCGGCGCGCTGCGGCCGGCGGATGATCGGCTCGGGATGGGGCTCACGCTCAGGGTGAGCGACGCCGAGCGGTTTCGAGTCGGCTGAGGGGGCTCAAGCCGGCTGCGGTGGGTCGAGCGCCTCGTCGATGGCCACCGCCAGGTCGATGTCGCGCCTGGTCAGGCCACCGCTGACGTGCGAGTACACCTCGAGCTCGACGAAGCACCACTCGTGGAGCCGGATGTTGGGGTGGTGGTTGAGGGTCTCGGCGACGTCGGCGACGCTGGTGATGAACTCGATGGCGTCGGTGAAGGAGCGGAAGCGGAAATCGCGGCGGAGACGATCTCGCTCGACGATCCAACTGGAGTGCCTCTTGAGCGCCCGATAGGCCTGCTCCGGCGTGATCGCGGCCATCGCCGCATGTGCCGGTGGCGGCGGCTCAGAACGTGCCATACGCGGGCACGGCCGCTCCGGTGACGGCACCTGCCTGCTCGCTGCAGAGGAACGCGATCACGGCCGCGATCGATTCCGGCGCCACCGCCTTCTCGAGGTCGGCCGCGCTCATCCACGAGCGATTGGCGGGGGTGTCGATGACCGCGGGAAGCACCGCGTTGACGCGGACACGGTCCTTCTTGAGCTCGTCGGCGAGCACCTGGGTGAGCTTGATCACCGCCGCCTTGGCCACCGCGTAGGCCGCCGATCCCGCCCCACCCACCAGCGCGGAGCGCGAGCCGACATTGACGATGCTGCCTCCGCCCGCCGCGCGCATCCGCTGTGCCGCCGCGCGGCACGACCACCAGGTCGTCTCCAGGTTGAGCTGGAGCATGAAGCGCACATCCTCCGGCGCCGATTCGATCACCGTCCCCCCGCGAAAGCCGCCGGTGACGTTGACCAGGGTGTCGACCCTCCCGGGAAGGCGATCGAGGCGCTCCCAGAGCCCGTCCACGGCGGCGGGGTCGGTGAGGTCGGCGCGCTCCCAGTGGGCGGTGGCGGAGATGGCGGTGAGCTCGCTCGACGATTGGCGCGCCGAGGCCACGCCGATGGCGCGCTGGTGGGTCTGCTCGAGCCGCCGCAGGACCGCCGGGCCGAGGCCGCCGCTGGCGCCGCAGACCACTGCGCTGTCAGGCATCACCCACACCTCCGTCCGCGATCGTCGAGGCGGGCAACGTAGCATGCCCGAGGGACGAGGCAGAGGAGGTGACCCGGGATGGCCATTCCCATGGTGGGGATCAGCTGCAGCGCCGACCTGGTGGCGCGCTCAGCCGGGGCCGGAGAGAACTCTCTCAAGTACGCGCACCTGGTGGCGCAGGCGGGGCTGCTTCCAGTTCTCCTCATGCCCGGCGGCGGCGACGTGATGTCGCGGCTCGACGGCCTGCTCCTGGCGGGAGGGCCGGACATCGCTCCCTGGCGGTATGGCAGCGAGCCTGGGGCCGATCTCGGTGAGGTGGTCCCGGCTCTCGACGATCACGAGCTCGAGCTCGCCGACCGGGCACAGGCGCGTGGGCTGCCCATCCTGGGGATCTGCAGAGGCCAGCAGCTCATCAACGTGGCTCTGGGCGGCACCCTGCACCAGCATGTCAGCCACCCGCAGTGGGATGGCGACCCGTCGCTGCCCGCGCACCGTGTCGAGATCCTGGCGGGCACGCACCTGCGCCGCGTCCTGGCCGTGGAGCGGGCGGAGGTGAACAGCGGCCACCATCAGGCGGTCGACCGCATCGCTCCCCCTCTCCGCGCGGCGGCACGCAGCAGCGACGGCCTCGTCGAGGCGCTGGAGGCGGAGGACCTACTCATCATGGCCGTGCAATGGCACCCCGAGGAGATGGCGGGTGACGCCATCTCGCAGCGGCTCATGGCCGGGTTCGCCCGATGGATGGAGAGCTGACGGCCTCCCGCCCGTCGCCGCAGAGCGCCGAGCCGTCCGGCGCCGCTACCTGGTGAGCTCGCGCCAGCTCTTCGCCTCGACCTCGACGCCGTGCTTCTTGGCGGCCGACTTGATCCGCCGCCAGGCCTGATCGCGCTCCTCGTCGCTCACCCCTTCGACCTGGTCGAAGCGCGCCACCGCGTTGCGCACATGGCTGGCATCGTTGAGCGGCTCCTTGCGCTCCTTGGGGAATGCGAACGTGGACGTCCCCAGGGACTCCCGCTTGCGCGTGCTCATCCCGCCGCTGTCGGTGGTGGCGCTGCCGCGGTTGCTGGCCTGCGCCTTCTTGATGTTCTGGCGGGCGGCGGTTCTCTGCTTTTCGGTGGCCATCGGATCCTCCTGTGCCGAGCTGGATCGGATGACCTCAGACTACCC
>DASZKZ010000049.1:0-5712 GCA_035552595.1 Candidatus Dormiibacterota bacterium
GGAAACATGGACCGCGGTCACACGAACTTGGGATAGGTGGACATGCCCCCGTCCACCACCAGCGTGGTGCCGGTGACGTATCCCCCCTGGTCGCTGGCCACCCAGGCCACCGCGCCGGCGATCTCCTCCGGCTGGCCGAACCTGCCCAGCGGGATCTCCTCCTCCACCGTGTGCTTGGCCTCGGGGTCGTCGAGCACGAAGTCGTTGATCGGGGTGGCGATGGCACCGGGGGCGACGTTGACGCAGCGGATCCCCAGGGGAGCCCATTCCCGCGCCACCGTCTGGGTGAGCAGCTTCATCCCGCCTTTGCTGGCGCAGTAGTGCGCGAAGCCCGGCCAGGGGATGAACTCGTGGACAGAGCTCATGTTGACGACGACCCCGCTCTTCTGCGCCGCCATGTGCTTGCCGGCCTCGCGCAGGCAGAGGAATGCCCCGGTGAGGTTGGTGCGCAGCACGGCGTTCCAGAGATCGAGGGGCATCTCCAGGGTGGGCACCTGCTTCTCGATCCCGGCGTTGTTGACGAGCACGTCGATGCCCCCGAACCGCTCCACCACGGCGGCCACCATGGCGACCACCTGGGCCTCGTCGCCGACGTCGGCCTGCCGGCTGAAGGCGCGCGTTCCGCCGCCGTCGATGGCCGCGCAGACGGCGTCGGCGTCGGCCTTCTCCCTGTCGGAGTAGTAGTTGACGCACACCAGGGCGCCCTCACTCCCGAAGCGCAGCGCGGTGGCCCTGCCGATGCCGCTGGATGCGCCGGTGATCAGGGTTCGACGTCCTTCGAGGAGCATGGGGGGTGCCTCCGGTGATCGCTGGCGGCGGGGAGGCGCCGAGCCTATCCCCGCCGTGCCTGTCCCTGCTATCGTCGGCTGGCAGACCAATCCATGGTGCCGTCGAGGCAGCCATCTCGCCAGAGACCGCAGGCGGAGCATCGCGCTCCTCAATCTCCTGCGATAGGTGAGTGAGCGGAGCGGTGGCGCGCCCGGCGGCGCGCCCCCCGTGATGCCCACCTCACACAGCGGTGGGTGTCGCCGGAGGCTCCTGTATCACGGAGGAACGCGCATGGCAGTCAACGCCGCCGGCCAGAGCGGCACGCGAGCCGGCCCGCGCAAGCACGAGGCGGTCGCTCAGCTCACCGACAAGCTCAGCAGGGCGACATCCGCGGTGGTCACCGACTACCGCGGCCTCACCGTGTCCCAGCTCGAGCAGCTGCGCCACCAGCTGCGCAGCCAGGGCGTCGACTACGTCGTCGTCAAGAACACCCTGGCCCGGCGTGCCGCCGAGGCGGCCGGGCTCAGCGCTTTCAGCGAGGTTCTGGTCGGCCCGGTGGGGCTGGCGCTCGGCTACGGCGACCTCGCCGTTCCCGCCCGGGTGCTCAGCGAGTACTACCGCGCCAACCGGCGCCTGCCGTCCGTCGCCGGGCTGGTCGAGGGCCAGGTCCTCGACGCCGCCGCGGTCAGGGTCCTCTCCGAGCTGCCCTCGCGTGAGGCGCTCCTCTCCCAGCTCGCGGGAACGCTGCAATCGCCGCTGACCCAGCTCGCCGGCGCGCTCGATTCGATCACAGCCACCTTCGCGTCCACGCTCGAGGCGTATCGCGACCAGCTCGCCGCGGCCGCATAGCGCCGCGCCACCAGGAGACACCAATGGCAACCAAGACACTCACCCCCGAGGACTTCGTCGACGCTCTCAAGGAGTGGACGGTGCTCGACGTCGTCAACGCCGTGAAGCTCATGGAGGAGAAGCTCGGCGTCAAGGCCGCCGCCCCCGTGGCCGCCGCCGCAGCCCCTGTCGCCGGCGCCGCCGAGGCGGCCGTCGAGGAGCAGACCGAGTTCACCGTGGTCATCACCGGCGCCGGCGACGCCAAGATCAACGCCATCAAGGCGGTCCGCGAGATCACCGGCCTGGGCCTCAAAGAGGCCAAGGACCTGGTCGACGGCGCCCCCAAGCCGGTGCGCGAGGGCGTCTCACGCGAGGACGCCGACGCCGCCGCCGCCAAGCTCAAGGAAGCCGGTGCTTCGGTGGAGATCAGGTAGGCCACTCGTCTCGATGGGGCGGGGTGAGCGGGTTTCACCCCGCCCCAATTGGGGCACTCTCTTCAGGCATGCCTCTGCGCTTTCAGAACGTCACCAGGCCGCCGGAGGAGACCTGAGTCACCTCGTCGTGGGCCGCCCCCTGACCTGTACCAAGGGCGCACAAAGCCATGCGGCGCCGATCGGCCGGGCTTTGGTACGATACGTCCTTGTGCCCGTTGCCGTCGGTACCCGCGCGCCTACCTTGTCGAGGGAACTCTAGCACATGGTTTTGAATGCTTCCAGACCTTCCACCCGCCACAGCTATGGAAAGATCACCGACCGGCTGGAGGTGGGCAATCTCATCCAGACCCAGTTGGATTCGTTCCGCTGGTTCTGCACCGAGGGTCTGCGCGAGCTCTTCGACGAGATCAACCCGATCACCGACTACACCGGCAAGAACTACGAGCTGCGCTTCCTGGACTACGAGTTCGGCGCGCCCAAGTTCGACGAGGAGGAGTGCCGCCAGCGCGACATGACCTTCTCCGCGCCACTGCGCATCAACACCCGGCTGCACATCAAGACGGGCGAGAACGCCGGTGAGATCAAGGAGGCCGAGGTCTTCATGGGCGACTTCGCCATGATGACCACCGAGGGCACCTTCATCGTCAACGGCACCGAGCGCGTGGTCGTCTCCCAGCTGGTGCGCTCGCCCGGCGTGTACTTCACCGCCGCCGAGGACCGCACCTCGGGACGGCTGCTCTACTCCGCCAAGCTGATCCCCAACCGCGGCGCCTGGCTGGAGATCGAGACCTCGAGCAAGGACGTGCTCACCGTCAAGATCGACCGCAAGCGCAAGGTCCCCGTGACCACCCTGGTGCGCGCCCTCGGCTACGCCAGCAACGACGACATCAAATCGTTCTTCGCCGAGCAGGACATCGATCCCGAGCACCAGTACATCGCGGCCACCCTCGACAAGGACCCCACCACCAGCGTCGAGGAGGCGCTGATCGAGCTCTACCGCAAGATCCGCCCGGGCGATCCGCCAACCGTGGAGAACGCGCGCAACCTGCTCAACTCGCTGTTCTTCAACGGGCGCCGCTTCGACCTCTCCAAGGTGGGACGCTTCAAGCTCGACAAGAACCTCGGCGTCCCCGAGGACGAGGCCCGCGAGCGCGCCCAGGACCGCGACCGCCGCGTGCTCGACAACCACGACTTCGTCTCGATCATCCGCAAGCTGATCGCGCTCAACAACGGCAGCGGCGAGGCGGACGACATCGACCACCTCGGCAACCGTCGCGTCCGCGCCGTCGGTGAGCTCCTCCAGAACCAGTTCCGCATGGGCCTGATCCGCATGGAGCGGATCATCAAGGAGCGCATGACCATCTGCGACTCGGCGACGGTGACGTCGGCGAGCCTGATCAACGCGCGACCGGTGGTGGCTGCCATCAAGGAGTTCTTCGGCTCCAGCCAGCTCTCGCAGTTCATGGACCAGACCAACCCGCTGGCCGAGCTCACCCACAAGCGCCGCCTCTCGGCGCTGGGCCCGGGCGGGCTGTCCCGCGAGCGCGCCGGCTTCGACGTCCGCGACGTCCACCACAGCCACTACGGCCGCATCTGTCCGATCGAGACCCCGGAGGGACCGAACATCGGCCTGATCGGCTCGCTGGCCACCTTCGCGCGGGTCAACGAGTTCGGTTTCATCGAGACCCCGTTCCGCCGCGTCTACCGCGAGGTGAGCACCTCCGACGCCCGCGTGCTGGTGGGACGCACGGCCGCGCGCGCCTACCCGGAGGCCGGCGTCACCGACGGCGCGGTGCTCAGCGCCGAGGCCGTCGACAGGCTCGCCAGATCCGCCGCCGGCACGGTCAGCATCGTGCCCTGGGTCAGCGACGACATCGTCTTCCTCTCCGCCGACGAGGAGGACAAGTACACGGTGGCCCAGGCCAACGCACCGGTCGACGACGGCGGCAACTTCACCGTCGCCCACGTCGCCTGCCGCGCCCGCCACACCTTCAAGGACCTGCCCGTGGTCGAGGTCGACTACATGGACGTCTCACCGAAGCAGACGGTCTCCGTGGCCACCTCGCTGATCCCCTTCCTCGAGCACGACGACGCCAACCGCGCCCTGATGGGCTCCAACATGCAGAAGCAGGCGGTCCCGCTGCTGGTCAGCGAGGCGCCCATCGTCGGCACCGGCATGGAGGCGCACGCGGCGCGCAACAGCGGTGAGGTGGTGCTGGCCCGCAAGCCGGGCATCGTGGTCGGAGTCAGCTGGCCGGAGCCCGCCGACAGCGACCGCAGCGTGGAGAAGATCCGCAGCGGCCAGGACTTCGGCATCGGCATCCTGGTGCGCCCCGACGACGGCGGCGCCGACCAGTGGTACGGCATCCACAAGTTCGTGCGCAGCAACCAGGGCACCTGTCTGTCGCAGCGGATCGTCGTCAAGGCCGGTGACCACGTCGACACCGCCGACCTGCTCGCCGACGGCCCCTCCACCGACAAGGGCGAGCTGGCGCTGGGCCGCAACGTGCTCGTCGCCTTCATGCCGTGGGAGGGCTACAACTTCGAGGACGCCATCCTGATCAGCGAGCAGGTGGTGCGCGAGGACATGTACACCTCGATCCACATCGAGGAGTTCGAGGTCGAGGCGCGCGACACCAAGCTCGGCCCCGAGGAGATCACCCGCGACCTCCCCAACATCTCCGAGGAGACGCTGCGCAACCTCAATGAGCGCGGCATCGTCTACGTGGGCGCGGAGGTCCACCCCGGCGACATCCTGGTCGGCAAGATCACCCCCAAGGGCGAGTCCGAGCTGAGCGCCGAGGAGCGGCTGCTCCGTGCCATCTTCGGTGAGAAGGCGCGCGAGGTGCGCGACTCGTCGCTGCGCGTTCCCCACGGTGAGCGCGGCACCGTCGTCGACGTCAAGCTCTTCAGCCGCGAGAGCGGCCACGAGCTGCCCGCCGGCGTCAACGAGCTGGTGCGGGTCTACGTCGCCCAGAAGCGAAAGATCGCCCAGGGCGACAAGATGGCCGGACGCCACGGCAACAAGGGCGTGATCGCGCGCATCCTGCCCATCGAGGACATGCCCTACCTCCCCGACGGAACCCCCGTCGAGATCGTGCTCAACCCGCTCGGCGTGCCCAGCCGCATGAACCTCGGGCAGGTGCTCGAGACCCATCTCGGCTACGCGGCGCACGCGCTCGGCCTGACCGTGGCGTCGCCGGTCTTCGACGGCGCCAGCGAGGAGCTCATCGAGGACGAGCTGGAGCGCGCGGGATTGCCGCGCACCGGCAAGGAGACGCTCCGCGACGGGCGCACCGGCGAGGCGTTCGACCGTGAGGTGACCGTCGGCTACATCTACATGCTCAAGCTGGCCCACCTCGTCGAGGACAAGATCCACGCGCGCAGCACCGGCCCCTACTCGCTGGTCACCCAGCAGCCGCTGGGCGGCAAGGCGCAGTTCGGCGGCCAGAGGTTCGGCGAGATGGAGGTGTGGGCGCTGGAGGCGTACGGCGCCAGCCACATCCTCCAGGAGATCCTCACCGTCAAGTCGGATGACATCGTCGGCCGCGTCAAGGCCTACGAGGCCATCGTCAAGGGCGAGAACACGCTGGAGGCGGGCATCCCCGAGTCGTTCCGGGTGCTCGTCAAGGAGCTCGAGGGCCTGGCGCTCGGCGTCGAGATCCAGTCCGAGAACGAGAAC
>DASZKZ010000050.1:0-18213 GCA_035552595.1 Candidatus Dormiibacterota bacterium
CCCCCCGTTTCAACCTGTCGATGACCTCAGCTTCCGCCGCATCCCGGCCGACACCGACCCGACCCTGCTGCGCCCCAGCCACCCGAGCCCGATCCGGCGACCCGGGCTCATCGACCTCAACGTGGTGCACCCCGCGCAGCGGCTCGCCGAGCTGGCCGCGCAGGGCATCATCGGTGGGGTCACCGATCACCACCTGGCCATGCTGGGCGCCATCAAATCACTTGTGCCCATGGTCACTGAGATGGGACCGGCGATGGCCGCCGACGCGCGGGAGGCCGGCGCCGGCCTGGTCATGCTCGTTCCGCTGTGCCCCGCGTGTCACCAGGCTGTCGGGCTGCTGGCGCGGGTCATCGAGCGCGACGGCATCCCGACGGTGACGGTCACCGGCGCCCGCGACATCACCGAACGCGTGCGGCCGCCGCGGGCCGCATGGCTCAACTACCCGCTCGGCTTCTCTCTCGGCCGGCCCAACCTGCCCGATGAGCAGCGGGCCATCTGCCTCGAGGTTCTGCAGCTCGCCGCGTCGGCCACCAGCCCCGGCGAGATCATCGCGCTGGACCACGCGTGGCCCGACCCTGATTGGGACGTCCAGGTGGTGCAGCAGTACCGCGATGAGGCCGACACCGTGAGGTCGCAGCGGAGCCACGAGTTCACCGAGGCCGGTGTGCATTTCGCCGCGGCGGAGGTGGCGACGGTGGAGGCGATGAGCCGCGACGGCGCCCTGTAGGGGTGAGGCGCGAATGCAACCCGCACGGCGTCCCGCCGCGGTCAGGGAAGGAGCGCGTAGGCCCGCAGCGTCAGGAAGTCCGGTAGCTGCTGGTCGTCGAGCAGCGCGTCGAAGAGAGATCGCGCTGTCTCGAGCAGCTTGACGCGACCGTCGTCGTCGTCCAGCTCCGCGCGGATCGCGTCGACCTCCTCCTTCTCGACCCGGGTGAGCAACTCGCGGCTGACCACGTCGCCATCGCTGAGCATGACGCCGCGGTGCAGCCATTGCCAGAGCTGGGTGCGCGCGATCTCGGCGGTGGCGACGTCCTCCATGAGGTTGTGGATCGCGACAGCGCCGCTGCCGCCGAGCCAGGCGCTGAGGTAGCGAAGGGCGACGCCGACGTTGTTGCGCAACCCCTCGGCGGTGACCTCGTGTCCCGCCGACTGGAGGTCGAGCAACTGCGCAGCGCTGACGCGGACATCGTCACGGGTGCGGTCGAGCTGGTTGGGCTTGCCGCCGAGAACTGTGTCGAACTCAGCCATCGCGACTGGTACGAGGTCGGGGTGCGCGACCCAGGTGCCGTCGAAGCCGTCACCGGCCTCACGCTGCTTGTCGTTGCGCACAGCGGCAAGCGCGGTCTCGTTCACCGCGGCGTCGCGGCGGCTGGGGATGAACGCCGCCATGCCGCCGATGGCATGCGCACCACGACCGTGACACGTGCTCACCAGCAGCTCCGTGTACGCCCGCATGAACGGCACTGTCATGGTCAGTTGACGGCGGTCGGGCAGGATGCTGCCGTTCCGCGCCGCAAACGTCTTCACCGCACTGAACAGGTAATCCCAACGGCCGGCGTTCAAACCGGCGGAGTGGGTGCGCAGCTCGTAGAGGATCTCCTCCATCTCGAACGCCGCCGGCAGCGTCTCGATCAGCACGGTGGCGCGGATGGAACCCTGCGCCAACGCCAGCGTCTGCTCCGCGTCATCGAAGATGTCGTTCCACAACCGCGCCTCGAGGTGGCTCTGCATCTTGGGCAGGTAGAAGTACGGGTTGCTCCCCATCTCCTGCAGAGCCCGCCCGTTGTGGAACGCGAACAGCCCGAAGTCGAACAGGCTCGCCGAGATCGGTGCGCCGTCCACGAGGAGGTGCTTCTCGAGGAGGTGCCAGCCGCGGGGGCGCACCAACAGCGTGGCCACCGTGTCGTTGAGGTGATACTCGCGGCCGTCCGGGTTGCGGAAGGCCAGGGTGCGGCGGACAGCCTCGCGCAGGTTGGCCTGGCCCTCGACCATGTTCTCCCAGGTCGGGGAGTTGGCGTCCTCGAAGTCGGCCATGTAGCCGGTGGCGCCGGAGTTCAGCGCATTGATGAGCATCTTGCCGTCGGTCGGGCCGGTGATCTCGACGCGGCGGTTGCGCAGGTCGGCGGGGGCCGGCGCCACCATCCAGTCGGCAGAGCGAACGTCAGCCGTCTCGGCCAGGAAGTCGAGCGACTCACCGGCGTCGATGCGCGACTGCCTCTGCGCGCGGGCGCGGAGCAGGTCTTCGCGGACCGGGTTGAAGCGGCGGTGCAGCTTCTCGATGAACTCCACGGCCGGCTCGGTGAGAACGATGTCGGTGGCAAGTGCGCGCGTCCCGGGTCCCTGCGTGGTCAGATCCGCAGCCTCGCGCCGCCGGCGTTGACGGTGACCACGTGGCGCTCCGTGAAGTTTTCCACCGACCAGCGGCCGAACCGCCCCCACCCGCTGTCCTTGATGCCGCCGATCGGCATCACCGGCTCGGCGTACATGGTCGGACCGTTGACGTTGACAACGCCCGCCTCGACACGCCTGCCCAACTCGAGGCCGCGACCCAGGTCGCCGCACATGATCGAGGCGGTGAGCCCGTACGAGGTGCCATTGGCGACGCGCATCGCGCTCTCCACATCCGCCGCGGGTTCGACGATGACCACAGGCGCGAAGGCCTCCTCGCAGTGCAGCGGCGATCCCAGCTGGACACCGGTGAGGACGGTCGCCTCCATGCACGGCCCGTGGAAGTTGCCGCCGGCGGCGACGGTCGCGCCCTGCTCGCGAGCCGACGCCAGCCGCGCCTTCGCCTTCTCCACGGCGGTGGCGTTGATGAGGGGTCCCAATGTGGACGCCGGGTCGCTCGGGTCGCCGACCGTCAGGGTGCGCGCCTTGGCGGCGAAGCGCTCGAGAAACTCGTCGTACACCGGCGCCTCGACGATGACCTTGCGGGTGTTCATGCAGATCTGGCCCTGGTGGAAGAAGGCCGCGAACGCGGCCGTCTCGACGGCGTTCTCGAGGTTGGCGTCGGCGAGCACGATCATCGGGTTGAACCCGCCGAGCTCGAGGACGATCTTCTTGATGTGATGGGCAGCGCGCTCGGCGAGGTGACGTCCCACCGCGGTCGAGCCGGTGAAGTTGATGCAGCGCACCTCGGGACGCTCGAAGAATTCGTCCGCCAGATGCGCAGCCCCGCCTGCGGGGTGGGTCAGCACGCTGCACACCCCGGCGGGGAAGCCCGCCTCCTCGAGGATCTCTGCGATCACCAGGCCGGCGGCGACGGGCGCCTCCTCGGACGGCTTGAGCACGACGGTGTTGCCGCACGCCAGCGGCGGAGCCACGGTGCGCCACGCCAGGTTGAAGGCGCCGTTCCACGGGGTGAAGCCGGCGATCACACCGACAGGCTGCTTGAACGCGTAACACGTGGTGTCGGGCGCCTCGACCGCGATGATCTCGCCGCCGAGGTCGTACGGCCACTGTGCGGCCTGGCGGAGGAACCCCGCCGACCACTGCACCTGGAATGCCGCGAACTTCATCACCGCCCCGGTTTCCGCGGCGAGGAGCGCGATGAGCTCGGGCGCTCGGCGCTCGACGATGTCGGCGGCGTTGAGGAACAGCCGCTGGCGCTCGCGCGGTCCGGTCGCCGACCACGAGGGGAAGGCTGCGACGGCTGCGTCGACGGCAACCCGGGCGTCCTCGCGGGTGGACGCCGGAACGCGGGCGAAGACACGGCCGGTGAAGGGCTCGAGGTCATCGAACCAGTTGTCACCGGAGGCGCCGGTCCACTTCCCCGCGACGTACTGCTGACGGCGTGGGACGTCGACGATGCCCGTCATCGGCTCACCGTAACACAGGCAGGCGTGTGCTAGAGTGGCTTAGGCACTACGGACGTAGTGACTGCAGGAGCACACCGGCTTGCGGGGCCGGTCCTGACCGGGGTGAACAGGCATGGCCAACCGTCTCGAGGTGATCGCGAATCGCCTGACCCAGCTGGGATTCTCCCAGTACGAGGCGCGCACGTACCTCGGCCTGCTGACCGCCGAGTCGGCCACCGGTTACTCCATCGCCAACGCCACCGGTGTGCCCCAGCCCAAGGTGTACGAAACGCTGCGCCGGCTCGTCGAACGCGGCGCTGCGGTGCGCACCGGGGACAACCCCGGCCGCTACAGCGCCGTGGCGCCCGACACGCTCCTGCATGGCCTCGAGCAGGACTTTGCGGGCCGCGTGGAGGCAGTGCGTCGCGACCTCGAGACGCTGCCCAGCCGCGCCACCGTGCCGGAGCTGATGTCGGTTCACCGCGTTGAGTCCTTTCCTGCCGCGGTCGAGCGCGCCAACGCGGCGATCGCCGGGGCGCGGACGCGCGTGTATCTCAGCGGCCGCCGCGACGAGCTGACCGACCTTGGCGACGCGGTGGCCCAGGCGACAGGCGCGGGAGCCGAGTTCGTGCTCGTGCACTTCGGCAAGCTGCCGTTCGCCACGCCGCGGGGAACGGTGGTGCGGCATGCCAGCACCGACGGTGCCCTGTACCGGCAGCGACGCGCCCGCCACCTCGCCGTCGTCGTCGACTCGGCATGGTGTCTCTGGGGCGTGGCCAAGGACGGCAAGCAGTGGGACATCCTCATCAGCGACGCGCCCCTGCTGGCCGGCCTCGTCAAGGCCTATATCCGTCATGACCTCTTCGTGCAACGCATCTTCGCGGACTTCCCGGCCGAGCTCGAGGAGCGCTACGGCTCGGGCCTGCTCGAGCTCGCCAGCCTCTCCGCCACGGTCGGCCCCGCCGTCGACGAACCCCGGGAAGGCGCCGGTTGACGGCGAACTCACGCCGACGGCAGCGCGCCGGCACACGCAGCGCGCACTGATGCGCAGGATCGACCTGCACTGCTACCCGGGGACCCGCGAGTGGATCGCCTCGCAGGGCCCGTTCGCCGAGGCTCTCGGCGCGTACTGGAAGCACGAGTGGGCGGAGAAGCTGGAGGCCGAGGTGGCCGCTGACTTCCGCACCGCCGGCGTCCAGGCGGTGCTGGTGGCATTCGACATCGAGTCCGTGGTGGGTGCGCCGCCGTGCACCAGCGAGTACGTCGCCGGGATGCGCGACCGCAACGCCGACACCATCCTCCAGGCATGGGGGGCCGTCGACCCACACAAGGGAGGGGCGGCGATCGACGAGGCGGTGCGCGCGGTGCGTGAGCAGCACGTGCTCGGCTTCCACTTCCACCCGATCATGGGTCGCTACTCCGTCGACGACCCCGCGCTGCGACCACTGTTCGACACCATCGCCGAGCTCGACGTGCCGGTCATGGTCGATGTCGGCACCACCGGGATGGGCGCGGGGCTGCCCGGCGCACTGGGGTCGCGCCTTCGCCACGCCCACCCGATGTGCGTCGACGAGCTGGCCGCCACCTTCCCGCAGCTGACCATTGTCGCCGCTCATCCGGGGTGGCCCTGGGTCGACGAGATGACCGCCGTCGCACTGCACAAGGGCAACGTGTTCTGGGAGCTGTCGGGCTGGGCTCCCAAGTACTTCCCGGACAGCCTCAAGCGCGACATCCGCGGGCGGCTGCGCGACAAGGTGATGTTCGGCAGCGACTACCCGAGCCTGCCGTACGAGCGGATCTTCCGGGAGTGGGACGAGCTCGGCTACTCCGACGAGGTGATGTCCGGCGTCTTCCACGCCAACGCGGAGCGCGTGCTCGGGCTGCAGCCGGCCACGCGCGCCGAGCGTGCCGGGTGAGCGCCGCCGGCGCACGCCCCGTCGCACTTGTCACGGGGGCGGCGCGCGGGATCGGCCGCAGCACGGCGCTGGCGTGCGCACGCGAGGGATTCGACGTGGTGCTCAACTTCAGTCGGAGCCGCGAGGCGACCGAGGCCGTTGCGCAGGAGGTGACGGCCACAGGAGCGCGCGCCGAGGTCTGCTGTGCCGACGTCGCCGACGAGGGTGCGGTGCGCGCCATGCTCGACATGGTCGGTGAGAGGTTCGGGCGCCTGGACGCGTTGGTCAACAACGCCGGCACCACCGTATCGACGCCGCCCTCGGACCTCGAGGGGCTGAGCATGGACGATTGGGACCGCGTCTTCGCCGTGAACGTGCGCGGCACCTTCCAGGTGACCCGCGCGGCGGTGCCGTTGCTGCGCGAGGGGCCGCAGGCAGCCGTGGTGAACCTCGCCAGCATCGTGGGCCTGCGGCCCGGCCCGCAGCCGTTCCCATACGCGGCGAGCAAGGCGGCGATCGTCAACCTCACCTGCACCCTGGCGGGGGCGCTCGGGCCGGCCATCCGCGTCAACGCGGTGGCGCCGGGTTGGATGGTGGGCGACTGGATGGAGCACGCACTCGGCGACAATTACGAACGGCTGATGGAACGACGCGCCCGCATGACCCCGCTGGGACGCTGTGTCACTCCTGACGAGGTGGCGGTGACCATCCTCAGCCTGCTCATCAGCAACCCCTTCGTCACCGGTGAGGTCGTCGTCATCGACGGCGGCTTCAGCGCCACCACGTAGAGCGGTGGTCGAGGACGCGGCGCCCCTGGACGGGGTGGTGCCCTACCCGCCCGGGTTCGCGCAGCGCTACCGCGAGAGGGGCTACTGGCGCGACCGCACCCTGGACCAGGTGTTCGGCGAGCTCTTCGCCACGCACGCCGACCGCGTCGCGCTGCTCCACGGTGACGAGGTGATCACCTACGCGCAGCTCGCCGAGCGCCGCGCCACCGTCGCCGCACGGATGCACGACCTGGGACTGCGCCGCCGCGACCGCGTCGTCATGCACCTGCCCAACGCGCCCGAGTTCCTCTACCTGTACTTCGCGCTGCAGATGCTCGGGGTGATCCCGGTGCTGGCGCTTGCGCCCCACCGCCGGCTGGAGATCGAGCACTTCGCGCGGCTCACGGAGGCGGTGGCGTACTTCGGCACCGACGAGGAGCTGGGACGCACCGTGCAGTCTGCAATCCCGTCGCTCCGCCAGGTCGTGCTCATGCATGAGCTGCGCCCCGGGGATGACGTGGCCACTCCCCCACCGGTTGCGGTGAATCCCACTGACCCCTGCTGCCTGCTGCTCTCCGGGGGAACCACCGGCATCCCCAAGCTGATCCCGCGCACCCACAACGACTACGTCTACAACTCGCAGGCGGCTGCGGCGGTCGGCTACATCGACGGCGACAGCTGCCAGCTGGCGGTGGCGCCGCTGGCCCACAACATGCCGCTGGCCTGCCCCGGCGTGCAGGGCTTTCTCATGCACGGTGCCCGCGTGGTGCTCAGCGCGGGGACGCGCGCCAGCGACGTGCTGCCTCTGGTTGAGCGCCACCGGGTCACGCACATCGCCGCCGTGCCAGCGCTGTACATCCGCTGGCTCACCGACGCAGAGGCCGGTGAGCACGACCTGAGCTCGGTGCAGCTTCTCCAGTCCGGTGGCCAGCGACTGCAGCCGGAACTGCGCCGGCAGATGGCCGCCTTCTTCCCCAACGCCTTCGTGCAGGAGAACTTCGGCATGAGCGAGGGCACGCTCTTCTTCGTCACCAAAAACCTGCCTGAGGAGGCGCGGATGGAGACCGTTGGGACGCCGGTGTCCCCGGACGACGAGGTGCGCCTCTGCGACGAGGCGGGCGCCGACGTTCCCGACGGGGAGATCGGCGAGCTGACGGTGCGCGGTCCGTACACGCTGCGCGGCTACTACCGCGCGACCGAGTACAACGAGCGCCAGTTCACGCCCGACGGCTTCTATCGTTCAGGCGACCTGATGCGCCGCCATCCCTCGGGCGCGTACCTCGTCGAGGGACGCATCAAAGACCTCGTCAACCGGGGCGGCGAGAAGATCAGCGCGGAGGAGGTGGAGAACCTCATCCTCATGCACCCAGCGGTGCGCAACGCCGCCTGCATCCCGTACCCGGACCCCGTGCTCGGGGAGCGGATGTGCGCGTGCGTGATCCTGCACCCTGGCCAATCGCTGACGCTGGACGAGCTGACCGCGTTCCTGCTCGGGCTCGGCTTTGCCAAGTTCAAGCTTCCCGAGCGGCTGCAGGTGCTCGACGACTTCCCGCTCTCGCCATTCGGCAAGGTGTCAAAGAAGGCGCTGGCGGACAGGCTGCTCACCGGAGGTGCGGTGTGATCATCGACGCCTACTCTCACGTCTTTCCAATGCCGCTCATCGACGCACTCGCCGAGGTGAGCCCCACCGCCGAGCTCAAGGCGCTGCGCTCGCAGAGCCCGTACATCCACGACGCCGACAAGCGCATCGCCTTCATGGATGAGCACGGCTTCGACGTCCAGGTGCTGGTGCTGGCGCGACCTCCCGTGTGGCTGGGCATGCAGCGGGACGCTCTGCACCGCATGGTGCGCGTCGCCAACGACAGCATCGCTGCCTTCGCCAACCGCCATCCCTCGCGGTTCATCGGTGTGGGCGTCATCCCTGTGGTCGACGACGTGATGATGGAGGAGTACGAGCGCGCTCTCGACGAGCTCGGCCTTGCCGGGGTGCTCATCTTCACCAACATCGAGGGCAGGCCTCTCGACGACGAGTCGATGTGGCCGCTGTACGCGCGCGCTGCGGAGCGCGGCTCACCGATCTGGATCCACCCGCAGCACGCGAACATCTACCCGTGGATCGGCAAGGACGTGCTCGACCGCACCCTGGCGTGGCCGTTCGACACGTCGCTGGCGATGGCCCGGCTCGTGTACGGCGGGGTGTTCGAAAAGCACCCTGACATCACCTTCATGACCCACCACATGGGCGGCATGATCCCGTACTTCGCCAACCGCATCGACGCCTTCTCGCGGAGCACCCGGCTCGAGTACGCGAAGCTCGGCATCGGCGGCAGCGGCGGCCCGGAGCTCAGCGTCCCCGCAATCGAGCACTTCCGCCGCTTCCACAACGACACGGTCAGCAACGGCTCTGTTGAGTGCCTCGCGATGGCGCGGAACTTCTTCGGCACCGAGCGGCTGCTCTTCGGCACCGACTTCCCATTCGGGCCGCCGACCGGCTCCTGGGCCGTCGACGAGAGGGATGCGCTGGAGGCCTTCGACATCGGCGCGGCGGACCGCGAGGCGATCTTCCACGGCAACGCCGTGAGGATGCTGGGCCTCTCGCGCTGAGTCAGCCGACCAGCGGTCCCTCGGCGGCGTGCTCGTCGACGGGAGTGACCTCGTCGGCATCCTCCTCCGGCTCGGGCGGGGCCGTGGCGCCGAGGAAGATCTCGCGCATGTCGGGCTTGGCCAGCACCTGGTGCGCGTCGGCCGACATCACCACCTCGCCGCGCACCAGCATGTAGGCCCAGTCGGAGATCTCCAGCGCGGCCACCGCCTTCTGCTCGACCAGCAGGACGCCCTTGCCGATGTTGCCGAGCGCGCGCACCTGGTTCTCGAGGACGGCCCTCGACAGCTCGGGCGAGAGGCTGGCGGTGGGCTCGTCGAGCAGCAACACCGAGGGGTCGAGCATGAGCACGCGGGCGATCGCCGTCATCTTGCGCTCTCCCCCACTCAGCGTCTCGACGTAGCGGTTGAGCCGGGGCTTGAGCTGGGGGAAGACCTCCATCGCCCGTTCCATCCGCTCCGCCCGCTGGGCGCGGTTGAAGAGGTAGCCGCCCATGTCGAGGTTCTCACGCACGCGCAGCCCCTCGAAGACGTCGTCGACCTGGGGGACGTAGCCGATGCCCAGCCGGGCCAGCTTCTCGAGACGCACGCCGGTGACGTCCTTTCCTTCGAGCTCGACGTGGCCGCCGGTGAGTCGGGCGATGCCGAGGATCGCCTTGAGCAGAGTGCTCTTGCCCGCGCCGTTGGGACCGACGACGGCGACGACCTGGCCGCTGGAGACGTCCATGTCGACGCCACGGATGATGGGCGGCCCGGCGCCGTAGCCCGCGGTGACACCGCGGATCCTCAGCGCCACCCGCTCTGCGCGAGCGTCAACCGATGACATATGCGTCCTGCACCTCGCGGTTGAGGCGAAGCTCGGCCATGCGCCCCTCTGACAGCACGCGGCCCTGCGCCATCACCACCACCTTGCCGCAGATCCTGTCGACGGTGTCGAGCTCGTGCTCGACGAGCAGCAGCGTCAGGCCGCCCTCGGCGAGGCCGAGGAGCACATCCTCGAGCTGGCGCGACAGGCTGGGGCTCAGGCCTGCCATCGGCTCGTCGAGGAGCAGCAGCTTGGGCTGCATCATCAGCGCGCGCATGATCTCCACCGCACGCTTCTGGCCGCCGCTGAGGTTGCGGGCGGGCTCGTCCGCCTTGGCACCCATGGCGAACGTGTCGAGCATGGCGCGGGCCTGCGCGACGAGCTCCTTCTCCTGGTTGCGCCAGTAGCGACGGCCGGCGAGGACAGCAGCGCCGCTCTCACCACGCTGGGCGGGCGCAGCGACGAGGAGGTTCTCGATGGTGGTGAGGTTGCCGAAGACCCGGGCCATCTGGAAGGTGCGCACCAGCCCACGACGAGCGCGCACGTACATCGGTGTCGACGTGATGTCGTCGCCGTCGAAGCGGATGGCGCCCCCGGTGGGCCCGACGTAGCCGCCGATGACTGCGAGCACGGTTGACTTGCCGGCGCCGTTGGGACCGATGAGGCCGGTGACGCTGCCGCGGGCCACCGTGAACGAGACGCCGTCCACCGCGCGCACGCCGCCGTAGTGCTTGACGAGGGTGTCGACCTCGAGGATGGGCGCGGCGGCGGTGCTCGCGGTCAACTCGGGTGCTGGCGGCGCAACAGGCCGCGCAGGGAGGCGGGCGGGCGGTCCGGATCCAGGTGGTGCGGGCGGCGCTCGGGCAGGAGACCCTGGGGACGAAACCAGATGAACGCGATGGTGGCCGAGCCGAGCACGATCCAGCCGAAATCCTCCTTGAGGCCAGGGCTGCCCGAGATCTGAGGCAGGAACTGCACACCCTGGAGGAGCAGAACGGCGACGATCACCGTGCCGAGGCTGGCGCCGCGGTCGCTGCCCATCCCGCCGACGATGATGCAGCTGAGGAAGGCGAGGGTCTCGATGTACACCCACGCCGACGGCGACCAGCCACCGATGAACCCGGCCAGCAGCGCGCCGCTCAACCCGGCGAAGCCACCGCCAACCGCCTGCACGAGCAGGCGCAGTCCGACGACGTTCTTGCCCGCCGCCGACGCGGCGGTGTCGTCGTCGCGCATGGCGCGCAGCGTGCGCCCGAGGGGGCCGGTGGTGAAGCGGCGCAGCACGAGCAGGCCGATGACGCAGCACACCGCGACCAGGCCGACGTACAGCCAGCGGGCCACCTCGGGGTCCTGGTCGGAGAAGGGGTTGGGGATGAGCGCCAGGCCGGCGCTGCCATTGAAGATGCCGACGTCGGCGCTGACCACGGTGGCGAGCATCAGCGAGACCACCAGCATGGCCACCGCCTGGTAGTCCTGGCGGAGGCGCTTGAGACCGGTGAGCCCGATGACCGCGCCGACGAGCGCTCCGACCAGGACGGCGATGAGCAGCGCCACCCCCCAGGGCAGGCCGAACCCGCCGATGTACTGCTGGAAGCCACCGAGGTCGGACGATGGGCCGAGGGTGCACACCGCGTACGTGTAGGCGCCGACGGCGACCACGACGATGTATGCGAGGTTGGCGATGCCGGAGACGCCGAACTCGAGGTTCAGCCCCCAGACGGCGAGCAGGTCCGTGCCCAGGTAGATGAGCATGACGACGAGGTAGTACTCCCAGGCCATCGCTACCCCTCCATCAACCGGCGCGTCGACCAGGCCGCGCCGAACAGCCCGCGCGGGCGAATCAGCAGGAAGGCGATGAGGATCACGAAGGCGACGACGTCCTTGTAGTTGGGGTTGGTGACGGCGGCGGCGACCTCGCTGGACACCCCGACGATCAGCCCTCCGACCATGGCCCCGTACGGCTGGCCGATACCACCGAGCACCGCCGCAGCGATCATGGGGATGAGGAACAGCGAGCCGAGCGAGAAGTCGAAGCTGACGGTGGTGATCGCCAGCGCCACGCCGGCCGCGCCGCACAGCGAGCCGGAGATGAGCCAGGCGATGTCGCTCACCCTGTCGGTGGCGATCCCGCAGCTGCGCGCCAGCGTGCGGTTCGACGAGGTGGCGCGCATCGCCTTGCCGAGCGTGGTGCGCGTGAGCAACAGGTGCAGGGCGAGCATCACCGCCGCGGTGAGCCCGATGATGGCCACCTGGCCGGCGGACAGCGTGAACCCGAGCAGGTGCAGGGTGGCGCCGCTCTGCTCACCGTAGCTGTGCGAGTCGGGACCGGCGATGGCCACGATCACGTACTGCAGGACGATTCCCGCCGCGACGGTGACGATCACCATCGCGATGGCGCGTGTCCCTCGCCGCACCAACGGCGCCAGCAACACGCGGTTGTAGGCGACGGACACGACGCCCACCACGATGGCGCCGATGACCAGCGCGAGCCAGGCGTTGACGCCGCGGTTGACCAACGCATAGCCGACGTACGCGGCGAGAGTCATCAGCGCGCCGTACGTGATGTTGAGGATGTTGCTGATGCCGAACTGCACCGAGAACCCGACGGCGCCGAGCGCGATGACCGCGCCGGTGGCGATCCCGAAGCCGATCGCCTCGACGACCAGGTTCACCGTGCGTCTCCCCCAAGCGCACAGCGGGAGCCGCTGCCGGCGCGGACCAGCTGCGGCTCCCTGTGCGCTGACGAGTGAGGCCCTGCCTCAGGGGTCACAGGAGACCGAGGACCTTCGTTCCTGGGATGGATCCGACGCGACTGGCGCTGCCGTCGGCGGCGAAGACGTTGGCGGCGAACTCGCCGGCCGCGTTGTGATATTGGTTGAAGACAACGTCGCCGATGACGCCGACGTACTGGATCTGCTTGCCCGCAGCCAATGCCTTGGCACCGTCAGCGAAGTCGCTGACAACGGTCGCACCCGACTTGGGGGAGACGACCTGGTTGACGAACTGGTTGTAATAGGAGCCGACCGTTGTCTTGGCCATGATCATCGCCAGGGCCATGATGTTGATGCCGTCGTAGGCCGAGGCGGGCGGTCCGACGGCGCTGAGCACGTCGGCAATGGCAGAGGTGTGCGAGTCCGCCTTCAGCGCTGCCTTGTAGGTGGCGAACGCGGGCGTGGTCTGGCTGAACGACGAGCCCACCAGGTACACGCTGTTGGTGACGTAGCTGGCGCCGACGACGTGGCTCAGCGCCCCGAAGAAGTCAGGGGTGAGCGAGTCCGTCGCGGTCACCATCGGCGGCAGCGAGCCGTTGTTCAGCTGCTTGTACTCGGACATGAACGTCGCCGTGGTCTGCGGGTCGGCCGACCAGATCAGTGCGTCGGGGTGGCTGGCGATGACGCGGGCCACCTCGCTCGAATACGAGGCTGCGTCGGCGGGGATGGTGAGCTGGAGACCGAGGCTGCCGCCGAGCTTGGGCATCGCCGACTGCAGGCCGGGGAGGTTGCCCTCTGAGCCAATCCCGTTCTGGAAGACGACGGCCACGTTCTTGTAGCCCTTCTGCACCGCCCAGACCGCGAAGGCAGCGCCGTTGGCATCGTCCGACGGGGTCAGCCGCCAGTAGTACGGGTAGTTGTTCTTGGTGAAGGCGACCAGCCCGTTGGTGGTGACGATCGGGATCTTGGCGTTGTTGACCAGCGGCACCGTGGTCGCCGCGGTGTTGCTCTCGAGCCCGATGGTGAGGTCGAGGTTGCTGGTGGTGGCGATGGCCCGGGTGACGTTGGGAACCGCGTCCGCGGCGTCCCCGGTGTCGTCGATCGCCGAGCAGCTGAACTGCTTGCCCATGACGCCGCCGGCCTGGTTGATGAGGTCGGTGGCCGCGTAGCACGGCGCCGACAGCAGCTTGCCGAACTGGGCGGCAGGGCCGGTGAAGGGCGCGATGACACCCACGGTGACGGGCCCCGACTGTGTCGGGACGGAGCTGGAGCCACTGCTGCCGTTCGAGCTGCCGCAGGCGCTCAGCAACACCAGCGCGGCCGTTGCGGGGATGGTGAGAAGACCACGTCGCCCGGAGCCCATGGGAACCCTCCTGTAAGGCCGCAGCGTCCAGCGTCACCAGCGGACAGGTATGCTCCCTACCGTGGTGAGGACTACCATATCGGGCGCCGCGCAGGAGTGCAAGGGGGTGCGCTTGGTGCACTGTCCACAAGCGACTCGGATCCACGGGAGGGCGGGATGATCGACGACGACCCGGACATCCGCTTCCTGCCCGGCGTCCCGCCCGAGGACGCAGGCGTGCCACCGTTCAATCCGCGCACCGAGCATGACGGCACCATGCTCATCGAGTACGACGCCACCGTGCGGATGCGCGATGGCGTCGAGATCTACGTCGATGTCTTCCGGCCACAGGGCGGGGACCCCGTGGCCCCGATCGTGGCGTGGGGCCCGTACGGCAAGCACGGCGCGGTGAAGTACGACATCTTCCCGCGCCACGGCGTCGACCCCACATGGGTCTCGCGCCACACCGGCTTCGAGGCGCCCGACCCCGCCTACTGGACGCAACACGGCTACGCGGTGATCAACGTCGACCCCCGCGGCCTGTGGAACTCGCAGGGCGACGCCACCTTCTACTCCGCGCAGGAGGGGCGCGACATGTACGACCTCATCGAGTGGGCGGGCACGCAACCGTGGAGCAATGGCAAGGTGGGCATGTCCGGCGTCTCGTACCTCGCCATCTCTCAATGGCGTGCCGCGGCGATGCAGCCGCCGCACCTCGCGGCGATCAACCCCTGGGAGGGGGTGAGTGACCGCTACCGCGAGATGGCCTACCACGGCGGCATCCCCGAGGACTTCTTCGGTCCCATGTGGCGCAACCGCCGGGTCGCCTGGTCGCGGGGGCAGGTCGAGGACACCGTCTCGATGTACGCCGCCCACCCACTGCTGGATGACTACTGGCTCAGCAAGGTGCCCGACCTCGAGAAGGTGGAGGTGCCGGCGTTCGTGGTGGCCAGCTGGTCCGACCAGGGCCTGCACACGCGCGGCACGCTCGAGGGGTACCGGCGCATCTCATCGAAGGACAAGTGGCTGCTGGTGCACGCCCGCAAGAAATGGCAGTTCTGGCACCGGCCCGACAACGTCGACCTCCTCCGCCAGTTCTTCGACCGCTTCCTCCTCGGCAAGCCGGGGACCATGGATGGCTGGCCGAAGGTGCGCATGGAGGTGCGTGAGCGCTTCTACGTCGGCGAGCAGCGTGACGAGGAGGCCTGGCCGCTGCCGCAGACGGAGCCGCACGCGCTGTACCTCGACGCGGCCTCGGGGACCCTGGTCAGGTCACCCCCAGAGACGGCGGCGGAGGTTCGCTATGACCCGACCGTTGGAAGCGCGACCTTCGACCATCGCTTCACGGAAACGACCGACCTCATCGGGCCGATGGCGCTGCGTCTGTGGGTGGAGGCCGAGGACGCCGAGGACATGGACCTCTTCGTGGCGGTGCAGAAGCTGGACGAGGCCGGCGACATCGTGTCCTTCTCATTCCTCAATGCCCAGGAGGACGGCCCCGTCGCGCTGGGATGGCTGCGCGTGTCGCACCGCGCTGTCGACGCGGAGAGGTCGACGCCACTGCGCCCCTGGCACCCCCACGACCGCGAGGAGCCGCTCCCACCTGGCGTGACAGTGCCCGTCGACATCGAGATCTGGCCGTCGGGCACCCGGTTTCGCGCCGGGGAGTCGCTGCGCCTGGTCATCCAGGGGCGCGACGTGTACGAGTACCCGCCCGGGATCGTGAAGATGGCGCACTCGAAGACGCGCAACAGGGGGACACATGTCATCCACGCCGGGGGGCGCCACGACTCGCACCTGCTCGTCCCCGTGATCCCCGCGTAACCTGCGCATGGTGGAGCCGCCGGTCCACGTCCTCCTTCTCCTCGCCCTCCCCGAGGCGACGCGCACACAGTACCTGGAGCGCCTGCGCACCGCCTTCCCCGACCTGGCCATCGACCTCGTCGAGCACCACAGCAAGGTGGGGCCCTACATCGGCGATGCCGACGTGCTCATCACCTTCGGCGCGCACATGGCCGACCACGTGCTCGCCGAGGGCACCCGGCTGCGCTGGGTGCAGGCGCTCGGGACGGGCGTCGACGGCATCACCGACAGCCCTTCGCTGCGCGAGGGGGTGATCGTCTCCAACCTGCACGGCCTGCACGGACCGGCGGTGTCGGAATGCGTGATCGCGGGGATGCTGGCGCTGGCGCGCCACCTGCGCCGCGCATCGACCAACCAGACCCAGGCACGGTGGCAGCGATTCCCGGTGTCGCTGCTCAAGGGCAAGACGGTGGGAGTCCTCGGCGTCGGCGCCATCGCCGAGGAGCTCGCCCCGCGGTGCGCGGCGCTCGGGATGCACGTGGTGGGCATCTCGTCTGCGCAGCGTGAGGTGCCCGGCTTCGAGCGGATGTGGCCACGCGAGCAGCTCACCGACGCGGTTGCCGAGCTCGACTACCTGGTGCTGCTGACGCCGTACGCCCCACAGACACACGGCATCGTCAACGCGGCGGTGCTCGACGCCATGAAGCCGAGCAGCTTCCTCATCAACGTGGCCCGCGGGGGCGTCGTCGACGAATCGGCGCTCATCGCTGCGCTGCGCGCCGGTGGCATCGCCGGCGCCGCGCTCGACGTGTTCGCCGAGGAGCCGTTGCCCTCCGACCACCCGTTCTGGACCATGGAGAACGTGGTGGTGACACCGCACACCGCGGGCTTCCATGTCGGCTACGCCGACGACGCGCTGCCCATCGTCGAAGAGAACATCCGCCGCTTCGTTGCCGGCGATGTCGCCGGAATGACCAACGTGGTGCGCACGTGACCCTGGTCCCGCTGTCCGGCGCGGACGAGCGTCTCAACAACCCGATCTCGACCTTCGAGCTGGAGCGGCGCTGGACGGCAATCCGCGCGGCCATGGCACGCGCCGGCGTCGACGTGCTCGTCGCCCAGGCGAGCAACGACTTCATGGGTGGGTATGTGAAGTACCTCACCGACCTCGCCGCCACCAACGGGTACGTGACCACCGTCATCTTCCCGATCGACGAACCGATGACGCTCATCGGGCAGGGACCGTTCGGCGTCGACCGGCAGCTCCCCGAGGCCGGCGACGGCGTGCGCCGCGGCATCGGGCGGGTGCTGACCACGCCGAGCTACACGTCGACGCATTACACCGCCGCGCATGACGGCGAGCTGGCTGCCAGCGCGCTGGCCCGCTTCGCCGGCGGCACGGTCGGCATGCTCGGCACCGGGGCGATCTCGTACGCGCTCATCGACACCCTGCGCTCGGGGGCGCTGCGCAACGCGAGCCTCATCGACGCCTCGGACCTCGTCGACCGCATCAAGGCGGTGAAGTCAGAGGAGGAGATCGCCCTGGTGCGCATGTGCGCAGCCGCCCAGGACGAGGCGATGCGCGTCGCGTTCGAATCGCTGCGGCCCGGGATGCGCGAGCTCGAGGTGGCTGCCATCGCGGAGCAGGTCGGCCATTCGCTCGGCAGCGAGCAGGGCCTCTTCCTCGCGTTTTCGGGGCCGGCCGGCACCCCGGGGCAGATCGTCAACCGCCACCTCCAGCACCGCGCGCTTCGCGCGGGTGATCAGTTCAGCCTGCTCATCGAGAACAACGGACCAGGCGGCTACTACTGCGAGCTGGGGCGCAGCGCCGTGCTGGGCAAGGTGACACCGCAGATGCGCGACCAGCAGCGCATCCTTCTGGAGGTGCAGCAGTTCTGCGTCGACCAACTCCGCCCCGGAGCCGACTGCGCGCGGATCTTCGAGGACTACAACGCGCACATGCGCGGGCGCGGCCTGCCGGAGGAGAGGCGCGTGCACTTCCACGGCCAGGGCTACGACATGGTGGAGCGGCCCCTGGTGCGCTTCGACGAGACCATGCCGGTGGCGGCGAACATGTACTTCTCGCTGCACCCCGCGTTCAACACCGAGCACGGGTACAGCTGGACGAGCGATGACTACCTGGTCGCCGCAGACGGCAGCGTCGAGCGGCTGCACGCGATGGCGCAGGAGCTCTTCGAGGTAGGGTGACGGACATGCCTGACGCCGTCGTCGTCGCCGCCGGGCGGTCCCCGATCGGCCGCGCCGCCAAGGGATCGCTGGTCGACGTCCGCCCCGACGACCTCGGCGCGTACATCGTCACCAAGGTGCTCGAGCAGGTGCCGCAGCTCGACCGCGCCGACATCGAGGACCTCATCTGCGGCTGCGGCCTTCCCGGCGGCGAGCAGGGCTTCAACCTCGGCCGCGTGGTCAGCCTCCTCGCCAAGCTGGACGTGCCCGGCACCACTGTGACCCGCTACTGCTCCAGCTCGCTG
>DASZKZ010000051.1:0-27052 GCA_035552595.1 Candidatus Dormiibacterota bacterium
GCCTCCCGGATCAGCCCGAGCGCCGCCTTCGCGGCCGCGCCGCGGCCCGCCTCGACGACACTGACATGGCGCAGTCGCGGCGTCCAGCGCCCGCTCACCTGTTCATCGACCCGCTCCTCGAGCAGCGTCATCGGCGCGTCCGAGCCGTCGTCGCCGACGCGATGGCTCCGTGAGTGGACCGCCACCGGCGCCCGCCCCGCCACCGGCCGGCCGCGGCGGTAGGCGCGCGTCCAGTCGAGGAGGACCTGCTCGGGCTCCTGCGGCGGCGCTGTCCACTCTCGCCACGCCAGCTTGGGATGGCCGAGCGGGTAGCGCCGCCAGCGCCAGCCGTCGCGCGGGTGCTGGGACAGCTCGCCTCCGCAGCCGGCCAGACGGCGGTCGCCGGTGTCGAAGAGCAGGACGCCGCGCCGTCGGGAGGTGCTGGTGCGCACCGTGTGGCCGGCTCCCTTGAGGAGGCGAGGGAGGGAGAGCTGCAGCGGGATCCGGATCCGCTCCCCGCCGAGGTCGTCAGCCACCACCTCGGCTGCGGCGGACCGCGCCCTCCTGGAGGGCGCGCTGGGCGTTGAAGCCTGCCACGGTCGGCACCCGCGTCCAGCTCTCACCATCGAACTGCCAGGCCAGCGTGTCGTCCCGCAGCGAGAAGTCGATGATCTCGTCGAGGCGGGTGCGGAGCGGCACCTGCTCCACCGGCACGGCCACCTCGACGCGGCGATCCAGGTTGCGCGGCATCAGGTCGGCGGAGCTGATGAAATAGTCGGCATCCGTGCCCTCGCCGAAGCGATAGATCCGCGAGTGCTCCAGGTAGCGGCCCACCAGCGAGCGCACCAGCAGCCGGTCGGGCGCAGCCGCGGCTGCGGGGTTGAGCGTGCACATCCCGCGCACGATCAGATCGATGGTGGCGCCGGCCTCGACCGCGTCGTAGAGCGCGTCGATCACATCGGAATCAATGAGATTGTTGAGCTTCAGCGTGATCCGGCCTCCGGGATGCGACTGGCGGTGGATCAGCTCGGTGAGGGTGCTGCGCAAGCGCTGGGGGGCGACCACGATGCGGCGGTACTGGACGTCGCGGCTGTATCCGGAGAGGGCGTTGAAGAGCTCGCTGAGATCGGCGCAGATGTCGGCGTCGCATGTCAGCAGCGCCACATCCTCGTAGATGCGCGCGGTCTCGGGGTTGTAGTTGCCTGTCGAGACGTGGCAGTAGCGGGTGATGTGGCCGCCGCCCTCGTTGCGAACCACCAGCGAGACCTTGGCATGGGTCTTGAGCCCGACGATCCCGTAGATGACGTGCACCCCGGCCTGCTCGAGAGCCTCCGCCCAGCTGATGTTGGCCTGCTCGTCGAAGCGCGCGGTCAGCTCCACCAGCGCAACCACCTGCTTGCCCGCCTCGGCAGCCCGGATCAGCGAGCGGATGATCGGGCTGTTCGTCCCCGAGGTGCGGTAGAGGGTTTGCTTGATCGCCAGAACCGCGGGGTCTGACGCGGCCTCCTCGACGAACGCCACCGCCGACGCGTCGAAGTCCTCATAGGGGTGGTGCACGAGCACGTCGCCGGCGCGCACGGCGCTGAAGATGTGGAAGCCCCCCTCGAGAGGGAGCAGCGCCGCCGGGACGACCGGAGCCCACACCGGGTACCTGAGCTCCGGACGATCCAGGGAGGTGAGCTGAAAGAGAGCACCGAGGTCGAGGGGCGCGTGCACGACCTGCACGTCGCGCTCGTCCATCTCGAGCTCGCGGACCAGCAGGTCGCGCACCTCGTCCGACATCCTCTCGTCGATCTCCAGGCGCACCACCAGCGGGGACAACCGCCGGCGCTTGAGGACGTCGCGCACCGCTTCGAGGAGGTCGTCCTCATCGCTGTCGAGCTGAAAGTCCGCTCCCCGGGTGAGACGGAAGGGGTGGTGGGTGACGATGTCCATGCCGGGGAAGAGCGCGTCGAGGTGGGCGCTGATCACCTGCTCGAGGGGCACGAACCGGCCCCCTCCCGGCAGCGGGGCGAAACGTGGCAGCGCGGGTGGCACCTTGACGCGGGCGACACGCTGCTCGCGCGCCACCGCGTCGGAGACCACCACCGCCAGGTTCAAGGACATCGAGGAGATGTAGGGGAACGGGTGGGCGGGGTCGACCGCCAGAGGGGTCAGCACCGGGAACAGCTGCTGGGCGAAATACGAGTCGAGGAATGCGCGGTCCCGATGGTCGAGCTCGTGGTAGTCGGAGATGTGGATCCCCGCGCTGTCCAGCGCCGGCGCCACCGACTCTGTGTAGAGGTCGTCCTGGTCACGCGCGAACGTCGAGGTCCTCTCCCGGAACAGCTCGCGCTGCTCCAGCGGGGTGAGCCCGTCGGGGGAGCGATCGCTCAGCCCGGTCTCGACATTCTGGGCGAGCACGGCTCCACGCACCTGGAAGAAATCGTCGAGATTGTGGGCCGAGATGGCCAGGAAGCGGGCGCGCTCGAGCACGGGCACCTGGTCGTCCGCGGCCAGCGCCAGGACCCGGCGGTTGAAGTCGAGCCACGAGACGTCACGGTTGAGGTGGCGCGGCACCTCCGGATGGGCCCCGCGGTCCTGCTCGCCCAGCGCGGCCGGATCTCTGTGCGACACTGCCATGGCTGCCCATTGTGCACGGAGACAGTGGCCGGGGCCGGCACAGTACCGCTGCCTATACTCGGCTCGATGTGAGCTCCGCCCCCCGCGCCGTCGCCGACATCGGCTCGAACTCGGCTCGGTTGCTGGTGGTGCGGCCCACAGATCAGGGTCACCTCGACGTCGTCGCCGACGCTCGTGTCGCGCTCCGCCTGATGCGCGACCTCGACGCCGCCGGCCGCCTCAGCCGGGCGGCTCTGCAGCGCACCGTGCAGACCCTGACGGCGTTCGCGACCATCGCCCGGCGCCATGGAGCCCGAGCCGTGGGGGTGGTCGCGACCGCGGCCATCCGCGACGCCGCCAATCGCGAGTCCTTCGTGGCCGAGGTGCAGCGCCGCACCGGGCTCAGCGTCACCGTGCTCGGCGGCGAGGACGAGGCGCGCCTCGCGCTGGTCGGGGCGGTGGCGGGGCTCCCCGTGGAGGGCGGCGCTGTGGTCGACCTCGGAGGCGGCAGCATGGAGGTGGCGGCGTTCTCTCGGCGGCGCTTCCGGGCCGGGGTCACCCTGCCGCTGGGCGCGCTGCGGCTGAGTGACACGTTCCTCCGTCACGATCCCCCGCGATCCGACGAGGTGGCCGCGCTCCGCGGCCACGTCCTCGGATCCCTGGGCGCCGTCGACGTCACCGACCTGGCCAGCGCGGAGAGCCTGGTGGGAACCGGCGGCACCATCCGCGCCCTCGCCAAGGCGGCTCGCGGGCGCGGGCCGGTCGCCGTCAACCGGTTGCACGGCTACGAGCTCCGCCGCCGCGACGTGGGCATCCTGGTCGAGCGGCTGGTGCGCCTGCCCGTGGCGCGACGCACCTCGGTGCCGGGGATCAGCTCGACGCGGGCGGAGTCCGTGCTCGGAGGCGCCCTGGTGGTGGAGGTGCTCATGGAGCTGACCAGCGCCGAGCACATCCTGGTGTCCGGATACGGGGTGCGCCAGGGGGTCATCCTCGATCAGCTGGAGCTGTCCACCATCCGGCCCCGACAGGTGCGCGACGCCAGCGTCAGCGCCGTCCTGTCGCGGCTGCGCGGAGGCAGCGCCGGATCCCAGCGCCGCCGCCTGCTCCTGGTCGCCCTGGCCGCGGCGCTGGCCCCCAAGCTGAGCGCGGAGGTGCTCGACATGGCCGGCCATGCCGCCCGGCTCGTCGACGCGGGCGCCCGCCTCGACCATTACGGGCGCTGGTCGGAGAGCGCCAACCTGGCCACCACGGCGGACCTGGACGGCTTCAGCCACGCCGAGCTCGCCGCCGTCGCCGCCATCCTTCTCCACGCCGGCGAGGTCACCGTGCCTGACCGGCTGCGTCGCGAGAGCCGCGTCGCGCGGGCCACGCTGGAGGCGACGGGCACCCTCCTGGCGCTCGCTGACGACATCGATCGGCGGCTGCCGCCGTCACGCGGCGCGGCGGTCGGCGGGCTCGGGCGCGATGGCCGCCTCGACATCGGCGGCATGCCCCCCATGCTGCTGCCGTCCGCGCTCTCGGAGCGGTGCCGCCTGGCTCTCCACCTCGACATCCGGGAGCTCTGCGACGTCAGCCATCCCCGCGCTCGGCGGTCGCGACCCGAAGTGGCTGTTGAGTTCAAGTAGCATGCGCGGCACGGCCGCGTGTGCAGGCCTCGATCGCGGGAGGAATCTTGATGCCGAAGAGCGAGCCGACGCAGTCTCTCCTGAAGCGATTGCAGAAGATCGAGGCTGCGCATGGACGCCTGGGGGAGATCGCCACCAGGATTCGCGCCCAGGCCGACACCGTTGCCGACCTGGTCAGGCTGGGCCAGACGTTCCTCAACGACAGCGCCGGCTCCGCGAGCAAGCGGGGCTCGGCAAAGCCAACCACGGCCAAGCGAGCCACGGCGAAGCGATCCACAGCGAAGCCATCCACCGCCAAGCGGAGCACCGTGAAGGCGACCACCGCGAAGCGGACCACCGCCACCCGTCCGGCGGCGAAGCGGGCAGCCGCCAGGCGCACCACGACCAGGCGCTCCGCACCTGCAGCGCCGCCCAGGTCGGTCTAGGTCGAGGCCAGCTCAGACGCGAGAACGGCGGCGCCGAGCGCTCCTGAGAGATCGCCGAGCCCCGCCGCCACCACCGGGACGCTGTCACGTCCATCGTGTAGGAGGTGTGGCTGCATGGTGCGCTGGATGCGGCGGGCGAATGGCTGGCCCAGGCGAGAGCCCAGGCCGCCGCCGATGACCACGGCGTCGACATCGAGCACGTTGACCGCCGAGGCGATGACCGGGCCGGCGGCGTGGACGGCGTCGTTGATGAGCTCATGGGCCAGACGGTCGCCCTGATCGAGGGCTCGCGCGATCACGCCGGATGTCAATCGGGTGCGCCCCGCCTTTCTCATGATCGTGAAGAGGCTGGTCTTCTCGCCCTTCTCGACGTGCTCCCGCGCACGCCGCTCCATGGAGGCGCGTCCCGCGTAGGCCTCGAGACAGCCACGCCGCCCGCACTGGCAGCGCCGCCCGCCCGGCGAGGCGCACGCGTGACCGATCTCTCCGGACGCGCCCAGACGCCCCCGGCGAATCTCGCCGCCGAGCAGGAGGGCGCCTCCGACGCCGGTGCCGAACCAGACCGCGAGCACGTCGTGGTAGGCGGTGGCGGCTCCGAGGCGGTGCTCGCCGAGCAGAGCGGCGCGCACGTCGTTCTCGACCGCGACGGGCACGCCGAGGCGCGTCTCCAACTCGGCTCGCAGTGGATAGCTGGCCGTCCAACCGCGGATGTTGGGACTTCGTGCCACCGCGCCGGACGCGTTGTCGACCAGGCCGGGCACGCCGATGCCGGCGGCGCTGAGGCGCGTGTGCGGCGACCCGGCAAGAGCTTCCTCGACCGCCATCTCGACGGCGCTGACCACCGCGGCGGGACCGCCTCGTGCCGGCGTGGCGGCTCGGGATTGGGCGGCGGGAGCGAGGTCGGCAGCGGTGACCACCACCTCGATGTTGGTCGCCCCCACATCGATGCCGGCATAGGCGGTCGCGCTGGAGGTGCGGCGGGCGGGCACGTGGCTCATTGTGGGGCAGCTCTAGTGAGGACCGCGCCTCAACTCTGCGCGGCGCCAGGCGATCGCGCTCGTGGGTGAGCCGCAGCACGGCCTCGGATGGCCGCACCCAGGCGATGGCGTCCACCTCGGAGTTGGGCGCGAACGTTCCCGTGATCCGGTTCATCACCCAGTAGCGAACCAGCTTGGGGCGGCCGCGGCGGTCGAAGTACTCGGTGACCCCCACCACGGCTTCCGCAACGCACGGAAGGCCCGTCTCCTCGCGCACCTCGCGCAGTGCGGTGGCGAGCAGTGTCTCCCCGCGCCGCTGGCCTCCCTTGGGGAAGGACCAGTCGTCGTACTTGGGGCGATGCACCAGCACCACCCGCGGCGCACCATCGGCTCCACGACGGATCACCAGGCCCCCGCCGGCGCGAACTGCGACGCGGAGTCCGTGGTCGTGGTTGGTTGTGGCGGCGGTCATGACTGTACGGCCACGCTACATGGGGTTGCCTCAAGGCACGGTTGACTCGGCGCCATGAATTGGACAGCGAAAGCACAAGCGCCGCCGCACGGGCTGGTGCACCTCAGCCGGTTGCGGAGTGCCTCAGTGGCCGCCGCCCAGCAGCGCCGGTAGCGTGATGCTCGCGGTGGGGCGCCGGCGCATCGCCTCACCAACTCCGATGACCGCACAGCACCAGGTGACCGCGATGACGGAGAGAGTCGAGTACGCCAGCACTGCGGGCAGGGAGCTGCCACTGTGGCTCTCGCGCGTCAGGTAAGCGGTGGACGGCTCGAAGGTCGCCGTGCGCGGTGTCGAGCCGGGAAGCGGGATGGCGGCAAGGCCGTAGGTGGGATCGGCGGGGAACGACAGCGGCACCGCCGCCACCGCGTCCCCCTTCTCGATGAAGACGATGCTCTTCCACGAGCCGCCCGTGGGGATGGGAGCGTCGATGGTGTAATGACCACCACCGGCGTCACGCAACGGGCTGATGATCAGCCGCCCGCCCTGCCAGGTGAAGACACGAAAGACGTCGGCACCGGCCACGGCCTGGGGGGGTGAGGCCACCACCGACACCCGCATGTCCTGCTCGAACGTGGCCAAACCCTCGCGGGTGACCGTGGGCGTGGCGGCTCCGGCGGGAGACGAGGTGATGGTTGCGGTGGCATCGAGGCCGTGCCGTGGAAAGGGAACCGCGAGCAGCAGGGCCAGGAGAGCGAAGGCCAATCCGACCCCCGCGGAGTGCACCGCCTGGCGCTCGCGCGCCACCGCGCGTCCCAGCGCTGAGCCGAGAAACGAGCCCACCACAGCGATGCCCACCACCACCCACCAGGCGCCGAGCAGCCGCGGTTGCCATGGTTGCGGGCTCCAGAGGTGCGTCCAGCCCCACTCCGGCGCCATGCCCACTGTGCCGATCAAGACACCTGTGGCCAGAACACGAGGTCCGGGCGCCAGCCTGGGCCCTGCCCAGAACACCGCCTCGACGACCAGGGCGCCCCCCAGGTAGAGCGGGAAGCGCTCCAGGGAGAGCCCCAGGATGGGCGCCACCAGCAGAGCGATCAGACCCCGCAGAACCAGAAACCAGACGGTGGCGCGCAGGGCGCCCCCGGGCCCGAGGGCTTGCCGGGCGGCGACCAGGCCCACGCCCATGGCCAGCGCGATCAGGACGGGGTGGTACAACTCCTGCCACTGGGGGATGCCCAGGTCGAATTCCAGCTGAAAGGTGGAGAGGCCGATCAGCGTGGACGTCGCCAGCGCCTCGGAGAGCAGCCGCGCTCCCCGGGTTCGGCCCGCCGCCGGCCCCGCCTCGGCGAGCATCAACCACCCCGCGATGGGTGTCAGCGAGGCGCCGCCGATCATGAGCAGGTGGGTGGGGCTCCACATGGTCACGTCGATCCCGTACACGGCGTGCCAGTAGTTGTCGAGGGGGAAGCCCACCACCGCGCCCGTGGCCATCAGACCCATCGGTAGCGAGGACCATGGAATGCGCAGCCGGCCCACGCGCAGGCCCACCGCGGCGCGATCGGCGGTGGCCAGGGCGATGGAGGCGAGGGCTGCCACCCCGATTCCCGTGAGGCCGATGAGGATCATCGTGTGGGGAGGGGTGAAGAGGGCCTGGTCACGGCCCAGGTCGGCGTGCCAGGCCACGTCCCAGCTGAACCCCGCCAGGGCCACCACCAGCGACCACAGCGCGATGGCGATCCCGGCCGCGCACCACGCGGGCAGACCGGTGAGCCTGCTCAGCGCCTCCGCGGCCCGGCGCGGCGCCGAGCCGCCTCGGCGCCCGGAGCGCGCCAGCGCGAGCAGGCCGCCCGCGAGCCCGGCCAGAGCGAGCCCCAGGGGGATCCAGTACACAGGACCGGACTGGGACAGGCTGTCGATGACCACTGCCAGCATCGGCATTCCCTCCGCGTCGCCGTCTCCGGAACATATGCTACTTGGAGTAACACCCAACCCTACGGAGCGGGACCCCTGCAGTCAACCCGGCGCGGTGGCGGCACCGGTCCGCGCTCCGCGGAGAGGGAGATGCGCACCGCGGCGCGCACCTCCCTCCTGGGGTTGGTCTTGGCGGTCAGTCGCTGGGGATGCCGTTGGACGGCGGCGTGGACGGGGTTCCGCTGAACTGCGTGATCGCGCCACCCGCGGTCAGATCGGTGGTGTACACGGGACCCACCGCCTTCTGGACGTTGCCGGCGCCGAGCACCGCGACCTGCACACCGGTGTAGCCGAGGTGGTTGCTCGCGGAGAAGGCGAAGGGCGCCAGCCCCGGCCCGTCGGTGAAGTGGCTGCTCTCGATGGCGTGCACGATGTCAGCCCGGCTGGGGTTCTGTCCAGCGGCCTTGAGGCTCTGCACGAAGGTGTAGGCGACTGCCTCACCGTAGAGGACGTTGCCGTCCCAGGGAAGGTTGGGCGCGTACTGGGTGGCGATCCCCTTGAAGAGGCTGATCCACGGGTTGCTGCTGTCGCTGACCAGGGGCAGGTACGAGTCGCTCGTGAGGCCCGTGAGCAGCGCCGCGGGCAGGGTGACCCCGAGGGAGCCGCCGGTGAGGATCGCGGTGAGCGTGGGCGGGTCCGCGCCGACGTTGCTGACCACGAACGCGGGGTGGTAGTTGATGCTCGCCGCGCTGGCGATCGCCGCCGCGGTGAACAGCGGGATCGAGAAGCTGGCCACCACCTGCACACCCGCCGCCTGCATCGCCGCCATCTCCGCCTTCACCCCCGCGGCCCCGGCGGCGGTGGGCGCGTAGAACTGCGTGGGACTCACCAGAGTGACGCCGCCGCCCTTGAGGACGTCGTTGAGCCCGGCGATGCCGTCATCGCCGAACTCGTCGTTGGGACCCTGGGCGAAATATCCGACCTTCTGACCAGCGTATGTCTGCTTGATGTAGTTGCCGAGGATCTTGCCCTCGCTGGTGTAGTTGGGCTGCCAGCCGAACGTGTATGGGTGCGCCGAGACGTTGTTCCAGCAGTTGCACCCGGAGGCCACGAAGAGGTCGGGCACCTTCTCCTGGTTGAGGTAGTCGACGACGGCGAGATGGGTCGGCGTCCCCAGGGAGTCGAAGTCCGCGTACACGCTGTCCTGCAGCACCAGCTGCCGGGTCAACGACGCCGTGTTGGTGGGGTTGTAGCCGTCGTCCAGGAACTTGTAGTTGATGCTCCTGCCGAACACGCCGCCGTGGGCGTTGACGTACTTGAAGTACGCATTGGAGGCGGGCGCGATCTCCGAGTACCCGGGCGCCGCCGGGCCGGTGAGCGGCTGCGTGCTGCCGATGGTCACCGAGGTGGCGGTGATGCCCGGCGCCGACGCCTGGTTGCTGGTGGATCCGGTGCTGCCGGTGCTGCCACAGGCCGCCACCAGCACCGCGGCCACGCCCATGCAGGCGCCCTTCGCCCACCACGTCGCCTGGGGAGTTCGCACGTTCACGTTGTCACCTCCGATGTCCGTTGATTCACACGACGATTGAGAAGCCGTCGACGTCCCGCGCTGAGCGCCGCAGCGGCTGTGCCCTGGATGCCCCGGGGGAAGAGGAGCATGGTCACCACCAGCACCGCGCCGTACACCGCCAGCGGCAGATTGTTGGTGACGTCGCTGGAGAGGCTGAGGTTGCTGGCCAGCCCGCTCGTCCAGACGGGCAGATACACCAGCACGAATGCGCCGACCACCGCGCCGGTGAGGCTGCCGAGACCGCCGATGACGATCGCGCTGAGCAGCTGGAGCGAGAGCTGCAGACCGAACCCCGTCGGCGCTGTGATGCCGACCCAGTACGCGAAGAGAGACCCGGCGAGGCCGGCGCACACGGCGCTGACCACGAAGGCGAGCACCTGGACGCGGGCCACGTCGATGCCCGCGAGCCGCGCCGCCGTCTCGTTGTCGTGCACCGCTCGCAGGGTGCGCCCGGCGGCGCCGCGCACCAGGTTGGCGAGGAGAAAGAGGCTGATCAGCGCGGCCGCGATCGCGATCCACGCCAGCCAGCGCTCCGGGGGGAAGTCGCCGCCCAGGGCGGCGGGGGGCTGCGGTGCGGCCACGTTGAGGCCCTGGTTGCCGCCCAGCACGCTGCCGAAATGGATGGCCAGCTGGGGCAAGCCAACGGCCAGCGCGAGGGTGGCGCCGGCCAGATAGGGCCCGCGCAGGCGTGCCGCGGCGATGCCGATGATGCCGCCGGCCGCGCCCGTGACCACGATCGCCGCCAGCAGCGTCAGGAGAAAGGGCAGACTCGGTTGCTCCTTGAGCAGCAGCGAGGTGGTGTAGGCGCCCACCGCCATGAGGGCGCCGTGGCCCAGAGAGAGCTGCCCGTTGATGCCGGTGAGCACGGTCAGCCCCGCCGCCGCGATGGCGTAGATGGCGATGCCGGCGATGTTGTAGTCGGTGAAGGCGCCGAAGACGTAGGTGACCACCACGAGGACGGCCGCCAGCGGGAGGAGGACGGCGGCGTGGCGCAGGGCTGTGGCGCGCGGCGCGCGCAGCGCCCTCATGCCTGACGCTGCCTCTGAGCGGCGAAAAGTCCCTGCGGCCTGATCATCAGCACCGCGATGAGAATGACCAGCCCGCCGATCGTCTCCAGGTCCGAGCCCGCGTAGCCGCCGACGTAGCTGAGCACCAGACCGACCAGAATCGCACCCACCACGGCGCCGACCGGGCTGTCCAGGCCACCGAGGATGGCGCCGGTGAAACCGAAGACGAGGATCTCGTCCATGTTGTTGGGGTAGAGGAAGATCGCCGGAGCGATGAGCAGCCCCGCCAGCGCCCCGAGCAGCGCCGCCAACCCCCATCCCAGGGTGAGCATGCGTCCGACCCGCACGCCCAGCAGGCGGGAGATCTCCGGGCCGAAGGCGGCGGCGCGCATGCGCAGCCCGATCGTGGTGCGCTGGAAGAAGAGCACAAGCACGACCATGGTGAGCAGCACGGCGCCGACCACGAAGATGTCGAACGGCGAGATGTAGAGCTGGGTGGTCCCGATGCTGAGGTCGATGCGAGAGAAGGGCGCGGGGAACGACTTCACCTGGCCACCGAACAGCATCGGCGCCAATGCCTCGAGGAGGATGAGCAGGCCCAGGGTGAGGATGACGATGTTCAGGGGAGGGCGGGACTCCACCGGGCGGACCAGGACGCGCTCGATGCCCGCGCCGAGCAGAAAGCCGGCGCCGAGCGCGATCACGAAGGCCAGCCAGTACGTGACTCCGTGCGAGATGGCGTAGAGCGCGATGTAGGTGGTGAACATGCCCATGGCGCCCTGCGCGTAGTTGATGACGCGGGTGGCGCGCCAGATCATCACCAGCGCCAGGGCCACGATGGCGTAGATGAAGCCGTTGGTCACGCCGTCGACGGTGAGGATCAGGAACGTGCGCATCAGAAGCCCAGGTACGCGTGCCGCAGCGCGTCGTCGCCGGCCAGCTGAGCGGCCTGGTTGCGCGCCACCACCGCGCCCTGGGAGAGCACCACCGCGTCATCGGCGATGGAGAGCGCGCTGCGCGCATTCTGCTCGATGAGCAGCACCGCCAGGCTGCGCTCGCGCGACAGCGCCCGCAGCCGGGTCATGATCTGCGCGAGCACGGCCGCGTGCAGACCGAGCGAGGGCTCATCGAGGAGAAGCACTCGCGGCCGGGCGGCGAGAGCCCGGCCGATGGACAGCATCTGGCGCTCGCCCCCGGAGAGGCTGGCCGCGTGCAGATGGCGCCGCGCCAGCAGCGGAGGGAAGAGCTCATACGCCTCGTCGATGGCCAGTCTCTGGTCGGCGCGGCCGCGCCGCCACAGACCGCCAAGGCGCAGGTTCTCGTCGACGGTGATCTCGCTGATGATGCCGTGACCCTCGGGGACGTGAGCCACACCGAGACGCGCGATCGCCTCCGGAGCGCGTCCCATCAGCTCGGTTCCGGCGACGCGCACGCTCCCGCGGCGTGCTCTGACCAGGCCCGAGATGGCCCGGACCAGGGTCGTCTTGCCGGCGCCGTTGGCACCGAGCACCGTGGTGATGCTGCCCTCTGCGACGCTGAGTGACACCGCGTCGACGGCGACCACGCCGCCGTACGCGACGGTCAGATCGCTGATCTCAAGCATTGGCCACCTGGCTGCCCAGGTAGGCGGTGGTGACCTCGTCGTTGGCGCGGATCTCGGCCGGAGTGCCCATCGCGATCACCCGGCCGAGGTTGAGAACGGTCACCCGGTCGCTGACCGCCATGACCATGTCGAGGTGGTGCTCGACGAGCGCGATCCCCATCTCGGTGCGGAGCCGCCGGAGCAGCTCGACGAGCTGCTCCACCTCCGCCGCGGAGAGGCCGCTGGCCGGTTCGTCGAGCAGCAGCAGCGAGGGGCGGCCCATCAGCGCACGCGCCAGCACGACGCGCTTCTGGGTGCCGTGCGGAAGCGAGCCGGGATGCGCGCCGGCTCGATCGGCGATGCCGAGCTCGTCGAGGATCGCCATGGCGGCGTCGACACGATCGCGCTCGCAGCGGCCCGCGCGCGGAAGTGCCAGCAGGTCGCTGAGCATGCCTGTGGTGGGCGGTGCGCCGAGCATGACGTTCTCGAGGACGCTGAGCCGGGTCCAGAGGCCGAGGCCCTGCAGCGTGCGCACGACGCCCAGGCCGGTGAGCTGAAACGGGCGCAACGACAGGATCGAACGGCCGGCGTAGGTGATGTCGCCGCGGCGGGGCGCGACCAGCCGGCAGATGGCGTTGAAGAGAGTCGTCTTGCCCGCCCCGTTGGGCCCGATCACCCCCAGGATCTGACGCGGATGCACCGCGAGGGATACGTCCTGCAAGGCGATGACCCCGCCGAAGTGGACCTCGAGCCCGGAGACCTCGAGCCCGGCTGGGGTCCGCGGCCCGCCGGCGCGCCCTGCGTCGCCAGGAGCAGCCTCAGACGACCTCGTGCCGACGTCTCGCACCCCCTGCGCCCCCGTGTGCCACGAACGCCTGTGGCGCCGGATGCTAACATGAATCCTGACTCAGTTTCAGGTCGGTGGGAGAGGGATGACGCCTGCTGTCCGAGTCGAGGCGGGGTCGCTGACCGCTCGAGGCGAACGCACGCGCAGCCGGCTGGTGGCGGCCGGCGAGGAGGTGTTCGGGCGACGCGGCTTCCACGATGCTTCCATCGCGGAGATCACCCAGGGAGCGGGCGTCGCTCAGGGCACCTTCTACCTGTACTTCGAGAGCAAGCGCGACCTGCTCCGCGCCGTCGTCGAGGAACGTGGCCACGAGCTCCGCGCCACCCTCGCCCGGGCCACGGAGGGGGTGTCCGGCCGCGTGGCCAAAGAACACGCGGGCTTCGCCGCGTTCTTCACCTGGATGGCGCGGCACCGGGCGCTCTATCTCATCGTCCGGCAGGTCGAGTATGTCGACAGCGAGGTGTATCGCGCCTGGTACCGGCAGCTCGCCGACGGGTACGCCGCCGCGCTCCAGCGGTCCGCCGATGCCGGGGAGATCGGACAGTTCGACGACGTCGAGACCCTCGCCTACGCGCTCATGGGCATCGGTGATTTCGTGGGCCTGCGCTGGCTGGTGATCGAGAAGCACCGCACCGTGCCGCCCCGGGCCCTGGCCACGATCGTGCAGCTGGTGGAGCGGGCGCTCCTCGCCCCGCCGCCGCGGCGCCCGCGCCGAGGCCGCTGAGATGGTCACCACGCCGGGGGCGGAGCTGGGGTTTCCCCTCACCGACGAGCAGGATCTGCTGCGTCGCACCGCCGCCGACTTCGTCGACCGCGAGGTGGTGCCACATCGCGCGCATTGGGATCGGGTCGAGGCGGTGGACCGCTCCATCGTGTCCCGGCTCGCCGAGGTCGGCTTCCTCGGCGTCACCCTTCCCGAGGACGTCGGCGGCACGCCGGTGGACCACCGCGCCTACTGCCTGCTCATGGAGGAGCTGGGCCGCGGCGACTCGTCGGTGCGCGGCATCGTCAGCGTCAGCCTCGGTCTGTTCGGCAAGACGGTGCACGCCGAGGGCACCGAGGAGCAGCGCTCGGAGTGGCTGCCGGGCATCTGTTCCGGTGCCCATCTGGGCTGCTTCGCGCTCACCGAGCCGGGGGTCGGCAGCGACGCCGGCAGCCTGTCGACTCGCGCGCAGCGCGACGGCGACGACTGGATCCTCAGCGGGGAGAAGATCTTCATCACCAACGGGACCTGGGCCGACCTCGCCCTGGTGTTCGCGCGCAGCGGCGGGGACGGCGCCCGGGGCGTCACCGCCTTCGTGGTTCCCACCGACGCGGCCGGGTTCACGGCCGCCGAGATCAAGGGGAAGCTCGGCCTGCGCGGCCAGGCCACGGCGACGCTGCGCCTCGACGGGGTCAGGGTGCCGGATCGCTACCGTCTCGGCGAGGAGGGCCGTGGCTTCAAGGTCGCCATGGCCGCACTGAGCCGGGGACGCATGAGCCTCGCCGCCGGGTGCGTGGGCGTCTCGCGCGGCTGCCTGGAGGCCGCCGTGTCGTACGCGCGGGAGCGCGAGCAGTTCGGCAAGCCGATCGCCGCCCACCAGCTGGTGCAGGAGATGATCGCTGACATCGCCGTGGAGACAGACGCGGCGCGGGCGTTGACCTGGCTCGTCGCCGACCTGGCCGACGCCGGTGCGCGCATCGACCTGGCGGCGAGCAAGGCCAAGTACTTCGCCAGCGAGGTCGCGGTGCGCTCCGCCAATCGGGCCCTGCAGGTCTTCGGCGGCTACGGATACATCGACGAGTACCCGGTGGGCAAGTACCTTCGTGACGCTCGGGTCACCACTCTCTACGAGGGCACCAGCCAGATCCAGAAGCTGATCATCGGGCAGGCCCTCACCGGCATCAGCGCCTTCGCCTGACGCCGCCGGCCCGGTCAGGTGAGGAAGCGGCTGACCAGGTCGGCGACGCAGCAGGGCTTGTCACCGTCGCGCACCTCGATCTCCACGTGGGTGACCACCTGGAGTCCGCCGGGAACGTCGTCGGCTGTCTCCAGCCGGGCACGCGCGCGCACCTCGGAGTTGCTCGGCAGCGGCGCTGGGAAGCGCACCCGGTTGGCTCCGTAGTTGATCGCCATCCGCACGCCGCGCACCTCGTAGATCTCGTGGAGCAGCATGGGGGTGAGCGCCAGGCTCAGGAAGCCGTGGGCGATGGTGGTGCCGAAGGGACCGGCCGCGGCGCGCTCCGCGTCGACGTGGATCCACTGATGGTCGCCGGTGGCCTCGGCGAAAGCGTCGATCTGCGGCTGGGTCACCGTGTGCCACGCGCTCGCGCCCAGCTCGGTTCCGGCGGCAAACCTGAGGTCGTCGAGGCTGTCGAACACGCGCATCTCAGCGGGCCCCGCCGTTGACATAGACCGTCTGGCCGCTGACGTAGGCGGCGTCGTCGCTGGCCAGGAACGCGATCACCGAGGCGATCTCCTCGGGGCGGGCGACGCGGCGCAGCGGGGTGCGCTGCGCCACCTCCTGTTGATGCTCCGCAGCGCTCATCCCGACGCGCTCCGCCGTGGCCGCGGTCATGGCGGTGGCGACGTAGCCAGGTGCCACAGCGTTGACGGTGACGTTGAACTGTCCCAGCTCGATCGCCAGGGTGGCGGTCAGCCCCTGGATGCCCGCCTTGGCGGCCGCGTAGTTGGCCTGTCCGCGGTTGCCCAGCGCCGACCTGCTGCTGAGGTTCACGATCCGGCCGTAGTTGGCCGGAACCATGTGCTTCTGGGCAGCCCGGCACATCAGGAATGCGCCGGTCAGGTTGACCTGGAGGACGGCCGTCCAGTCCGTCTCGTCCATCTTGAAGAGCAGGTTGTCACGGGTGATCCCCGCGTTGTTGACGAGCACGTCGAGGCGCCCGTGCTTGGCGGCGACGGCGGAGACAGCTGCCCCCACGCTCTCCGAGGAGGCCACGTCGCACTCCACCTCGAATGCCTCACCCCCGGCGGCCCGGACCGTGTCCGCGGTGGATGTCGCCCCGGCGCCGTTGCGGTCCAGGACGGCGACGATCGCACCCTCCTCGGCGAGCCGCAGCGCGGTGGCGGCACCGATGCCCTGGGCGGCGCCGGTGACGATGGCCACCCGCCCCTCGAACCGGCCCGCCCAGGGCCGCGCCTCAGATGTCATGTCCGCTCCCCTCCGAATGTGATCAGACTGCGCGCGCCCCGCCCGGCGCTCATCTCCGCGAAGGCGGGCTCGAGGTCGTCGAGGGTGATCCTGGCGCTGACCAGGGCGCCGAGGTCGAGGCGGCCGGCACGGACGTGCTCCAACATCGTGGGGATGTCGACGGCGGGGTCGGTGTTGCCGTACATGGAGCCTCGCAGGGTGCGCGCGAAATGCGCCACCTCGAGCGCGTTGAAGGTGAGGGTGTCATCTCTCGGGCCCAGTCCCACCACCGTGGCCTGTCCACCCCGCCGGGTCACCGACCATGCCATGCGGATGGTGGCCGCGCGTCCCACGCACTCGATGGCGTGGTCGACGCCACGGCCCTCGGTGAGAGCACGGACGCGCCGGGCGATGTCGCCGCCGGGCTCGAGGACATCGGTGGCGCCGAGGCGGCGCGCCAGGCCGGCCTTGTCCGGTGACGGGTCGATGGCGAGGATCGGGCCCGCGCCCGCCAGGCGCGCACCCTGCACGGCACAGAGCCCGACGCCGCCCAGACCGATGACCGCCACCGAGTCGCCCGGCTGCACCACGGCGGCATGCAGAACCGCGCCAACCCCGGTGAGCGCCGCGCAGCCGAGCAGGGCCGCCTCTTGGAGATCGATGTCGCCGGGCACGGGGATGCACGCCGACTCCGCCACCAGCGTCTCGGTGGCGAACGCGGCCACGCCCAGCCCGGCGAACAGGGGGGTGCCGTCACCGAGCCGTGCGTAGGGGGTGGCGCCCCCCTCGGTGGCGCGCGCGCAGAGGTACGGCTCGCCGTGCTCGCACCACCAGCAGCGACGGCACGCCGGTGCCCAGTTGAGCAGCACGGCGTCTCCCGCCCGCACCGAATTGACCCCTTCGCCGACCGCCGCCACCACTCCCGCTCCCTCGTGACCGAGCACCGCCGGCACGGCCTGGGTGAGGGTGCCGCGTGCCAGCGACAGGTCGGAGTGACACACGCCGGTCGCCACCATGCGCACCCGCACCTGTCCCGGACCCGGCTCGCCGAGGGAGATCTCCTCGACCCGCAGCGGCGCGCCGATCTCGCGGAGGACGGCGGCGCGGACCGTCACGGCAGCTGCAGAGACTTGACGAGCTGGAACTCCTCGAGACCGAAGCGGCCGAGCTCGCGGCCGTTGCCGGACTGCTTGTAGCCACCGAATGGAGCGCCGGGGTTGAAGCGGGCGCCGTTGATGTCCACCTGACCGGTGCGCAGTCGGCGTGCCACCGCCATGGCGTGCTCGCGATCGGCCGACCAGACGGCCCCGGCGAGCCCGTACCTGGTGGAGTTGGCGATGCGCACCGCCTCGTCCTCGTCGGCGCAGCGGATGATCGACAGCACCGGGCCGAAGATCTCCTCCTGGGCGATGGTCGCCTCCGGCGCCACGTCGGCGAACACTGTGGCGGCCACGTAGTAGCCGTGGTCGGGAAGACCGTCGGAGGCGGCACCACCTGCCACCAGCCGGGCGCCCTCGCTGACGCCGCCCTCCACGTGGCGGCGCACCCGGTCGCGCTGCGCGGCGTTGGCGAGCGGACCGAGACGGGTGGCGGGGTCGGTGGGATCTCCGACCGCATACCCGGCCGCGGTGGTCGCCGCCAGCTCCACCACCTCGTCGTATCGGGACGCAGGGGCCAGCATCCGCGTCCACGCGGTGCACGTCTGCCCGGAGTTGAGGAAGCAGTTGGCGACGCCGACCTTGACGGCCGCGGTGATGTCGGCGTCAGCGAGGATGACGTTCGCCGACTTTCCCCCCAGCTCCAGCGCGACTCTCTTCACCGTCTCCGACGCGAGTGCGCTGACGCGGCGGCCGGCGCCGGTGGAGCCGGTGAACGACACCATGTCGACGTCGGCGTGTCGCGCCAGGGCCTCGCCGACGACGGCTCCGGTGCCGGACACCACGTTGTAGACGCCCGCCGGCAGGCCGGCGTCGTGGCAGATCTCGGCGAGGATGGACGCCGTCAGCGGGGCCACCTCGCTGGGCTTGTGCACCACCGTGCAGCCCGCCAGCAGCGCCGGGGCTATCTTGGCGATGCTCTGGTGGAGCGGATAGTTCCACGGTGTGATCGCGGCGACCACACCCGCCGGCTCGCGCACCACCAGCGAGTTGCCGATCGTCTCTGTCTGCTCGGCGACGTCCGCCAGCGCGATGTAGGACGCCAGCACCTGCAGGGGCAGGGCGGTCTGCACGCCGGCCGCGAGCTTGGCCGGGGCGCCCATCTCGGAAGTGATGCTCGAGGCCAGCTCGCCCTGGCGGGCGGCGATCCCGGCGCGAAGCGCGTCGAGAAACCGGGCCCGCTCGGCCACCGGCGTGCCCGACCAGCGCGCAAACGCCTCGCGAGCGGCGCCAACCGCGCGATCAGCATCCTCGGCGGTGCCCTCGGGGACCTCGGCGATGACCTCCTCGGTCGCCGGGTTGACCACCGGGATCCATCGATCGGCGGTCGAGGTGATCCACTCGCCCCCGACGTACAGCGGGCTCCGTCGTCGCACGCCTGTCCTCCATCGTTGTCGCGGGCACAGTATCCGACCCCTGCGCCGGGCGGCGCTGGCCCGGTGCCGCCCCTCGGCCCTGTGTAGAGTCGCCGCGCGTGGAAGCATCAGGTCGCGTCGTCGTGGTCACCGGTGGCGGGAGCGGCATCGGGGCCGCGCTGTGCCGCGCGTTCGCGGGCGCCGGCGCCGCGGCGGTGATCGTCGCCGACCTCGACATGGCCGCCGCCACCACCGTCGCCGGCGAGGTGCACGGAGTTGCCGTGGCCACCGACGTGACCCGCGAGGCGGATGTGCGAGAGCTGGTGCGGCGCACCGTCGAGGGTCAGGGCCGTGTGGACATCTACTGCTCCAACGCTGGAGTTGCGTTCGCGGGGGGAGAGGAGGCACCCGACGAGGCGTGGCAGCGGAGCTGGGACGTCCACGTGATGGCGCACGTGTATGCGGCGCGCGCGGTCCTCCCCGAGATGCTGGAGCGCGGTGAGGGCTACCTGGTGGGCACCGCCTCGGCGGCCGCGCTCCTCAATCACCTGTCGTCCGCGCCCTACGCGGCCAGCAAGGCCGCCGCGCTCTCCTTCCTGGAGTGGCTGGCGATCAGCCACGGGGCGCGGGGGATCCGCGTGTCGGCGCTCTGCCCGCAGGGGGTCAGGACCCCCATGCTGGCCCAGGCCGGCGACGATCACTTCCTCGCCGCGGGCGCGCTGGAGCCGGCCGCGGTCGCGGATTCCGTGGTCGCCGCGGTGCGTGAGGAGCGCTTCCTCATCCTTCCCCATCCCGAGGTGGCGGACTACTTCCTGCGCAAGGCCACGGACTACGATCGCTGGCTTGCCGGCATGCGGCGCTTCCGCGACCGGGTGGTGGCCGGCTGAGCGCCTCAGGTGCTTCCGGCACTGTCCCCCGGAGCCACCAGACCGGCCTCGTAGGCGAGCACCACCGCCTGGACCCGATCGCGCAGATCCAGCTTCTCGAGCAGGTGCGACACGTGGGTCTTGACGGTGGTCTCGCCGATGTGGAGCCGGGTGGCGATCTCACTGTTCGACTGGCCTCTGGCCACCATCTGGAGGACGTCGCGCTCGCGGCTGGTGAGCTGGTCGAAGTGAGATGCCGCGGAGCTGCCCATCCGCAGCGTGGGTGCGATCCGGTCGAGCAGGCGCCGAGTCACAGCGGGGGCGAGCAGCGCGTCGCCGGCGGCGACGACACGCACGGCGCGGATCAGCTCCTCCGGCGGCGCGTCCTTGAGCAGGAAGCCGCTGGCCCCGGCGCGCAGCGCTTCCACCACGTACTCGTCGTGATCGAAGGTGGTGAGGATGATCACCCGGTGACCGGTGAGCCGGCGGGTCGCCTCCACGCCATCGAGCCGCGGCATGCGGATGTCCATCAGCACCACGTCGGGTCGACACGCGCGGGCGACAGAGATCGCGCTCTCGCCGTCCCCCGCCTCACCGACCACCTCGATGTCACTCCCGGCTTGAAGGATCATCCGGAAGCCCGCGCGCATCAGCTCCTGGTCGTCGACGATGAGGACCCGGATCACCGCTCGTCCCCGGCCACCACCAAGGGCAGCGTGGCCTGCACGGCGAACCCGCCACCGGGAACCGGTCCGGCGAAGAGCTCACCCCCGAACAGCGCGACACGTTCACGCATGCCCGCAAGTCCGTGCCCCGGAGTGTCGCGCTGGGCCTCCGCACCCCCACGACCGTCGTCGGTGATGCGCAGGCGCAGCGCGTCCGACTCGACGCGCAGGTGCACGCGGCAGCGGGCGGGACCGGCATGGCGCATCACGTTGGTCAGCGCCTCCTGCACGATGCGGTAGGCGCTGAGGTCGACCCCCGCCGGTACGGGTGGGTGGTGGGCGTCGATGAAGAGCTCGACGTCGAGCCCGGCGGCGCGCGCCTGCTCGACGAGGGCTGGAACCTCGTCGAGGCCCGGTTGTGGTGAGCGCTCCGGCGCCTCGGCCGAGTCGGGTCGGAGCAGGCCGAGCATGCGGCGCATCTCGTCCATCGCCTGACGTCCGCCCCGAGCCATGCTCCCGGCCAGCTCGTGCCCGGGATGGTCGGGGCTGAGCTGGGTCTGCAGCGCGGCCGCCTGGACCGTGATCAGGGAGAGATGGTGGGCGACCACATCGTGGAGCTCGCGAGCGATGCGGACGCGCTCCTCGGCGACGGCGGTCTGCGCGAGCAGCTCGCGCTCCCGCGCCAGCTGCAGCGCTCGCGCCTGCAGGGCGTCCACGTACGCGGTTCGGGTCCCGACGTAGATCCCCACCACGTAGGCCGCGCCGATGGGGATCAGCGCGGTGATCAACTCTGGAAAGGTCAGCTCTCCACGTGACACCGAGGTGCCGGTGACGAACACCGCGACGGTGAACGCGGTGAGCGGGAGCGAGAGGCGCCACGGTACGCGCGCGGCCACGGTGTACACGCCGACGAGCACCAAGGGCTGCACCAGGATGGGTGAGCGCAGGAGGGCCTCCACCAGGAGCGCCGCGAGAATCACGCCGAGGGTGGCCAGCGGGAAGCGCCGCCGCAGCAGCAGCGCCGCCAGCGGCACGGCGACCACGAGATACCACGGTGCGCGCACCAGGCCGAGGTGCGGGATCTCGTGGGTGGAGCTGGCGACGACCAAGCCTCCCACCAGCAGGAGGCCGGCCACGATGGCGAGGTCGAAGAGCCGCCCCGGCCAGGCGCGAGTGCGCCATGTGGCCGGCGTCGGTGGCAGCGCAGCGGTGGTGGCGGTCATCCCTGGCCCAGCCTACCGCCAACCAATTCGCGGCGCGGAGGCGAGCCGCCGGTCACGCGTCCTGGGTGGCCGTTCGCCAGACGCCGAGCGCCGTGGCGACCACGATCCAGGCCACCACCACGACGATCGCCGTGGCGATGGTCACGGTGATGGAGTCGAGCCGGGTGAGCTGGACGACGTCCGTGGCGCGGGGGAGGAATCGGTCCGTGGCGGCGGTGCTCGCCAGTGCCCGCCAGTTCCCGAACGCGCTGATGCGCTCCACGACCCGGGATCCGGCCAGCTCCCAGGCGATCATCAGGCCGATCGCCGTGCCACGCGACCGAACCAACGCTCCCAGCCCCACCGCCACAGCGAGGTCGAGAACACCGACGGCGGCGAGCCACCCGGCGCCGTTGAGCACATCGACAGCGGTCGGTGTCGGCGTGCCACCGGCCAGGGTGAAGGCGGCGAGCACCTCGAGCGCGTACCCCAGGGCCAGCATGGGCAGGAGCAGCAGGAGCGCACCGGGGATTCGTACCAGCGCCAGCTTGATCCGCGATTGGCCCGTGGCCACCAGGCTGCGGAACACTCCGGAGCTGACATCCTGCGATCCTGCGGTGGCACCGATGAGCACGGCGGCGAGTGCACCGACGATGCCGAAGAGGGTGAGGCTGTTGGTGAACCCGATGAGGCCACCCGCAGGACCGTACTTGGTCGCGTTGCTGGCGTGGTAGGCAACCAGCACGCCGTTGACCAGGACGACGCTGCCCGCGGTGAGGAACAGGCTGAGCAGCACCAGCCCGCGTCGCTTGCGGAGCTTGAGGAACTCCGCGCCGATCATGGGGACGACGCGGCTCATGAGGTGACCTCCCCGGCGGATTGCAGACGCGAGGTGATATCGAGGAAGCGCTCCTCGAGGGTGATCCGGGCAGGCTCGAGTCGCGACACGGCGAGCCCGGCGGTGACCAGCGCGCGGTTGAGCTCGGCGGCGCCGTCGGCTCCGGTCAGGGTGCACACCAGCACGCCGTCCGCGTCGACGACGGCGGTCTTCACGCTGGGCTCCTTGCTGAGCAGCGCCAAGGCACGCACGTTGTCGTCACAGACGACCAGAACCTGCTGCGCCTCGCCGTCATGGAGCTCGGAGAGCCGCCCCTGGCGAACCAGGCGACCGAGGTCGATGATCGCCACCATGTCGCAGGTCCGTTCGATCTCATCGAGGAGATGCGAGGAGACGAGCACGGTGCGACCCTCCGCCACCAGACCACGGAGAAGACCGCGGAACTCCTGGATGCCGGCGGGGTCGAGGCCGTTCATGGGCTCGTCGAGGATGAGCAGGCGCGGATCGTTGAGCAGGCAGCGGGCGATGCCGAGGCGCTGCTTCATCCCCAGCGAGTAGTCGCTGACGGGGTCGTCGGCGCGGGCGGTGAGGCCGACGCGATCGAGCGACCCGGGAATGCGAGCGGTGGCCTCGTCGGCGAGCAGAGCGCTCAGCACCCTGAGGTTCTCGCGGCCGGTGAGGTGGCCGTGGAAACGCGGTTCCTCGACCACGGCGCCGACTCTGGCCAGTGCCTGCGCATGCCGACCGGGCATGTCGCAACCCATCACCCTGATGGTTCCCGCGCTGGCGCGGGTGAGGCCGAGCAGAGTGCGGATCAGGGTGGTCTTGCCGGCTCCGTTGGGGCCGAGAAGTCCGAAGGCGACGCCGGCCGGGATGCGGAGGTCGACGCCCTCGATGGCGGTGCGCGCTCCAAAGCGCTTGGTGAGCCCGTGGGTCTCCACCAGAAGATCGGCGCTGAGGGAAGTGTCCATGAGGTTCAGGCTAGCCCCGCCCGGTGGTTTGCGCGTCGGGCTCGGGGATGAACTCTTCCCCCGCGCCGTCATCCTCGAGGACGAGAGATGAGGTGTGGCATGGGCGCACCGGCAGCTCGAGGACTAAGGTTGTGAGCGTGGGACCCCCCGATACGGTCGATGCCGGCGGCGAGGGGGCCGTCATCACAGCCGCGCCGGGGTCTGGCGAGAAGCTGTGGGCGGGAGGATCCTCGACCACGACGGTGGTGGACGCCGGGCCCGCGCTTGTCGAGCAGTGGGTCGCCGCTGAGCTCGGCAACAGCAGCTACCTCGTCGTCGATCGGGACCTGGGTGAGGCCGTGGTCATCGACCCGGTGCGTGACGTGGACCGCTACCTGGCCGCCGCCGGCGATCGCGGCTGGCACGTCTCAGCCAGCCTGGACACGCACGTCCACAACGACTTCCTCTCCGGTGGCCCCGACCTGCGCGCCGCCGTGGTCAGCGCTCTCATCGTTCCCGGCGGCAGCGGGATCGCCGGGGCGGACCGCGAGCTCAGCGACGGTGAGGAGATCACGGTGGGGTCTCTGCGCCTGCGCGCCGTGCACTCGCCGGGGCACACCCCAGAGCACCTCAGCTACCTCCTTGTCGATGGAGACGGCGAGCTGCTGGCACTGTTCTCGGGCGGGGCCCTGATGGTGGGCACCATGGCTCGACCCGACCTCCTCGGCGCCAGCCACACCTACTCGCAGTCACACAACGCGCATGACACGCTGCGCCAGCGGCTGCTGACATTGCCCGACAGCCTGCGCGTTCTGCCCACCCATGGGGGCGGCTCGTTCTGCGGATCCTCGTCCTCGGATGTGCGGGTCACCACCATCGGCACCGAGCGCCGCCACAACCCGCTGGCCAGCGCTCCCGACTTCGCCCACTTCCTGGCACTCCACGCTGACCAGGGCAGATACCCCGCCTACTACGCGCGCATGGCGCCCCTCAATCGAGCCGCGCAGCCCGCGGCGACGGTGGCGGCGCGGCGCCTCAGCCCGGCGGAGTTCCTCCGGGACAGGGACGCTGGGGCGATCGCTGTCGACTGCAGAAAGTCCCCCGACTTCGACAGCGCCCACGTGCCCGGCTCGCTGTCGGTCCCCGGCGAGGGGCCGTTCTCCGCGTGGGTCGGCTGGGTGGTGGACATCGCCGCGCCGCTGCTGCTCGTCGCGGCGTCCGCGGCGGCCGCGGAGGAGGCCACCAGGCAGCTGGCGCGCATCGGCTTCGACGACGTGCGCGGCTGGCTCGATCTCGAGGACTGGACAGCGGAGGGGCGGCCCACGCGAAGCGTCACCCCGTGCTCCATGGCCGACCTGACGCGGAGGATCCTCGGCGGCGGCGAGATCACGGTGGTCGACGTCCGCCAGGACGCCGAATGGGCGGCTGGTCACCTGCCCGGAGCCGTGCATGCGCTCGCGCCCGACCTGCCGGCGATCATCGATGGCCTCGATCGCGAGGCGCCGGTCGCCGTGCACTGCGCCACCGGCTACCGGGCCTCCCTGGGCGTCTCTCTTCTCCTCCAGCACGGTTTTGCCGATGTCTGGCACGTCACCGACGGCGTCGAGTCCTGGTCCGCGCTGGGACATCCGCTGATCACTTCCTCCTGACCGGCCGGCGGACGGTCGCCCAAGACCTCCGGATCGCGTTCACACCGCGTTCACACCGGCCCGCGATGGTGAGGTCGTATCAACCGGCGTCACAAGGAGATCGCCATGTACTACCGTCCCGCCCGAACCGCGTTCGGACTCATCGCCGTCGGCGGCGCCATCGCCGTCGGCGTGATCACCCACGACGCGGGCTTCACCGCGCTCACGTTCGTGGGAGGGCTCCTGCTGCCCCGCATCCTCGGCTTCCGCGGGCGTCGTGCCTTCGGCTGGGGATGTGCCGGTGGTGGCGGCGATGCGGTCGGCAACAGGATGCGCGGCCGCTTCGACCAGCGCATGGAATCCTGGCACCGCCAGGCCCACGGAGACACCGGCGGCGAGCAGCCACCGGCGACCACCGCGAGCGGAGCGTGAGCCATACGACCGGGATCGCAGATGCGGTCCCGGTCGCTCCTCTCCGTCCAGCTCTAGGATGAGAATTCCGTGAGGACCGTGCTGATCGTCGACGACGAGCCCGAGATCGTGCGCATCCTTCGCGACTATCTGGAGCGGGCGGGATACGCGGTCCTCACCGCCGCGGATGGGGAGGCGGCACTGGCGGCCGCACGGCGCGAGCGACCGGACCTCGTGGTGCTCGACCTCAGCCTTCCGTCCCTGGACGGGCTCGACGTCGCCCGGGCGCTGCGCCGCGACGGCGAGGTGCCGATCATCATGCTGACGGCGCGCACCGAGGAGAGCGACAGGGTCGCCGGCCTCGAGCTGGGTGCCGACGACTACGTCGCCAAGCCGTTCAGCCCGCGGGAGCTGGTGGCCCGGATCCGCGCCGTGCTGCGGCGCGCCGACGCCGCCCGCTCCCCGGGCGACGTGGTGCGCGTGGGCGACGCCATCGAGCTCGACGTGCCTCGCATGGAGGTGTCCGTCGACGGCCGCAGCATCGATCTGACGGCGACGGAGTTCCAGCTGCTTCTCCACATGGCCCGCCAGCCCGGCCGGGTCTTCACCCGCGCGCAGCTGCTCGACTCGGTGCATGGCGTCGCGGTCGAATCCTACGAGCGGGCCATCGACGCCCACGTCAAGAACATCCGCCGCAAGATCGAGCGGGATCCGCACGCGCCCCGGCATCTCCAGACGGTCTTCGGGGTCGGCTACCGCCTCGCCGACAGCGCCGCGTGACCCCGCACGAGGGTGGCCGGAGGTCGTGGGGGCAGGGTGGCAACCGCCCACCGTGGTGGCCTGAGGACCGTCCCTGGCCACCGCAGGGCCGCCCCGACTGGCCGCGCCAGGGGCGGCGCATGGCCCGCCGCCTCGGCTGCTTCGCCGGTCTCCTGTTGCTCGTCCTGGGGGGCGCCGGAGCGGCGCTGATCTGGCTGATCCTCAGCGCCACGGGAGCGGTGGCCTCGGCACCGTTCGCGCGGGTCATCTCCGGGATCGCCCTGCTCCTCGGTGTCGCCGCGGTCGTGGCCGCCGGGGTGGCCCTGCGCCGGCTCACCGCCCCGGCGACGCGTCTGGTCGAGGCCGCACAGCGGATCGAGGCCGGCGACTACTCCGCGCGAGTCCCCGTGCGTGGCCCCGGCGAGCTGCGCTCCCTGGCGCGGGCGTTCAACGCTTTGAGCGGCCGCCTGGAGGCCGATGAGGCGCGGCGGCGGTCGGTGCTCGCAGATGTCGCCCATGAGCTGCGCACCCCGATCACGGTGATCCGCGGCCAGGCGGAGGGCATCGTCGACGGCGTCTACACGGCGGACGCGGAGCACATGCGTCCCGTGCTCGCCGCCACGCGCACCCTCGAGGTGCTGGTCGACGACCTCCGCACCCTCGCGCTCGCCGAGGCCGGTGGGCTGCAGCTGCAGCGCGAGCCGGTGGAGGTGGGGATCCTGGTGCGCGACACCCTGGCGAGCTTTGCCGAGGCCGCCTCGAGCAGCGGTGTGCGGCTGGTCGCCGCTGTCGATCCGCCCGATCTGGCGGTGGATGCCGACAGTGTCCGGCTGGGCAGCGCGCTCGCCAACCTAGTGGGCAACGCGTTGCGCCACGAGCACCGCGGCGGTGAGGTGAGGATCGAGGCCGTCAAGGTGACGGCGGGTGTGGAGATCGTGGTCCGCGACGACGGGGCCGGCATCCCGGTGGAGCTGCTGCCCCGCGTCTTCGATCGCTTCGTCAAGGGCGGCGACTCGACAGGATCGGGCCTGGGGCTGGCCATCGTGCGAGACATCATCGAGGCCCACGGCGGTGCGGTCTCCGTGTCGAGCACGCCGGGCACCGGGACCGAG
>DASZKZ010000052.1:0-7516 GCA_035552595.1 Candidatus Dormiibacterota bacterium
TCGTTGTTGGTCCACTGCGAGCCCCAGTACACCAGGTACACCTTGTCGCGGCCGGTCTCGACTCCGACACCGCCGACGCCGCCGTGATAGGAGAGGTTGCTGGTCTTGTGCGATCCCGCCGGATGGGCGGCCTTCACCGACAGCTGATGCACTGCCGGCGCGCGGCTGACCGAGCCGGCAGCGTGGGTGGTCGCCGGAAGTGAAAGGGCGAGCCCGGCGACGCCGAGCACCCCAACGCCAACAAGCAGAGATCGAACACGCACGGGGACACCTCCTGGCTCAGCCATCGACAGCACGCGGTTCCCCGCTCGCTCAGGCCGCGAAGATAGCACGGCGCCGACTGCACTTGGTGAGGCATTTGCCCCATCGTTACAGGGGCCGGCGGCCGCTCCCCCCGCCGTCCCTACAATCGGTCGCGATGCCGCGTCTTGAGCTGGTGGAGTGCTCGTTGCGGGCCGGTCAGCAGGCGCTGCTGCTGAGCCGCCTGCGCAGCCGCCATGCCATCCCGGTGGCTCGCGCCCTGGACAGCTGCGGCTTCGCGGGCCTCGACGTCTTCGGCGGCGCCACCTTCGAGGCGTCGCTGCGCTTCCTCGGTGAGGATCCCTTCGAGCGCCTCCGCGCCACCCGCGAGGCCGCTCCGGAGAGCACGCTGGTGGCCTCGATCGGCGGCCAGGCGCTGACCGGCCACCGCCACGTCAGCGACGACGTGGTCGACGCCTTCATCAGGGTCGCCGCCGACGCGGGCATCGATCGCTTCCGCATCCACGACCCGCTCAACGACGTCCGCAACGTCCGCCGCGCCATGGAGGCGGCGCGCGCCGCCGGCCGCGAGGTGGAGGCGGCCATCGTCTACGCCGACTCGCCGCGCCACGACCCCGATGCGCTCGAGGCGCTCGCCAGGGAGCTCGCCACCATCGGCGCCGACGCCATCTGCGTCCACGACCCGCTCGGCCTGCTCGGCGTGGCCCGCATCGGCGACCTGGTGCAGCGTCTCAACCAGGCCACCGGCCTGCCCCTGGCCCTGTCGCTGTCGACCCAGACCGGCCAGGCGGAGTTCGCCGCCTACGCCGCCGCGGTGGCCGGAGCGTCGCGGCTCGACGTCGCCCTCGCCCCTCTCGCGGGGGGCGCGTCGGTGCCCTCGGCGGAGGGGGTCATCGCCGCCCTGCGCGGCACCGAGCTCGACACCGGCATCAACCTCGAGCCCGTCACCGCCGCCTCCGCGGTGCTCGACCACCAGCTGCTCGCCTACACCGCGGTGTTCGACGTCCCCGCGCTGCGCATCGACAGCGCTGCATTGCGCGGGCTGCTGCCCCCCGCCGCGATGGGACACGCGCTCGCCGAGCTCCGCGAGCGCAACCAGCAGGACCGCCTCGATGACGTCGAGATCGAGGCGGCGCGGGTCCGCGCCGAGCTCGGCCATCCCCCTCTGGTGACCCCGATCATCGAGATCGTGGCCACCCAGGCGGTCTACAACGTCTGCGACGGCGACCGCTACGCCACCGTCAGCCAGGAGGTCAAGGACTACTGCCTCGGCCTCTACGGATCGCCGCCGTACCCCATCGACGCCGAGGTCCGCCGCCTCGTCAACGGCCGCGACGAGCCGATCACGCTGCGCCCCGCCGACCTCCTCGAGAAGGCGCTGCCCGCGCTGCGCCGCGAGCTCACCCGCGAGGGCGTCGAGAAACCGGAGGACGCCACCGTGGTCAGCTTCGCGCTCTTTCCCGCCGAGACGCTGGCGCTGCGCCGCGGCGAGGTGGTGGCGGAGCGCCTCGGCGACGAGCCGGACCCCGAGCCGGCGCCCGTGGCCGCGGGCGAGGACGGCGCCGACGCGGCACCCGCGGCCACCGCCGTCGACGCCCCACCCGCCGACGTCCGCGAGCTCACCGTCGAGGTCGACGGGCAGAGCTACAGCGTGCGCGTCATCGGCGCCGGCAGCGGCGGGGGCGGCACCGCAGCCTCGGCGGCGGCGCCACCCGCGGTGCGCGAGGGCACCGTCACCGCTCCCATGCAGGGCCTCATCCTCAAGGTCTCCGTGGCGGTGGGCGACACCGTCATCCTCGGCCAGGTGGTGGCGGTGCTCGAGGCGATGAAGATGCAGAACGACGTCACCACCACGCGCGCCGGCACGGTCACCGCCATCCACGTCAAGGAGGGCGACGTGGTCGGGCCGCGCGATCCCATCGTGCAGGTCGACTGATGTTCAGCAAGGTGCTGGTCGCCAACCGCGGAGAGATCGCCCTGCGCGTGATCCGTGGCTGCCGCGACCTCGGCATCGCCACCGTGGCGGTGCACAGCGAGGCGGATCGCACCGCCGCATTCGTGCTCCTCGCCGACGAGGCGGTGGAGATCGGCCCGGCGCCGTCGGCGCAGTCGTACCTGGTCATCGACCGCATCATCGACGCCGCCAAGTCGACGGGCGCGGAGGCCATCCACCCCGGCTACGGTTTCCTCAGCGAGAACCAGCAGTTCGCCCGCGCCTGCGCCGGCAACGGCATCGTCTTCATCGGGCCCGGTCCCGAGGCGATGGCGGCGATGGGCGAGAAGGTGCCGGCGCGGCAGCGCATGCGCGACAGCGGCGTGCCCATCGTCCCCGGCAGCGACGCGCTCGAGGACGTCGACGCCGCCGTGGCCGCCGCGACGGGGGTCGGCTATCCCGTGCTCATCAAGGCGTCGGCGGGCGGCGGCGGCATCGGCATGCGCGTCGCCCGCGACGAGGCTGAGCTGCGCGAGAGCCTGGAGGCGGCGCAGAGCACCGCGCAGCGCGCCTTCGGCAACGCCACCGTCTTCCTGGAGCGCTACGTCGACTCGCCGCGCCACATCGAGATCCAGGTGCTCGCCGACACCCACGGCAACATCGTCCACCTCGGCGAGCGCGAGTGCTCCATCCAGCGCCGCCACCAGAAGATCCTCGAGGAGGCGCCGTCGCCCACCATCGACGCGGCCACCCGCGCGCGCATGGGCGAGGCGGCGGTGACCGCAGCGCGCGCCGTCGGCTACGTCAACGCCGGCACCGTGGAGTTCATCTACAGCAACGGCGAGTTCTTCTTCCTGGAGATGAACACGCGCCTCCAGGTGGAGCACCCGGTCACCGAGCTGGTCTACGGCGTCGACCTGGTGGTCGAGCAGCTCCGCATCGCCGCCGGCGAGGTGCTCCAGCTCCGCCAGGAGGAGCTGGTGCCGCGCGGTCACGCCATCGAGTGCCGCGTCAACGCCGAGAAGTACGCGAAGAGCTTCATGCCCTCACCGGGCCAGGTCACCGGCTACCGCGAACCCAGCGGCCCCGGGGTGCGCGTCGACTCCTCGCTGGCGGCGCCGGGGATGGTCTCACCCAACTACGACCCCATGATCGCGAAATTGATCTGCTGGGGACCCACCCGCGAGCTGGCCATCGCGCGCATGCGCCGTGCGCTGCTCGAGTACGCCATCACGGGGATCAGCACCAACATCGCCTACCACCTCGCCATCCTCGACGCCCCCGACTTCATCTCCGGCGACTACACCACCCACTTCATCGACGGCCACCCCGAGCTGGTGGCCGCAGCCGACGTCTGGGAGGAGCGGCGCCAGCCCTTCCTGCGCGTGCTCCGCGACCCGGCACGCGCCGCAGCGATCGCCGCGGCGGTCGCCGTCAGCTCCTGAGCGGCGGAGCGGCGGCGATGCCGGCGGTGGGCCACACCCTTGCCAGGGCGGTGTACCGCCCGCTCGCCGAACAGCTCGCCGCCGCGGCGGCGATCCGCGCGGGCGAGCGAGTGCTCGAGCTCTCAGCGGGGGATGGCGAGCTCACCCCCCACCTGCTCGCCGCGGCAGGCGCATCACCCGTGGTGATGATCACACCGGCGGGGACGCTCGCCTCCGCCGACAGGACCTTTGACATTGCCGTCTCGCTGCTCGCCATCGACGCCGACCCCACCATGAGGCCAGCGCTCGACGAGCTGGCCCGCGTCGCACATCGGGCACGCGTGGTGGTGTGGGCCGGCGGAGCCACCCACGAGAACGCGCTGCGCGACGCGCTCCTCGCCCCCGCAGCGACGTCACCGCCGGTGCGGCCGCCACCGGGATGGACGCAGACCACGCTGGCCGACGTGGCCCGCTTCGACGGGATCACCCAACTCTGGCTGGCCCTGGTCGGCGAGCGCGGTGTCGAGATGGTGCCCCCTCGAGAACACGCGGTCCGAGAGCGCCTGCAAGAACGTGTCGCGCGATTCACCGCCGCCGACGGCACCATGCGCATCCCGGTGCGCGCCACGCTCCTGTCGCTGCGCTGACCGGCCCGGCTGACCGAGCGCCGCCCATCAGCCCCCGCTGACGGTGGTGAACGCGCTCGCCAGGGACTGCCCGTCGACGTCGGTCAGGGCGGTGCCGACAGCCAGCGTCACCACGGTGCTCGCCGCGACGGGCACCGTGACTGTCGCGGTGCGCGTGTTGGGGTCGTACACAGTGGTCGCCGCCAGCGTGGCGCCGCCCCGTGTGGTCACGCTGATGGCGCCGGCGACGGTGCCGGCGCGGAGGTCGCTGTCGAAGCTGACCCGCAGCACCAGCGTCGGCCCGGCGATGGGCACAACCGACACCACATGGGGACCGATCGGCTCATCGCTGAGCGGGCCGGCGTTCAGCGAGCTCACCTGGTAGCCGCCGCCGGTCTTGGGCGTCAGCCCCAGCGACTCGTCGGCGAAGGACGCCGCCGCGTGGCCCGCAGTGGGGTCGGCGATCAGCCGCGCCGTCGCCGACACGGAGCCGTCGGGGTTGGCCACCGCGCTGATCACGTAGGCGCGGGTCAGGCTGGGGGGAGTCGATCCCGCCGCGTTGACACCGGGGGCGCTGAGGTTCTGCAGGGTGGCCGCATCAGCCGCGACCTGGGCGTCGACGAACGCCTTGAGCGCGCTGGCGGCCCCGTCGGGAAGGGAGTTGACGGCGGTGCCCGTCTGCACTCCCGGGAGGGTGGCGAGGTCGACCACCCCGGCGGCGGCGAAGGCGAGACGATTCCCGTGCGCCGAGAACACCGGGGCGCTGGACTGCGGGCCGGTGGCGATCACCGTCCCGGAGGGGAGGCCGAGGACATCCAGGCCGCCGTCACCCGTGGCCGGCTGATCGACGACCGCCAGGTGGCTGCCGGTCTGGTCGAGGGCCAGGCCGGTGATCGCGTCGCGGGGGTGATCGAGGGGGATCGCCGCCCCCGCCTGGCGTGTCACCGGGGAGGTGAACAGGCGGGTGTGGTTGGTGGTGCCGTCGGCCCAGGCCACCACCGCGCCGTCCCCGCTGAAGGCCACGGTCACCCGGGAGCCGGGCAGCGGCCGGGTCTGCTGCGTGGCCAGGTCGATGAGCGTGCCGTCGGCGGTGGCCCCGCCGGCGAAGGCCTGGCCGCCGCTGTCGGAGAACACCACCCGCGAGGTGGCCGGCGGCAGGGTGGACAGCGTGCTGACGTGGCCCTGGAGGTCGACGGTCACGATCCGGTCGGCCTCGGCGACCAGCGCCGTGGAGTCGGTCAGCCAGCCGGTGGCCAGCACCGGCGCGGCCAGGGTCGCGAGCACACTGCGGGTGGACCCGTCGACCGGCACCAGCTCGATCATCGTCCCCGCCGAGCTGGGCACCGCCGCCACCAGGCGCAGGCCGTTGTGCGCCAGCGCGGCGGACGACGCCGCCGGGCCGAGGTCGGTCACCCGCCCGGCGGCCGACATGCTCACCATCTCCCCGGTCAGCGTGGGCGTCGGTGTCGGCGATGCTGAGGGCGAGGTGGTGGTCGTGGTCACCGTCGTCGTGGTCGTGTTGGTCGTGCTCGTCGCGGCCGCCGACGGCGACCCCGTCGGAGTGAGGGGGGCGCTCGACGAGGTGGCGATGACGCTGCCGTCAGGAGCGCTGATCAGCTGGGCTCCGTCACTCACCGGCGCCAGGCTCTGCGGCGCCAGCCGCGCGATCGCCGGGGCCGGCGGCGGCGTCGGGGCCGTGCCGAACGAGATGCGGATGTCGCTGGCGGCCAGCTGCCCGGTGGACGCCTCGGTCGCCTTGTGGTCGATGGTCACCGTGTAGGGCGTGTTGCCGGCGAGGTGATGGGTGGGGGTGATCACCAGGTTGTTGCCCTGCCACGCCGTTGTCACCTGGGTGGCGGGACGGATGTGCAGCCCGGCGACCACGGCGGTGTGGTTCATGGGCTGGTCGAAGGCGACGGTGATGACGTTGTCGGGGCTGACCGCGTGGAGCTCGGCGACCGGCGACATGGCGGTCACTTGGTGGTCGGTCACCGGTGTGCGCAGCACCGTGAGCACGGCGGCGGCGACGAGCGCGGCGCCGAGCCCGGCCGCTCCCCACGCCGAGGGCGTCGAGCGCCACCAGCCGACCCGCCGCGCGCGCAACCCGGCCGGGCGGATGGTCCGCTGGGCGGCGGCCCTGGGAGCCCTGCCGGCGGAGCCCAGCGCCGCGGGCGCCTCGCGCATCAGCGAGGCGCGGAGCACTCCCTGGTAGCGGGGATCCAGGGGAGGCTCAGGGCGGGCGGCACGGACCGACTGGGCCAGCTCGGCGAGCTCGGGGTCGCCCTTGAAGATCTCGTCGATCTCGGCATCGAACCAGCGCGAGTCCGTCATCACACCTCCCCGCGATCGAAGGAGGCGACGTCGAGGCGCGCGCGCAGCCCGATCATCCCGCGGTGGATGAGCAGCTTGACGGCCCCCTCGCTCTTGCCCATGACGATGCCGATGTCGGCGAGCTTGAGGTCCTCGCCCAGCTTCAGGGTCATGGCGGTGCGCTGCTGCTCGGGAAGGCTGTCGATGGCGGCCCACACTCGCGCCGCCTCCTCCCGCTCGGCGACGCGCTCGTCGAGAGGCCGCTGCGGGTCCGCGACCCCGATGGCGTCATCGAGGTTGGACACGGGTTTCTTGGCTCGGTAGTGGTCGGCGATGGCGTTCACGCTGATCTGGTAGAGCCACGAGCTGAACGGGTGACCGCTGGGCTTGTACTTGCCGATGGCGCGGAGGGCCTTGAAGAACACCTCGGAGGTGACGTCCTCGGCCGCGTCCTGGTCGCGCAGGCGGCTGTAGACAAACCGGTAGATCTGCCCGAAATAGTGATCGTAGAGTTCCCCAAAGGCGTCGGCGTCACCCTTGGCACGCTCGACAAGTTGATCCTCGTACGCCCTCGGCAGTGTCACCGGACAGACTCCGGACGCATCTTGTGGGGCAACGTTCGCGCTGGCTGGTGGGTTACGGGTGCTGGCATGGCGCGGACCGACTATAGGAGCGATGCACCCGGCGGCCCGCCACACGATCGGGGCGGCGCATCGAGCGTCCCAAGCCGGTCAGAACGACAGAAATGGAGCTGACGGGACCGGCGCCGACAAGGGTCAGCGCCGGCCCATCAGCCGTGGGTCACCAGTAGTGCGCCCGGCCACCCACCGCGCGACCCATGCTGCCCATGAGGGCCAGGATCACGCCGATCACCGCGAGGATGATCCCCAACGTCCACAGGATGGGAATCCCGGCGATGAAGCCGATGATCATCAAAATCACGCCCAGTAGGATCATCCGCT
>DASZKZ010000053.1:0-12507 GCA_035552595.1 Candidatus Dormiibacterota bacterium
GCCAGCAAGCAGGCCCTGGCCCGCGCCGGGATGGCCATCGACGATGTCGACGTGGTCGAGCTCAACGAGGCCTTCGCCGCCCAGTGCATCCCCGCCGCCCGCGGCATCGGCGTCGATCCCTTCGACGACCGCTTCAACCCCCACGGCGGGGCCATCGCTCTGGGGCACCCCTTCGGCATGACCGGGGCGCGCATCCTCTGCACCCTGCTCAACGACCTCCGCACCCTCGACAAGACGATCGGCCTGGAGACCATGTGCGTGGGCGGGGGCATGGGCATGGCCATGGTGGTGGAGCGACTCAACTAGGCCCTCAGCCGGGTTGGGGCCCGGCAGCGACCGGGCGCGCCGGGTCACTGATCCATTCGCTCCAGGAACCGGGGTAGAGGGCGGCGGTGATCCCGGCCAGCTCGAGGGCCAGGACCTCGTGCGCGGCTGTCACCCCGGAGCCGCAGTACGCACCGACGGGTTGAGAGGCGGGGGTCGCGCCCATCGCCGCGAAGCGGGCGCGCAGCACGGCTGGCTCGAGGAAGCGCCCGTCGGCGCCGAGGTTGGCCAGGGTCGGAGCGCTGCGGGCGCCGGGGATGTGCCCCGCCACGGGGTCGATCGGCTCCTGGTCACCGCGGTAGCGCTCGGCGGCGCGGGCGTCGAGCAGCACCCCGTCGCGGGCCACGCGGGCCGCCGCCGCGGCGCCGACCACGGGCATGCCACCGGGCCGCGCGCTGAAGCTCCCTGAGGCGGACGAGGGCTCGGTGGTGGTGAGCGGGAGGCCCGCCGCCGTCCACGCCGCCACCCCGCCGTCGAGAAGGCGGACCCGGCCGTGGCCGAAATAGCGCAGCAGCCACCAGGCCCGCGCCGCGCTGACGCCGCCGGACGCGTCGTACACGACCACCGCCGACCCGTCGTCGACACCGCAGCGGCGCATCGCCGCCTCGAACACGGCGGCCTCGGGCAGAGGATGGCGCCCCCGGCCCTGCCCGGGCGGAGCGGCCAGATCCCTGTCCAGATCGACGAAGTGAGCGCCCGCCAGATGCCCGGCCAGGTACTCGTCCCTTCCGGGTGGGCCGGCCAGGCTCCAGCGCACGTCGAGCAGCAGCGGTGCCCTGCCGGAATCGATGAGCCCGGCCAGCTCCCCGACCGAGATCAGGCTCTCGCTCACCCGCCACCTCCGAAACGATCGGCCCCCGGCCCGCGTTGCACGCTCGGCACGGTGCGCACATCCGTGCAATCGCACGGCTTTGATGCAGTGTGCCCATGGTAAGTTGGTTGTTGATGAACTCTCGTCGCCTATTCCTGCTCGCCAGCACGGCAGGCGGGATGGCCCTGCTGGCCGGCTGCTCCTCGCCCGGAGCCGGACCGGTCGCGATCGGCACGCCCAACGCAGTGCTCGCGGTGGCGCCGCCGGAGGTCACGGTGACCCCCGCCGACCACGCCAGCGGCGTCGCGCTGGACGCGCCCGTCACCGTGTCGAGCAACGCCGGCAGCCTCACGGCGGTGGTCGTGACCAAGGTCGGCGGACCGACCGTCACCGGGCAGCTCTCGCCGGACGGGCGCACCTGGACGGCCAGCGACGGCCTCGACCCCGGCTCCCAGTACCAGGTGACGGTGACCGCCAGCGGGGCGGCCGGCACCCACACCAGCACGGTCACCAGCTTCTCGACGCTGGGCACCGTCACCGGCAAGCTGCTGACCACCTCCACCCCGGACGATGGCGCCACCGTCGGTGTCGGAGAGCCCATCGACCTGCACTTCAACACCTCGGTGCCGCTGGCCCAGCGGGCCGGGATCGTGCAGCACCTCCAGGTGATGTCGACCCCGGCTCAGACGGGCGCGTGGCACTGGTTCGACGGCTCCGAGCTTCACTACCGCCCCGCGGTGTACTGGCAGAGCGGCACCAAGGTCACGGTCACGGCCACCTTCCACGGCGTCAACGCCGGCAACGGCATCTGGGGCCTGGCCGGGTGGACCAAGAGCTTCACCGTCGGCGAGAAGCACGTCTCGCTCATCGACGACACCACTCATCAGATGCAGGTGTACACCAATGATCAGCTGGTCGCCACCTGGCCGGTGAGCCTGGGCAAGCCCGGCTTCCGCACCCTCGAGGGCACGCTGGTGGTGCTCTACAAGGCACCGAAGGTGATGATGGATTCCTGCGGCACCTTCGGCGGGGCGGCGTGCCATCCCGGCAACGTCAACTACTACCACGACTACGTCTACGAGGACACCGCCATCTCGACCAATGGATTCTTCATCCATGCGGCGCCGTGGTCGGAGCCCTCTCAGGGGTTCACCGACGTCTCGCACGGCTGCGTCAACCTCAGCAACGCCCACGCCACCATCTTCTTCAGCTACTCGGTCCCCGGTGACGTCGTGGTGATCAGCCACACCGGCAACATCGCCGACATCACCAACGGTGAGGCCGACTGGCAGATCCCCTTCGCGCAATGGGACAACACCGGAGTGACTCAGGCTGCGGCGACCGCCACCCCCGCCCCCGCGGCGGCCCCGGGCGGTCCGTAGACCCGTCAGCGCAGCGCCGGCGGCCCACCCCTCACCCCGGTGACGCCGGCGGGCTCCTCCGCAGCGTTCGCCGGATGATCGACATCTCCTCGTCGTCCGCGGTGCGCAGCAGCACCAGCATCACCGCGTAGACGGCCGCCGCCGCCACCGTGACCGCGACCAGAGCAAGGCGCCCGTGGGGGTTGACCAGCCAGACGAATCCTCCCATGACCAGGCCTGCCACAAAGGGCTTCCAGCAGCTGCGCACCACGTGCAGGGTGCCCAGAGCGCTGCGCAGAGCCAGCCACCCGGTGAGCACCAGGCCCATCTCGGTGGCCACCGTCGCCCAGCTGGCCCCGATGTAGCCGAAGCGGGGGATGAGGATGATGTTGAGCCCGAAGTTGATCACCAGTCCGCTGAGCGCCACGTACGCGTAGAGCTTCTGGCGATCGACGGCGTTGAGCACTGCGGCGAAGGTGTTGTCGACGAACATGAACACCACGGCCAGCGCGAGGATGCGCAGCGCTGCGCCGCTCTGCGGAAACCTGGTGGTGAGCAGGTCGATGAACTGCGGCGCCAGCAGGAAGAGCCCGACGGTGATCGGCCAGCCCATGATGGCCAGCCCCTTGAACAGCTTCTCCGCGGAGGCGAGGACACGGTTGGGGGCGCTGCGATAGTAGATCGACAGCACCGGGAAGACGACGGTGCGCAGCGTCGCGGGGATGAAGAGAAGCGCCTCGAAGGGCCGGTAGGCAAACGTGTACCAGCCCACCTCGTTGTAGGAGCGGAAGTGCTGCAGGATGGGCACGTCGAGCTTGAAGTACACGGTGGTGAGCAGATAGGTGATCGCCAGCGGGATGCCCGCCCTGATCCACTGCCGGAACAGTGCCGGCTCGAGCCGCCAGCGGGGCGTGAGGATGTGCCTGCCGAGCAGCACCACGATGAAGTAGACGGTGGCGAACCCCGAGGACGCGACGTAGGCCCACAGGAAGAAGCCGGTGCCGGCGTGGAGGTGCGCCCCGATCAATGCCATGCCGAGGATGACGGCCGTCTCGGGGACGATCTCGGCGATCTCGAAGTTGAGCCGCTGCAGCGCGTACAGGGTGCTGCGCAGCAGCAGTGAGTAGCCGCTCAGGACGAGCAGGGCGAACGAGGGCAGCAGCAGGGATTCGATGCCGGCGAACCACAGGCACGCCGCCAGGATGGGCAGCGAGATGGCGATCAGGAACAGCTTGACGGAGGCGACGTTGTTGAAGTAGCGGGTCAGGTTGTGGCGTTCGCGCGCGCCCTCGCGCACGTAGAGAGCGGTGAACCCGACGTCGGTGATGGCGCCGACCAGCGCGGTGTAGGTCACCGCCGTCTGCATCTGCCCGAACCGCGCGTCGCCGAGCGCGTTGCCGATCGCGACCACCGCCACCAGCGCCAGAACCCGCGAGAGGATGCGAGCCAGCAGGATGAGGATGGTGAAGCGCAGCGCCCTCGAGCCCAGTCCGCTGGTGGAATCAGGCGTGACGGTGCCGGGCGTGCGCGGCGGTGTCGTCTCCTCCTGCAAGGTGGCTCATTCTACGAATGCAGCCGGCGCCTCAAGCGGAGCTCGCGGCCGTCCCATTCGGCGCCGCCGCGCACCCCGCCGCCGCGCATCCTCTCCCACCACGGACCGAGGTGTGCGCGGATGCGGCGCACCTCCATGCACACCTCGACGGCGGCGGCGATCTCGCCGCTGCGCTCGAGCCTGATGGCGTAGCCGCGAGCGGCGCGCAGATCCCGAGGCTCGGCGAGATGGAGCCGTCGCCAGAGCTCGAGAGCCTCCTCCATGGCGCCGCGCCGCTGCAGCGTCACCGCGAGGCGATGGGTGGCCCGGTTCGCCCAGGGATCGATCCCTGCCGCCACCGTGGCGCGCAGCTCGGCCTCGGCCGCGTCCGCGACGCCTCGCCTCTCCAGGTGGCGCGCCAGGTGATACCCGTCGGCGGCGTGGGCCGGCCTGATCCTCTCGCCGCCCACATGAGCCGCCAGCCGGGCGCCCACAAGGGCCGTGCTGACGATGTCCTGGAGGTTGTGGTCGACGACGCCGGCGAGGACCGGGGCGGGCGCCCCGCGCAGCCAGGCGCGATAGCGTGCCGGCGCCTCCGCGCCGGGCACGTCGTCGACGCGATGGTGGTTGAGCAGGGACATCTCGGCGTGACGCAGGGTGCAGGGGCCGAGCCGCTCGCGGAAGAGCCGGCGCACCGGTCCGAGGAGATCGCCGTGGAGGCGAGGTTGCACACTGACCGGATCGAGCCGGTTGATGGTGCAGCGCGCCGCCAGGACGGGGATGTCGAAGCTGCGACCGTTGTAGGTCAACCAGAGGCGGTGCTCGCTGATCCGCCCGGCCACGGCGGTGAGCAGGCCCGCCTCACCACCCGGGTCGGCGAGGAGAAGCTGCTCGCAGTCGAGCACAGCCCCGCGCTGGACGCCGAGCGCCACCAGAAATGCCATCACGCCACTGCCATGCAACCCCAGGCTCTCGATGTCGAGCACGCCGATCCCCTCGCCGGACACCCAGACGGGGCCACCCGGGCCGCAGGGCTGGCCGAGCAGGGCCAGGAGGGCGGCGATCGGGGGAGGCGCGGACAGCCCGGCGCGCTCCAGGGAGGGCAGCAGGTCGATGGTGCGGCGGCGCACGAAGGCGATCCCGTCGCCGGCGCTCTCCTGCTGGAATCCCAGCGCGGCGGCGCGATCGCGGAGGTCGGGCCGGGAGGGCCGGGTTGGTGGCGCCGGCGCGCCGGCGCCGGCGAGCGAGGCGATGCGGGCCCGCAGCGCGCTCACCGTCGCCGCCTGGGAGGGGGTCACCCGCGCAGCCTATCGAACACCTGTTCGTCAGGCAACCCTCAGAGCCGTTCCCCACCGGCCCCGTCCGCACCGTAGAGTCCGGGCGGACGGCGAGATGCCGTCGAGGTCACAGCTGCGAGGAGAAGTCCGGCCATGAGTGTCATCACCGCCGACGGGGTACCGTCAGCACCAGCCGCCGCCCCCCCTCGGCCGGCCATCCAGGTGGTGCCTCTCCGCGGGCTTCCCATCGTGGCCGTGATCATCGTCGGCCTGATCGTCTCTATCGCCGCCAACTGGCGCTGGGCGCTGATGTTCTACCACGTGGCCGGCGGCGGCCTCTGGACGGGCATCGACCTCTTCGTCGGCTTCGTGGTCGGCCCCATCCTGGGCCGCCTCTCCATCCCCGCTCGCGCCGAGTTCTCGTCGAAGTTCATGCCGATGATGGTCCTGATCATGCCCACGCTGGTGGTCATGACCCTGGCCTCGGGCTTCCAGCTGGCCGTGGTGATCGGCAACCTCGACCCCGCCAGCGCCAACCATGCCTGGCTGGTGGCCTCGTTCATCGTGGTCGGGGTGATGGCGACGATCGCTCTCGGGGTCCTGGAGCCCGCCAACATCGCAGTGCTCTTCGAGATGAAGAAACCACGGCCCAATGGCGAGGTGATCGGCAGGTTGATGCGTCGCTTCATCTATGCGGCGGGCATCACCGGCGCGATGCAGGTGGCCACGCTGATGATCATGACCCGGGTGGCGACGCAATGACGGCGGCCGCCGACCCCGCCGCCCCACCGACAGCCGCTCCGCCCTTGCCCCCGGTCACCCAGCTGACCATCGGCTCGCTGGCACTGGTGGTCATCGGTGGGATCGTCATGGCCGGCAACTTCCCCAACGCGCCGTCGCTGGTCCTGCCCGTCGTCCTGCTGGTGGGAAGCGCGCTGCTCTGGGCGGCCAGCCTGGTCCTGCTGTCGCGGCACCGCGGTTTCGCCTGGCCGGTCCTCTTCCGGGTGGGACGCTGGGCCCTGCTCGCCTACGCGGTCATCGCCGGCATGATCGAATACGCGTTCATCCACAACCAGGCGAGCGGAGCCCCACTGCTGGTGCTCACCCTGATGCTGGTGATGTTCGCGCTGGTCGTGCCGCTGAGCATCGGGTTCACGGTGGCCCGGTTCCAGGACCCGCCGGCGGCTCACAGCGGCTGAGAAAGCGAGCCCCATTCGTATACTGGGAGGGCAGCCGCAAGCTGCATCCCCCTTCCTGTGGAGCGGTCGGTGGCCTGTCCGCCGGCCGCTCCCTCCCGTTCTGGCGGATATGCCGGGCCGCCGTTCCGGAGGGCCCCTCGAGCTCTTCGTAGAATGCCGTCATGCCGCGCCCACTGATCATCGCCGCCATCGCCCTGGCACTGGCGGTGCTCGCCGCCGCGGTGGCCGCGGTGCTGCCCTCCGAGCTGCAGCGCGCATCGCTGGGGCTCTTCGCCTTCGCCGCGGCCGCCAGCCTGGGGGTTGCCGTCCTCCTGTTGGTCGACGGTGCCAAGCGCCGGGCCGCGCACCGTGCCGACCTGGCCGCCGCGGAGTCGCCGCTGCGCCGCCTCGAACACCTCCCATCCGTGACCACCGGCACCCGGCTGATCCGCTGGAGGGGTGGCCGCCACCTGGTGGGACGGCGCCTCGCCGCGCAGGCTCCGGCCGCGGGCGCGGACGTGGCCCTGGTGGGCGTGGCTCAGGCCGGCGGCGGGGCCGAGCAGCTCACGGGGTCCGGGTATCGACGGCCCGCCAGCAGTACCAGGCAGCCACTGAGCGATGCGGCCGAAGCGGCTCCCCGTCGGTCATGAGCTGGCGCGGCGCGGGCATGGCGTCCAGCCCGTGGATCACTGTCCACCCCTTGCGGACGCCGAAGTCGTCGACCGGCCACACGTCGGGCCGGCCCAGATCGAAGAGCAGGAACATCTCCGCGGTCCATCGGCCCACCCCTCGCACCGCCGTCAACCTGGCGATCACCTCGTCGTCGGGCATGGCGGCGAGCCGCTCGACGGGCACCGTGCCGTCGCTGAACTTGAGGGCGAGGTCGAGCAGGGCGGCCGCCTTGGCGCCGGAGAGGCCGCAGCCGCGCAGCCCCTCGATGGGGGTGGCCAGCACGGCTGCCGGAGTGGGCGGGTCGCTGCCGTAGAGGGCAAGGAAGCGGCCGTGGATCGCCGCCGCCGCGCGTCCCGCCAGCTGCTGGTAGGAGATCGCCCGGGCCAGGGCGCCGAAGGGGTCGCCGCTGGGCGGCCGGGGAGCGAAGGGGCCCGCCGCCCGGACGACCTCCGCGAAGGCGGGGTCGGCGCGGACCAGGCGGGCGCCCATCGCCGCCGGCGACGGCCGCGACCGCGGCGAGGCCGTGGGGATCCGCGCGGAGCGGGCTCTGGGGCACATCAGCGCGACGGTAGCGTGCCGGTCACCGCTTCAGGGCGAGCCGGAGCAGCTCGAGGGTGGACGCCCGGGCGTCGACATGCGACGCCGCCGGCCCCACGCAGGACGGGCAGCCGGTGGCACAGCCACACCCGGTGACCAGCTGGCTCGCCATGGTCCCCAGCTCGAGATGCATCTGGTGGCAGCGCTCGGCGAAGCCCACCCCACCGGCGACGGCGTCGTAGACGTACACGGTCGGCCAGCCCATCTCGGTCGGCTGGGCAGCCGACCCGGTGCCTCCGGGCCGCCATCCCGGGACGAACTCCTGGGGCTCCGTGGCGGACGGTCTGGCCTCGGCGAGGGGCGTTCCCAGCACCGTCGGCGGAGACGCGGCGGCCCGCAGCTGAGCCTGGGTGCCGAGGTCCCGGGGATCGCACATGCACAGCAGGCAGGCGGCGGAGTGGAACACCGCGGCCAGGCCGCTGAGGGCGGCGTCGAGCTCCACCCTGGGCATCCCCCGCACGCCGGCCGGATCGAACGCCGTCCAGGCGGCGATGGTGTGGAGGTCCTGCTCGGGCAGCGTGATCGGCCCGGCGCCGATGTTCTCATTGGTGAGGAAGCGCACCTTCTTGTACATCGTCGCCAGCCGGCTCACCCGCACCTCTCCGAGCGAGCGCCGGCAGAGGTCGCCGACCGGGCCCTGGTAGCGCTCCAGGATCTGCAGGGTGGTCCGGGTCTCGGCGAGCGTGAAGTGGTCGACGCTGACCGGGTGCACGTAGGCTCGCTTCTCCTCCCAGTCGAGGCGCTCGACGTGGAACTGCCGTCCCTCGTGCAGGTAGATGGCGTCGTCGTGGACCAGGACCTGCGCCGCGAACTGGTCCACCTCTCCGATCACCCGCCCCTGGCTTCCCGGCCGCCCTCCCCCGCTGCCCGCCCACGGTCCCTGCGGGCCCTGGCCGGGACCACCCGCGCTCGTGGAGGTGTCGATGATCACCACGTTGGTGGCGGCGGCGCGGCGCAGCGAGATCGCCTCGGCGGGAAATGCGTCCGCCGCCCAGTGATATCGCGAACCACTGCGGTGGACGAGGCCGTCGTCGGTGAACAGGTCGAGGAGCGCGCCGGTGGTGGCGGCGCCCGCGTTGCCGAACGACTCGCCGGCCTCGAACGCCAGCTCGAATGACGCCGCCTGGAGGTGGCCGCCCAGGACCAGGAGGTTGTCGGGATTGATCAGCCCATGCTCGGCGGGCGCCTCCAGCAGGTAGGCGGGGTTGTTGACCAGAAACTGGTCGAGCGGGGAGTCGCTGGCGATGAACACTCCCAGCGACTCGGTGTCGCGCCGGCCGGCACGACCGAGCTGTTGCCAGGTCGATGCGATGGTCCCCGGGTAACCGACAAGGATGGCAGCATCGAGATTGCCGATGTCGATGCCGAGCTCGAGCGCGTTGGTGCTGACCACCCCGCGGACGCTGCCGTCGCGCAGCCCGGCCTCGATGGCACGCCGCTCCAGAGGAAGGTATCCACCGCGATAGCCGCGCACCGCCGAGGTGCCGCCCTGCCGGGGGGCGGGATTGAGCCGCTGCAGATAGGTGAGCAGCACCTCGACACCGGAGCGGCTGCGGGTGAAGGCGATGGTCTGGAGGTTGCGGTTGAGCAGCTCCGCCATGAGCCGGCGCGCCTCCAGCGTGGCCGAGCGCCGCACCCCCATGGTGCCGTCGACGAGCGGGGGGTTCCAGAACCAGAGCCGGCGGGCGGCTCGGGGAGCGCCGTTGACGTCGACCAGCTGCACGGGCCGCTCCAGCAGTCTCTCGGTCAGCTCCCGCGGGTTGGCGATGGTCGCGCTGCAGGCGATCACCGTTGGGTTGCTTCCATAGAAGCGGCAGAGCCGCAGCAGTCGCCGCAGCACGTTGGCGAGATGGGAGCCGAACAGCCCGCGGTAGGCGTGGAGCTCGTCGATCACGATGTAGCGGAGGTGCTGGAAGAGCCGCACCCAGCTGGTGTGGTGGGGCAGGATCCCGCTGTGCAGCATGTCGGGATTGGTGACCACGATGTTGCCGTCGTTGCGCACCGCGCGACGCAGTCCGGGAGCGGTGTCGCCGTCGTAGGTGGCGGCGCGCAGGCCACTGGGAAGGTGCGCGGAGATGTCCTGGAGGGTGGCGAGCTGGTCCTGCGCCAGCGCCTTGGTGGGGAACAGCCACAGGGATCGGACCTCGGGGTCGTGCAGCCAGGCGTCGAGCACCGGCGCGGCGAAGGCCAGCGTCTTGCCGCTGGCCGTGGGGGTGACCACGACCACATCTCGGCCGGCCAGGGCGTGGCCGATGGCCTCGGACTGGTGGACGTAGGGACGGTCGATGCCGCGGGCGCGGAGCGCCGTCAGGAGGCGGGGGTCGAGGGCTCCCGGCCACTCGCCATAGCGCGCCGGGTCGGCCGGGATCAGCTCCTCATGGACGATCCTGCCTGCCACCGTGCCGCTGGCACGCAGCTGGGCGAGAGCGCCGGCGACGGGGTCGATGACCGTGGTCATGGCTGCCGGCAGTGTACCCGAACATCCGTTCGTCCGCTGGGAGGAGCCCGCGCCCCCGTGGTCAGCGGGCGCGGATGTCCTGGCGGCTGAGCCGGGGGCCGTAGCGGGGCGCGCCCCGTCCTGCCGACATGAGCAGGCGGATCACCCGGCCACGCTGGCCCGCATAGGGCTCGAGCAGCTCGAGCATCCGCTCGTCCGTGGCCCGTGCCTCCCCGGCCAGCGCGTACGCGACCACGTTGGGCACGTGGAAATCACCGAGGGGAACCGCGTCGGGGTCACCGTGGCTGACCGCGGTGACCTCCGCCGCCGTCCACTGGCCCACGCCGGGCAGCGTGCGCAGCAGCGAGCGAGCCTCCTCAGCGGGGAGGTGGGCCAGCCTGTCCAGGGCGCCGCCACGGTGCGCGGCGCCGACGATGGTGGTGGCACGGCGCCTCTCCACGTTGCATTCGTGGAAGGTCCAGTAGGGCGTGCGAGCCAGGCGCACCGGGTCGGGGGGGAGGAGGAGACCGTCTCCGCCCGGGGCGGGGTCGCCGACCCGGCGGACCAGGTCGCAGTAGGCGCGGCGGGCGTCGAGGCCGACCACCTTCTGCGCCAGCACCACCCAGACCAGCGCGTCGAACACGGAGGTGCCGGCGGTGAGCCGCAGCCCGGGGTTGCGTCGCCGGGCCTCCGCCAGCGCGGGGTGACGGATGTGCAGCTGGACCGGTCTGTCGTTGAGCCCGGCCAGGGCCGGGGCGAGATCGAGCGCCGCGCGCGCCCCCGGGCCCACCGCGGCCGCCTCGAGCTCGTCCCCGTCCACGCGCAGGTGGAGCGTGGCCGGCCCCGCCGCGGTGCGCAGCGCTCGCCAGATCCCGCCTCCCCCGACCCGGACGGTCGGGTCGTCGAGGCCCTGGCGGAGCGGGAAGGTGGTGGCCAGCAGATCGAGGGGGCCGTGGCGCACGCGCTCGCGGCGCACCTGGACCCCGAGGCCGTGAGGGGACGTCACCGGGAGACCATAGCGAGGCGGCGAGCCGCCACCGGGGGTGTGATAGCGGTGGGCGCGCCGGCCTGTCGTTTTGCGGTCGCGCGGGATCGGGTACAACTGCCGCGTGGCCACAGCCTTCCAAGACTACTACGCCATCCTCGGGGTGCCGCGCACGGCGACCCAGAAGGAGATCAAGGCAGCCTTCCGCAAGCTGGCCCGCAAGCACCACCCCGACCTCAACCAGAACGACCCCGCCGCGGAGCGCCGCTTCAAGGAGGTCAACGAGGCCAACGAGGTCCTCAGCGACCCCGACAAGCGCCGTCTCTACGACGAGGTCGGTCCCCGCTGGCGCGAGTACGAGGCCTGGGACAAGGCGGGACGTCCCGGACCCTCCCCCTTCGGCGGTGCCACCGGCGGGGGCAGCGGGCCGCAGGTCGAGTACCGCACCGTCTCCCCGGACGAGCTGGAGAGCATGTTCGGCGACGCCGATCCCTTCTCCGATTTCTTCCACTCCATGTTCGGGCGCTCCGGCTCCCCCACCGGCCGAGCGCGCCGTGCCCCCGCCCGCCGCGGCGGTGACGTCGAGGGCACCGCCGAGATCACCCTGGAGGAGGCGTACGCGGGAACGACCCGCACCCTCGAGCTCAGCGAGGGCGGGCGCACGCGCCGCGTGGAGATCAGCATCCCCGCCGGGGTCGCCGATGGGGCGCGCGTGCGCGCCGCCGGCCAGGGCGGCGCGGGCAGCGCCGGCGCCGCCTCCGGCGATCTCTTCGTCCAGGTCCGGATCCGCCCCCACCGCCGCTTCACGCGCGACGGCCACGACCTGCGCGTGCAGGTGTCGGTCCCGCTCGACGTCGCCCTGCTCGGCGGGGAGGTGGCGGTCCCCACCCTGCGCGGCACCACCGCCCAGCTGCGCATCGCCCCCGGCACCCAGAACGGGGCCAGGCTGCGCCTGCGCGGCCTGGGCATGCCCAAGATGCGCGGTGGCGGCCACGGCGACCTCATCGCGGAGATCTCCGTGCGTCTCCCTGAGAAGCTCACCCCGGCCGTCAGGACGCTCGCCGAGGAGTTGCGCGCCGAGCGCGAGGCCGCCACCGCCTGAGGCTCAGGCGGCGATCCCGTAGAGCGACTGGATGCGGCTGCGCAGGTCATCCTCGGTGAGGGCGCCGAAGACCACAGTCCGCACCTGCCCGGAGCGATCGTAGAAGACCGTCAGCGGCATCCCCCGGGCGCCCAGGGCGTCGTGGAGCCCGCTGTCCTGGATGCCCCCGGCGTCCCGCGCCAGCGGCCACCAGTCCACCCCGTACTGGCGGGCCATGGCCAGCCCGTCGCCG